>DATASF010000044.1:0-23265 GCA_036269335.1 Casimicrobiaceae bacterium
GATGAGCTTTCCGGTGCGCGTCGTGTGAAACGTCGTGTCGACCGAGATCGTCTCGCCGACGCGTGTCTCGAGCGCGGCGTATTCGATCGGCTCGCCGACTGGCTTCGCCGGCTCGGCTTTCGCCTTCGGCGTCGCGTGCGATTTCGTGCCGGCGGCGAATGCGTCGGTAGTGAGCGCGCCGGCCGAGAGCGCGACGAGTGCGACGACAACTGCGGGGTGGAATCGGTGCTGGATCATGCGTTCTACGCCGCGGCAGCCGCGCGCGCCTCCATGAGCTCGATGAACTGGTCGAACAGGCCGGCCACGTCGTGCGGGCCGGGACTCGCTTCCGGATGTCCCTGGAAACTGAACGCCGGTGCGTCGCTCAGCCTTATGCCCTGAAGCGAGCCGTCGAACAGCGAACGGTGCGTCGCTTTGGCATTCGCGGGCAGCGTCGCTTCGTCGACCGCGAATCCGTGGTTCTGGCTGGAGATCAATACGCGGCCCGAATCGATCTCGAGCACCGGGTGATTGGCGCCGTGGTGGCCGAACTTCATCTTGACCGTTTTCGCGCCGCAGGCGAGACCGAGCAGCTGGTGGCCGAGGCAGATGCCGAACGTCGGCATGCCCGCCGCGAGGAATTCGCGTATCGCCTCGATCGCGTAGGTGCACGGCTCGGGATCGCCGGGTCCGTTCGACAGGAAGATGCCGTCGGGCTGCAGCGCCAGCGCGTCGCGCGCCGGCATTTGCGCGGGGACGACGGTCAGCCGGCAACCGCGATCGGCCAGCAGGCGCAGGATGTTGTGTTTGATGCCGTAATCGTAGGCGACGACGTGAAAGCGATCGGCGTGGCGCGTACGGTAGCCGGTTCCGAGTTCCCAGCTGCCGCCGTTCCACTCGTACGGGGCATCGCAGCTGACGACCCTGGCCAGATCGAGCCCCGACATCGAGGGTGCGGCGCGCGCGCGCGCGATCGCCTCGGCCGCCGCATCGCCCTGGGCCGCGCCGCCTGCCGCGATCACGCAGCCGTTCTGCGCGCCTTTTTCGCGCAGCATGCGCGTGAGCTTGCGCGTGTCGATGTCGCAGATGCCGAGGACGCCCGCGTCGCGCAAATACGACGACAGGTCCTGGGTGCTGCGCCAGTTGCTGACCAGGCGCGGCAGGTCGCGGATCACCAGTCCTGCGGCAAAAACGCGCCGGGATTCGACGTCTTCCGGATTGACGCCGGTATTGCCGACGTGCGGATAAGTCAGCGTGACGATCTGGCCGGCGTACGACGGGTCGGTCAGGATTTCCTGGTACCCGGTCATCGCCGTGTTGAAAACCACCTCGCCGACGCTGCCCTTGGCGGAGTCGGTGGCGCCGATCGCGCGGCCGCGAAACAGGCTGCCGTCGGCAAGCGCCAGGATCGCAGGGACGAAGGCGGAATTCACGGCACAGTTTCTCGAAAACGGGTCCAGACGTGCGAAGCGGGAAAGGCCTTTTAGCCTTCCCCGCTCCGAAGGCTGCAAATTATACCCTAGCAGCGCGAGTGATTCAAACGTCTCCCTAATACGCGACGCTGAATCCGCCGTCGACGAACAGCACGTGTCCGGTCACGTAGTCTGCGGCGCCGGATGCGAGGAAGACCGCGGCGCCGGCGACTTCGGGCGGCTCGCCCCAGCGCCCGGCCGGCGTGCGCGACGCGACCCAGGCGGAAAACTTGGCGTCGGCGATCAGCGCGGCATTCATGTCCGTCTTGAAAAAACCCGGAGCGATGCCGTTGACCTGCACGTTGAACGGCGCGAGCTCGACCGCGAGCGCACGGGTCAGCATCTGCAGACCGCCCTTGCTGGTCGCATAGGGAACGATGTTGGGGCGGCCGATCTCGCTCGCCAGCGAGCAGATATTGATGATCTTGCCGCGCCGGCGCGACTTCATGCCGGTCATGACGCTGCGGGCAACGTAGAACGGACCGTCGAGATTCGCGGCCAGCAGCCGGTGCCAGTCGTCGGGGGTGAATTCGTCCAGCGGCGCGCGCTTGTTCGTCGCGGCATTGTTGACGACGATGTCCAGCGCGCCATGGTCGCGCTCGATCGCTGCGATGCCGGCGGCAACCGCATCGGCGTCGGCGACGTCGAATGGCGCGATCTCGATGCCGCCGTTCCCGCCGGCGTCGCGCCCGAGCGCAGCGGCTGCCGCTTCGAGCCTGGCGCGGTTGCGGCCGTTGAGGACAATGCGCGCGCCGGCGGCGGCGAGTCCGCGCGCGATCGCCAGCCCGAGCCCGCTGCCGCCGCCGGTGACGAGCGCGAGTCGCCCGGTCAGGTCGAACGGATGCGTCGCGGGCATTGCGCCTTCAGTCGAGACCGAGGACGTCCCGCATGTCGTACAGGCCTGGCTCGTGTGCGGCGCGCCGCGCCGCGACAAAGCGGGCCGCGCGCAGCGCGCCGTGCGCGAAGGTCGTGCGCGACGACGCCTTGTGCGCGAGCTCGATCCGCTCGCCGGGGCCGGCGAATATCACGGTGTGATCGCCGATGACGTCGCCGCCGCGCAAGGCGGCGAACCCGATCGCACCGGGCTTGCGCTCGCCGATCACGCCGTCGCGCGCGAACACGCCGTCGGTCTTGAGGTCGCGGCCCAGCGCCGCGGCCGCGGCCTCACCGAGCTGCAGCGCGGTGCCGGATGGTGCGTCGACCTTGTGCCGGTGGTGCATTTCGAGGATCTCGACGTCGTAGTCGCCGCCCAGACGCTGCGCGGCGAGCGCGACCAGCTTGAGCAGCACGTTGACGCCGACGCTCATGTTCGGCGCATAGACCAGCGGGATCGTGCGGCCGGCTTCGGCCAGCGCTTTTTTGTCGGCATCGGCGAGGCCCGTCGTGCCGATCACCGCGCCGACGCCGGCGCCGGCGCAGGCGTTGACGTGAGCAACCGTCGCCGCCGGCAGGGTGAAGTCGATCAGGACGTCGGCCTCGCGCAGCGCGGCGGCGAGGTCGGAGCCGGTCATCACTCCGGTGGCCTGTCCGAGCGGTCCGCCGGCATCGTGGCCCAGCAACGGGCTGCCGGCGACCTCCAGCGCGGCGGCAAGCTTCATGTCCCGCTGGCCGAGGATCGCCGCGACCAGCGTCTGGCCCATGCGTCCGCCACAGCCCGCGATTGCGACGCGGACCGGCCGGGCGGCTACTTCCACCAGCCGAGCTTCCGCAGCAGCGCCGACAGCCAGTTGTCCTCGCTGGTCTTGGGCGCGCTGGTCAGCGATTTGTCGAGCACGGCATCGCCGCCGCCGGCGCGCGCGACCTGGGCCGGAGGCGGCGGAACCTCGTCGCCCTCCCAGCGCGCGACCTTGTCGTCGACGAAGTAAACGGTGAAGCGCCGGTGCTCGAGCGTGCGTCCCTGCCGAGTGAACTCGTAGACATAGTCCCAGCGGTTGGCGTGGAACGCGTCGGCTACCAGCGGCGTACCGAGCGCCAGGCGCGCCTGCTGTCGCGTCTGCCCGACTTTCAGCCTGTCGACCTGGTCCTGCGTGACGTAATTGCCCTGGTTGATGTCGAGCTTGTAGACGCCCAAGCTCGGAATCCAGGTGCAGCCGGCCATCAGCAGCGCGAGGCCGGCGGCGAATAGTTTGGCGCGCATGCGGGAAGGTCTTTCACTGCCAAAAAACGATCGAAGACTATATCATAAGCGCACCCCCCGCCTGACCCGGGCCAGCGCCTCCATGTCCACGCCGCACGACCTCAAGAACGCCGGCCTCAAGGCGACGCTGCCACGCCTGAAGATCATCAACCTGTTCGAGCAGAGCCAGGTGCGTCATCTGACCGCCGAGGACGTGTACCGGAAACTGCTGGCCGAAGGCCTCGACGTTGGCCTCGCGACTGTCTACCGCGTCCTGACGCAGTTCGAGCAGGCCGGGCTGCTGGTGCGTCATCACTTCGAAAGCGGCAAGGCGGTGTTCGAATTGAACCAGGGCGGGCACCACGATCACCTGGTCTGCCTGCAGTGCGGCCGCGTCGAGGAATTCTTCGATGCGGAAATCGAGAAGCGGCAGACCAAGATCGCCCGCGAGCGCGGATTCGAGATCAGCGAGCACGCGCTCTACCTGTACGCCGAATGCACGCGGCCGAAATGCCCGTACCGCAAGACCGGCGGCAGCAACTAGGCTAGCCCTCCCTGCGGTTGAAGTCGGCGAGGCGGAAACCGACCAGCCACAAGCTGCCGAAGTAAGCGACCGCGCCGGCGGCGATGAGCATGCCGAGGCGCCCGACCTTCGCCCACAGCCCCGCCGCAAGCCAGAACGAGTCGTCCCCGGCGGTCCACCACAGTAGGGCACCCAGCACGCAGAGGGCGGCAGCGACGCGCCAGAGGAAGCGGCCCCAGCCGGGCAACGGCCGGTACACGTCGCGCCGCCGCATCGCCCGATAGAGCAGCGCCGCGTTCAGACACGCACCCAGCGAGATCGACAGCGTCAGGCCGGCATGTCCGATCTGGAACATCAGGATCACCGCCAGGGTTTGCGACACCAGCAGCGTGACGAACGCGATTCGAACCGGCGTGCGCATGTCGTGCCGCGCATAAAAACCCGGCGCAAGGATCTTGACTGCGATCAGGCCGAGGAGGCCGACGCTGTATCCGAGCAGCGCGGCGCGCGTCTGCCAGACGTCGACGGCGGTAAAGCGGCCGTACTGGTAGAGCGTCGAGATCAGCGGCACCGAAAGCAGCGCCAGCGCGAGCGCCGCCGGCAAGGCGAGCAGGAAGGTCAGCCGCAGACCCCAGTCGAGCAGCTCGCGGTATTGCGCGTCGTTCGCATCGTGGTGGTGCTTGGAAAGATTGGGCAGCAGGATCGTCGCCAGCGCGACGCCGAGCAGCGCGCTCGGGAATTCCATCAGGCGGTCGGCGTAGGTGATCCAGGAAATCCGCCCGTCGCCCAGGTACGCGGCGAGCTGCGTGTTGATCAAGGTCGAAATCTGCGCCGCCGAAACGCCGAGCACCGCCGGTCCCATCGCGCGCAGAACGCGCCGCACTCCCTCGTCGCGCCAGTCGAGCCTGAAGCGGGGCAGCATTCCCAGCTTGGCCAATGGGCGCAGCTGAAAGAACAGCTGCGCAACGCCGCCGAAAAACACGCCGATGGCCAGCGCGAGGATCGGCGGGTCGACGTGCGGCGCGACAAAAACGGCGGCCGCGATGATCGAGAGATTGAGCAGCACCGGCGTGAACGCGGGAATCGCGAACTGGCGATAGACATTCATCACGCCGCCGGCCAGCGATACCAGTGATACGAACAGCACGTACGGAAACATGATCCGTATCAGCACCGTCGTCAGCTCGACCTTGCCCGGCGTGCGCACAAAGCTGCCGGCCAGCGCGTAGACCAGCCAGGGCGCGGCGACGATCCCGAACACCGATATCGCAAGCAGCGTGACGGCGAGCAGCGATCCGACTTTTCCGACCAGGTCGCGGGTCGCGTCCTCGCCGCGGGAGCGCTTGTACTCGGCGAGGATCGGCACGAATGCCTGCGAGAACGCGCCTTCGGCGAACATGCGGCGCAGGATGTTCGGCAAGCGAAATGCCGCCTCGAACGCATCCATCTGCAATCCGGCGCCGAAACCGACCGCCTTGATGCTCTCCCGCATCAGCCCGGTGATGCGCGAGAGCAAGGTCAGCGCGCTGACGGCGGAGAGCGTCCTCAGCAGATTCATGCGAGCGCGGCCGGCGCTCGCCGGGTAAGCGTCAGCAAGGGCGGCGATCTGCGAACAGAGTGCGCGGACACGAAGTCATTTTTGGCAAAAGCCGTTGCTAGAGAGATGGCCCGACCCATGCCTGCGGGCGGTCTGCGAGCGCTTTGACCCTCGGGTCCGGTGGCTATGGGTCTGCACGAGAGCGCGATTCGGCTTGCGCGAATCGCGGAAAATCGCTATTATGCCCGGTCTTTTTCGACGGCTCCAGCGAGCGCTGAAGGCCGCCCGTGCAACGCAACTAAGACCCAACCAAGCCCCAACAAAGCAACCAAGGATTTCGTCCCCATGGCCAATACCGCCCAAGCGCGCAAGCGCGCCCGGCAAGCCGAGGCAACGCGGCAACGCAACGCGAGCCTCAAGTCGTCGCTGCGCACTGCGATCAAGAAAGTCAGGAAAGCGATCGGCGCCGGCGACAAGGCCGCGGCGACCAAGGAATTGCAGGCCCAGCAATCGGTGATCGATCGCATCGCGGACAAGAAGGTCGTGCACAAGAACACGGCGTCGCGCAGCAAGGCGCGCCTCGCCCAGGCGATCAAGGCGCTGCCCTAGCAGTCGCATACGCGTGGATCAGAGCGCCGGCCAGGCGCTCTTTTTTTGCCCCGGGGAAACGAACGGCCTTGTGCTAAAATCTTGTTTTAATGGCACTTCGACCCCGGAAGCCCGACCTCGAGTCGGTGCCGGTGTCGCTCCAGACCGCATGGTTCCGAAGCATTTCCTGCAGCTCAAGGATTTCAGCCGCGACGAGCTCGATTACCTGTTCGCCCGCACGCGGTGGATCAAGGATCGCTTCAAGCGCTACGAAATCTACCAGCCACTGCGGGACAGAACGCTGGCGATGGTGTTCGAAAAGGCGTCGACCCGCACGCGCGTATCGTTCGAGGCCGGGATGAACCAGCTCGGGGGGATCGCGATCAACCTGAACCGCAGCGACACGCAGCTGTCCCGCGGCGAGCCGATCGAGGATGTCGCGCGCATCATTTCGCGCATGGTCGACGTCGTGATGATCCGCACGTTCGAACAGCCGATCATCGAGCGTTTCGCCGCGCATTCGCGGGTGCCGGTGATCAACGGGCTGACCAACGAATATCACCCCTGCCAGATCCTCGCCGACATCTACACGTTCATCGAGCACCGCGGCTCGATCCAGGGCAAGACCGTTGCCTGGATCGGCGATTCCAACAACGTCTGCAATACCTGGCTGCAGGCGGCGGCCGTGTTCGACTTCGCCGTCCGGGTCTCGACGCCTCCCGGCTATGAAGTCGATCCTGACGGGCCCGACGCCCGCGGCAATCGCCACTACCAGTCGTTCTCGGACCCGCTCGAGGCATGCGCCGGCGCGCACCTGGTGACAACCGACGTCTGGACCAGCATGGGCTTCGAGGCCGAGAACGACAAGCGGCGTCAGGCGTTCGCGCGGTGGCAGGTCGACGCGGCGATGATGGCGCGCGCGCAACCCGATGTGCTGTTCATGCATTGCCTGCCCGCGCATCGCGGCGAAGAAGTCGCGGCGGAAGTGCTCGACGGGCCGCAAAGCGTCGTCTGGGACGAAGCGGAGAATCGGCTGCACGCGCAAAAAGCGCTGCTGGAGTATCTGGTCTGCGGGCGCATCGACGCCCCGGATCCGTCGTGACCGGCCCGAACCGGGTCGCGCGCCCCATCAAGGAGCAAGCATGATGTCGTTTCCGCGTTTGCTGTCCGCCGCGATCTTCGCCAGCGCGACGCTTGCCGCTGCCTGCGCCGGCGCACAAGCGTGGCCCGACAAGCCGATCAAGTTCATCGTTCCCGCGCCGGCAGGGAGCTCGCTCGACGTGCTGGCGCGGATCATCGGCGACAAGCTCAAGGATCGGCTCGGACAACCGATCGTCGTCGACGACCGGCCCGGAGCCGGCGGCACGCTGGCCACCGATCTGGTCGCCAAGTCGGCCCCCGACGGTTACACAATGGTGATCTCGTTCAACGGCCCGCTGTCGTTCGGGCCGCACCTGTATTCGCGGCTGCCGTACGATCCGCAAAAGGACCTGGCTCCGGTCATCATCACCTCGAGCCAGCCCAATGTGCTGGTGATCAACGCAGCGCTGCCCGTCCACTCGGTCAAGGAACTGGTCGCCTACGCCAAGGCCAACCCGGGCAAGCTCAATTACGCGTCGGTCGGCAACGGCAGCTCGTCGCACCTGACGATGGAGCTGCTGAAGTCCGAAGCAGGCATCGACGTCGTCCACGTGCCGTTCAACGGGTCTCCGCCCGCCGTCACGGCGACGATCCAGGGCGAGACGCAGATGATGTTCGCCGTCATGCCGCCGCTGCAGGCGCAGATCCAGGCAGGCAAGTTGCGCGCGCTCGCGGTGACGACGGCCAAGCGCTTTGCGCTGAGTCCCGAGATTCCGACCATCGCCGAAGCCGGCTATCCCGGCTTCGAAGCGCTGGCCTGGAACGGCGTCCTGGTCGCGGCCGCCACTCCGGCGCCGATCGTGCAGCGCCTGAACGCGGAGATGAACGCTATCCTCAAGGATCCCGAGGTCAAGTCGAAGCTGAACGCGCAGGGCTTCGAGCTGATCGGCGGAACACCCGCGGACTTCGCCCGGCTGATCAGGAGCGATTCGGACAAATGGGCTCCGGTGATCGCCAAGACCGGCGCCAGGATCGACTAGCCCCCGAGCCCGGTTTTTCAACCTGCGTTTGCTATTCGAGGCCGCGACAGATGCATGACGTCAAGAAAGTGGTGCTCGCCTATTCGGGCGGCCTCGACACCTCGGTGATCCTCAGGTGGCTGCAGGACACCTACGGCTGCGAAGTCGTCACCTTCACTGCCGACATTGGCCAGGGCGAGGAGCTCGCGCCGGCGCGCGCCAAGGCGGCAGCCGCCGGCGTCAAGCAAATCTACGTCGACGACCTGCGCGAGGAGTTCGTGCGCGACTTCGTCTTTCCGATGTTCCGGGCCAACGCGATTTACGAGGGCGAATACCTGCTCGGGACGTCGATCGCGCGTCCGCTGATCGCCAAGCGCCAGATCGACATCGCGCGTGAAACCGGCGCCGACGCGGTATCGCACGGCGCCACGGGCAAGGGCAACGACCAGGTCCGCTTCGAGCTTGGCTACTACGCGCTGGAGCCGGATATACGCGTCATCGCTCCGTGGCGCGAGTGGGACTTGACCTCACGCGAAAAGCTGCTTGCGTATGCGGAAGGCCATGGCATTCCGATCGAGATGAGGCACAAGGCCGGAGGCAGCCCGTACTCGATGGACGCCAACTTGCTGCATATCAGCTACGAAGGACGCGCGCTCGAGGACCCGTCTCGCGAGGCGGAAGAAGACATGTGGCGCTGGACGGTCTCGCCGGAAAAGGCGCCCGACGCGCCGCAATATCTTGAGCTCGAATACGAGCGCGGCGACATCGTCGCGATCGACGGGACCAGGATGACGGCGGCGAAAGTGCTGACCGAGCTCAATCGCATCGGAGGCGGACACGGAGTAGGCAGGCTGGATCTGGTCGAGAACCGTTATGTCGGCATGAAGTCGCGCGGCTGCTACGAAACGCCAGGCGGCACGATCATGCTGCGCGCCCATCGCGCGATCGAATCGATCTGCCTCGACCGCGAAGTCGCGCATCTGAAGGACGACCTGATGCCGCGCTACGCGAGCCTCATCTACAACGGCTACTGGTGGTCGCCCGAGCGGAAGATGCTGCAGACGATGATCGACGTCTCGCAGGGGACGGTAAACGGCAAGGTGCGTGTCAAGCTGTACAAGGGCAACGTCGACGTCGTCGGCCGCGAGTCGGCGACCGACTCGCTGTTCGACACGACGATCGCTACGTTCGAGGACGACCGCGGCGCCTACGACCAGAAGGACGCCGCCGGATTTATCAAGCTCAACGCCTTGCGACTGCGCATCGAGGCGAAGCTCGCCCGCAGGAGGTAAGCCATGCCGTCGTTCGACATCGTTTCCGAAGTCAATCAGGTCGAGGTCCGGAATGCCGTCGACCAGGCCAACAAGGAGATTTCGACGCGCTTCGACTTCAAGGGCTCGGATGCGCGCGTCGAGCACAAGGAGAAGGAGCTGACGCTGTTCGCCGACGACGATTTCAAGCTCAAGCAGGTGACCGACGTGCTGCTCGGCAAGCTTACCAAGCGCCAGGTCGACGTGCGGTCGCTGAAATTCGGCAACACCGAAAAAATGAGTGGCGACAAGGTCAAGCAGGTGGTGACGATCCGCGTCGGCGTCGAGCAGGAGCTATCCAAAAAAATCGTCAAGATGCTGAAGGACAGCAAGCTGAAGGTCCAGGCGAGCATCCAGGGCGACGCCGTGCGCGTCTCCGGAGCCAAGCGTGACGAATTGCAGAGCGCGATCGCGGCGGTCAAGAAGTCGATCACCGATTTTCCGCTGCAGTTCGGCAATTTCCGCGACTGATACAGGCCCGCGTGCTGCCGGAACGCGTCACTTCGCATCCCGTCCTGCTGCGACTCTTCACGCCTGCCGATGCGTCGCGCGTGCAGACCCTCGTCGCAGACGCCGAAGTCGCGGAGCCGACGGCGTCGATCCCGCATCCGTACCCTCCCGGCGCCGCCGCGGCATGGATCGCAAGCCATGACGCCGACCGCGAGCGCGGCGCGCAGTACACGTACGCGATTGCCAGCGCCGACGGCGCGACGCTGATTGGCGCCATCGGGCTCCGGCCGCTGGCCGACCTTCACGACAACCTCGGCTACTGGATCGGCCGGCCGTACTGGGGCCACGGCTATGCGACCGCCGCCACCATGGCGATCACCGCGCTGGCCTTCGGTTATCTGGACTGCGAGGCGCTCGCCGCCTCTTACCTCGAGCGCAATCCGGCGTCTGGACGTGTCCTCGAAAAGTGCGGTTTCGCGCTGCCACGCTCGGTCAGCCGCGAGCATCGCGGCCGGATCGAAGCGTTCGCCGTGCGCAGCCTGATGCGCGACGCCTGGGAGTTGCGTATCGGCGGATCGCCTGGCGCCGGACTGCCTGCTGAAGACACCACCGGAGACCGATCGTAACGAGCCGGAGCGGCCGGCGGCGCGCGGGCTAGGCGAGGTCGGCAACCAGCGAGCGGCGCGTCGCGTCGGAAATCGCCGGCAGCGTAAACGTATACGCCGGGTGGTCGACGCCGATCGAGACGCCGACGCCGTATTTGACCGCGGCGACCATTTCCGGCGTCAGCTCGAAGCGCACGAAATGGACCGATGAGGTCTTGGTTTCGTTCTCGCGTTCCAGATCTTCGTCGGCGATGGCGTAAACACGCGCGGCGCCCTCGACCTGCACCCAGACCCTGTCCTCGATGCCCTTAAGCCTGGCGAGCGCCGCCTTGCGCTCATCGACGTCCTCGTACTCGACCAGCAGCGTCGCCTTCCAGTTGTGGCCGTCCGGAACCAGCGGGTTGTACGCGTCGAGCTCGTCCTGAATGCCGGCTTCGTCGAACGTCTTTTCGATGCGAAGCATTTCCTGGATCTGGTAGCGTATGGTCAGCTCGTCCTCGAACAGCAAGGTCAGGTGCTCGCCCAGGTGCACGATGCGGTCCTTCTTGTGGGCGATGACCTTGGCCCGGTAGTCGTTTCGCGTCTTGGCGTAAGCTTCCAATGTAAGCAGGCTTTCGCGGGTGATGCGCGGCTTGCGCTCCGTTTCGATCTTTTTCATCGTGTGTCCTCGATCGTTCCCGGCAGGCCGTAGGCGATTCGCATCAGGGTCAGCGGATGCAGCTTCTGCGCGCGCGCCGTCCGCTGCGCCCGCTCGATGCCCTCGAGTATCGCCCGGCCCGCGATCGGACAATCGGAGCTGATGTAATCGGGGTCGCCCTCCCCCATCTGCCGGAAGACCGGTGTGCCGATCTTCATCGACGTCGCATAGAACTCGGTCTTGACGCCCCAGGTTCCGTCGTGACCACTGCAGCGCTCGACGGTCGTCACCGTCGTCTGCGGCACCCATTCCAGCACTTCGCGCGTCTTCTGGCCGACGTTCTGCACGCGCGAGTGGCAGGGAATGTGGTAGCTGACCTTGCCCAGTCCGGTCTTGAACTCCTTTTTCAGCATCCCGTCCCTGTCGCGCAGCACCAGGTACCCGAACGGGTCGAACATCGCGCCGGAAACCGCTTCGGCGTCGGCGTCGTCCGCGAAAAGCAACGGCAGCTCGCTCTTGAACATCAGCGTGCACGATGGCACCGCGGTCAGAATCGCGTAGCCGTCGCGCGCGTAAGCCGCGAGCCGCGGTATGTTGATCGCCTTCAACTTCTCGACCGCGCCGAAGTCCCCGAGCTCCAGCTTGGGCATGCCACAGCAGACTTCCTTTTCGACGATCGTGTACGGAATCTCGTTGTGCTCGAGTATCGCGATCAGATCGAGCCCGATGCCGGGCTCGTTGTAGTTGATGTAGCAGGTCGAAAAGAGCGCGACCTTGCCCGGCGTGCGCTCGCCGTTCCTGATCGGCCAGTCTTTCGAATCCGGCGCCAGGCGGTCGAAGCGCCGCGTCGCAAACGGCGGCAGCTTGCGATCCCGGTGCACACCCAGCATCCGGTCCATCGCCTTGCGCGCCACCGGCGTGCGGTTCGCCTTGTTAACCGCCTGGACGACTACCGGTATGGTCGCGAGCTTGCCGAGACGGTCGGTCCCGGTGAGCAGCCGGTCACGAAAACTGGTCTCGCCGCGCTCGAACTTCTGGGCCTTGGCGCGCAGCATCAGATGCGGAAAATCGACGTTCCACGGATGCGGCGGAACATACGGACACTTGGTCATGTAGCACAGGTCGCACAGATAGCACTGATCGACGACCTTGCCGAAATCGGCCTTGTCGACGCCATCGATTTCGCCGGTCTTGCTCTCGTCGATCAGGTCGAACAGCGTGGGAAACGCGTTGCACAGGCTGACGCAGCGGCGGCAGCCGTGGCAGATGTTGAAGACCCGCTCGAGCTCCTTGTCGGCCGAAGCCCGGTCGTAGTACTCGGGATTCTTCCAGTCGATCGGATGCCGGATCGGAGCTTCGAGGCTGCCTTCGCGCTGGGTCATCGCTAGCTTTCAAATCCACCGGACACAGATTGCTGGAGCGCTCGATCCAGCAATAACCCTACATGCCGTCGCAACACGAAGAGTTATTGCGTCGCGGCGCCGCGAATCCAGACGAGCCGACAGGGCAAATGCGCCGTGACGCAATGACCAGCATTGAGCGTCGTCCAATGGGCGACGCTCGAATGCGAACAAAGCTAGTCGGCGAGCGCGTCCAGCGCCTTCTGAAAACGATTGGCGTGCGACCGCTCCGCCTTCGCAAGCGTCTCGAACCAATCGGCGATCTCCTCGAAGCCCTCGGTGCGCGCCGCCTTGGCCATGCCCGGATACATGTCGGTGTATTCGTGCGTCTCGCCGGCGATCGCCGCCTTGAGATTCAGACGGCTCGACCCGATCGGCAGGTCGGTCGCCGGGTCGCCGACGCCGGCCAGGTAATCGAGGTGACCATGCGCATGGCCGGTCTCGCCTTCGGCCGTCGAGCGAAATACCGCGGCGACGTCGTTCTGCCCTTCGACGTCGGCCTTGCTGGCGAAATACAAATAGCGCCGGTTTGCCTGCGACTCGCCGGCAAAGGCGGCCTTCAGGTTGTCGTGTGTCTTGGTGCCCTTGAGATGCATTGCATTCTCCTATGTGGATATGCCGGCAAAGCAGCGAAACGCGGTACTCGACCGCGACCGCGCAAATCTACGCGCGCGACCGTCATACGTCCAATTGATTGAATCAATGTTTTCGATAATCCTTGTCAATCGGCTTGCCTCGGGTAGGCGATCCCGCACACTGGCCGGGCGACAGCGTCGCACGACGTCCAAACTACGACAACGAGGTATGCAATGACGCTGGATGACGCCGCACTCGACCAGTTGTTCCGCAGCGCCAGGACCTACCGCGCGTGGCGCGATCAGGCGGTCAGCGACGAAACCCTGCGCGCAGTCTACGAGTTGATGAAATGGGGTCCGACCTCTTCGAATACCTGTCCGGCACGCATCGTTTTCGTCAAGACACCTGAAGCCAAGGCGCGCCTCGAACCGGCGCTGGATGCGGGCAATGTGCAACAAACGATGGCGGCCCCAGCGACGGCGATCATTGGGTACGATCTCGAATTCTACGAAAAGTTGCCGCTGCTCGCGCCGCAGCGCGATCTGCGCAGCGGATTCGTCGGCAAGCCCGAGCTGATCCGCAGTACCGCGTTTCGCAACGGCTCGCTGCAGGGAGCCTATCTGATCGTCGCGGCGCGCGCGCTCGGGCTGGATTGCGGACCGATGTCGGGGTTCGACAACGCAAAGGTAGACGCCGAATTCTTTCCGGGCGGGACGATCATGTCGAATTTTCTATGCAATCTCGGCTACGGCGACCCGGCGAAGCTCCGCCCGCGCGCGCCCCGGCTCGCATTCGACATCGCCTGCCGGATCGACTGAACGTCGTCCGGCGCCAGCGCGCCTCAGGCGCGCTCCTTGAGGCCGGTCACGATCGACAGCGACCACGGCCGCATCGCCAGCAGCATGCCGGTCGTCGCGCGGCGCTCCGAGGGCAGAGTGCTGTCGAGGTCGGCAAGCTCGAGGAACTCGGTCGCAAGCCGCTCGAGCTTGCGTTGCAGCAGCTCGAACGACGCCTTGGAAAGCTCGCGATACTCGAACCGGAACAGGCTGCCGACGCGCGCGAACTTGGCTGCTATGAATTCGCCGACGACGCGCCGTCCGTGGACGGCGTGGATCGGCCCGCCAGGATGCAGGCGAAGGAGGTTCGGCACCTTGAGCCGGACCCGATCCTGCGGCAGCAGGTCGATCAAGCCCAGCCGGTCGAGGCGCACCAGCAGCCGTGTCAGCTCGGGCCGCGACAACTCGTAGCGCGCGACGATGTCGGCGGCCTTCCAGTCGCTCAGCAACAGGTAGAACACGCCGAGCAGCTTCGCGTCCCTGGCCAGCGCGGTTTCCTGCCTGGCGGTCATCTCGCGAACCTCGTCCGCACTGCTGCGCGCCAGCCTGGCGAGCTCGAAAAAATCGATGTCGAGCAGGCGGCAGAAGGTCTCCAGGCGCTTGAGCGTGAAGGTGCGCGCCGAAAACAGGCGCTTGACGCTCGCTTCCGACAGCCCGACGCGGCTGGCGACCGCGGCATAGGTCAGGTCTTGCGCCTTCAGCAGTTTCTTGAGCGTCTCGATCAGCTGCTGTGCGTCGGTCATCGCGGCCTCCGTAGCGGATTTCGTCGCCCATGGTAGCAGAATACGATACGTCATCAGTTAGGTGTTGCTTAATGAGACCAGACCGGCAGAATCGCCATCGCGGCAACGGACACCCCGCCGCTTTCGCAACCACCGGAGCTTTGCCATGCGTATCAGACGTGCCATTGCAGCCTTGACCCTTGGAGCCACCGTGCTCGTGCCGTTCGTCGCTGGCACGGCGCGCGCCCAAGACAGCTTCGCGGCCTCGGCCGCAGCGTCGCAAGCCTCGCTTGCGGCGTCCGGATTGATCGTCGAAGGCAGCGTCGGCGTGCTTCGCGCCGGCAGCGAGCTGACGGTCGCGGCGGTGCGGCCACTCGCCGACGCGAGCGTCATCGTGCTGCGGGATATGGCAACGGGATCGGAAGTTTCGGTTCGCGTCGCCGGCGCTGCCGTGGGGGGCGCGATGCTCGCGATCGGCGAGAGCGTCATGGTCGTGGCCGAAGCCACCGGCAGTGCGTTGCTCGCCGCAGGAAGACTGGTCGCCTTCATACCCAACGACGTCGGGCAGGGACTGCTTTACCAGGCCCGATCGACGCAAAGCTGGAGCCGCTGACGTGCGCCGCCTGATCGTCGCCATCGCACTCGCCTGCCTGGCATCCGTCGCCGCGGCGGGACAGGCGTGCGTCGAGAAGCCGCTCGCCGCTGCCGACGTGCGCGCCGGCATGACGCTCGCTCTCGACGTGCGCAACGCGCTCGACCGCGAGCGCGCCCAGGTCGCGCTGGTCGCGCGCGTCGGGCGCGATCTTTCGCGATATGGCCTGCGTTATTCGCACGTCGCATTCGCCTGGCGAGGGCACCCGCGCGGCGACTGGACGATGGTCGAGGCGCTCAACCAGTGCGGCACGGCGACTTCGGCGCTGTACGACGACGGGCTGGCCAATTTCTTCCTCGACGACATGTTCGCCTACCAGGCAAAGGTCGTCATCCCGTCGCCCGAAGTTCAGCGCAGGATCGCCGCCGTCCTCGCCGCCGGACGCGGCGGCCGGTTCCACGAACCGCACTACAACCTCGTCGCCTATCCGTTCGCGACCCGTTACCAGAACTCGAATCAATGGCTGCTGGAGACCTTGGCCGACGCACTGGCCGAGCGGCCGGTCGGCAACCGCAGCGAAGCGCAGGCATGGCTGCGTGCCAGCGGCTTTCGACCGAGCACGCTGCATGTGCCGGCAATGGAGCGACTTGGCGCGCAGCTCTTCCGCGTCAATGTCGCCTTCGACGATCAGCCGATCGACCGCCGCATCGCCGGGAAGATCGACGTTGTCAGCGCCGAGTCGGTGATGGATTTCGTCCTGCGTGTCGACCCGGGCGCGATCGCGCGGGTGCTCGAGGTCGATCCACGCGCTCCTGTGGCGCAACTGCCCTAGTCGATAATTTTGTACGCCGGCAGCGTCAGGAATTCGACGAAGTTATCGTTGTTCACCAGGTCGGCGAAAATCGCGCTCGCCTCTTCATAGCGGCCTTCGCCAAAAGCGCTGCCGAGCAACTGCCGGATTTTGGTCATTTCCTCGGGGATCATCGCGGCGACCATCGCCTTGCTGATCGTTCGTCCGTCGTCGAGCTTGCCCTTCGAGGAACGAATCCATTGCCATACCTGCGAGCGTGAGATCTCCGCCGTCGCCGCGTCTTCCATCAGGTTGTAGATCGGCACCGCGCCCTGGCCAGCGAGCCACGCGCCGATGTACTGGATGGCGACGTTGATGTTGAGCCTGAGCCCAGCTTCGGTGATCGGCACTTCGGGCTCGAAGCGCAGCAGGTCCGCGGCGCTGACCTTCACATCGTCGCGTTTTTTCAGCGCGATCTGGTTGGGTGTCGGCATCAGCCGGTCGAACGCTTCTCTGGCCAGCTGCACCATGCCCGGATGCGCGACCCAGGTGCCGTCGTGCCCGTAGGTCGCCTCGCGCTCCTTGTCCACCTTCACGCGCGCGAATGCCTCGGCGTTGGCCTTCTCGTCGTTCTTCACCGGAATCTGCGCCGCCATGCCGCCCATCGCATGAATATTGCGGCGGTGGCACGTCTTGATGCAAAGCTCTGCATACGAGCGCATGAAGTGCGTCGTCATCGTCACCAGCGCGCGATCGGCGAGGCAGAAGTCCCGATTGTTGCGAAACTTCTTGATGCACGAAAAGATGTAGTCCCAGCGCCCGCAGTTGAGGCCGGCCGAGTGCTCGCGCAGCTCGTACAGGATCTCGTCCATCTCGAACGCCGCGAGGATCGTCTCGATCAGCACCGTCGCCTTGATCGTCGCGCGCGGCACGCCAAGCTCGTCCTGCGCCATCACGAAAATGTCGTTCCACAGCCGCGCTTCTAGATGGCTCTCGAGCTTGGGCAGGTAGAAATACGGTCCGGTGCCGCGGGCGATCAGCTCTTTGGCGTTGTGGAAAAAATACAGCGCGAAGTCGAAGATCGCGCCGGAAATCGGGGCGCCGTCGATCGAGACGTGCTTTTCCGGCAGATGCCAGCCGCGCGGCCGCACGAACAGCGTGGCAGTCTTTTCGTCGAGGCGGTAGGCCTTTCCCTCGGGGCTTGTGAATTCGATCCGGCGCCGCACGGCATCGCGCAGGTTGATCTGGCCCTGGATGTTGTTGTCCCAGGTCGGCGTGTTGGCGTCCTCGAAGTCCGCCATGAAGACGTTCGCGCCGGAGTTGAGCGCGTTGATCACCATCTTGCGGTCGACCGGACCCGTGATCTCGACGCGGCGGTCCTCGATGTCCGCTGGCACCGGCGCGCATGTCCAGATCGCGTCGCGGACCGCGCGAGTCTCGGGCAGAAAATCGGGTAGACGGCCGGCGTCGAGTTGCGCCTGTCGATCGGCGCGATGCGCGAGCAACTCCTCGCGGCGACCGCCGAAAGCCCGTTGCAGGCGGGCGGTAAAGGCCAGCGCCTCCGGCGTCAGGACCTCGGCATAGGCGGGCGTGACGTGGCCGGAGACCACTATGCCCGGTCCGTACTGGCCAACGCTCATCCCGATCCCTCATTGGTGGCGCGCGCCGGCCCGGCCGGTGTCCGGTCAGCCACCGGCGGACGATGCTGCAGTGCGGAAATCATACCAGAGCGCGCGCATACTCAGGTGTGCCGGTCGATCCCCGCTATTTGCCCCAGCCCTCCCCTGGTCGGCCGGGCAGCCGCTCGATCGTGATGTTCCACGACAGCGTGATTCGCGGCCGCCGGGTGCCACGGTACGGATTGACGCTGTGCACATAGTCGCTGGCGAAGATGATCATCGTACCCGCCGTCATCGTCGGGATCAGAAGCTGGGTCACTCGACCCGGCTCGTGCGGGCAGCAGACGGGGATGCGTGCATCGGAAAAACACAGCCTGCCGGCAAACGGTTCGTCCGGATCGTCGTCCCCGGGATCGAGCATGTAGACGATGCTCGCGCTCGAACGCAGGTGGCTGTGCGGCATGCAATAGTCGCCGGCGCGATACACGCTGGCCCAGCTGTCGTCTGCGTACACAGGTCGCCGCGACAGCGTCCGGTGCGCCAGCATCAGCGCTCGCGCGTGCACGAGCGAGGCCGGAGCGACGTTCCAGTCGGAAATCTTGCGCACCTTGGTGCCGCATCCGCCGCGCAAGACCGAAGGGGCAGGCGAGCCGGAGGGTTGCACGACCAGCACTGCGCGCCATCGCGGGTCGCGCTCTGCGGCAAGCACCGCATCGATGAGCGCCGGGTGCAATGCGTCGACGTCGCCGAATTGCGCCACCGCCATCATCGGTGCCGACAGCGGCTCGACCGCCTGATCCGGCGGCCAGACGGGAAGGTCGATGCCGCCGACGCGGATCGACGAAGGGAGCAGCGCCTGCTCCCCGTCAGCAGCAGATGGTGCGTTCGGCGCCTGCATTGGGCGCTACCGCGCGCCGGCTGCGCAGAGGTCTCGCGGCAAGCGCCGGCCGGCGTCAGGCATTCGCCACGTGCCTCGCCCGCGGCAAGCTTGCCCATCCGCGCTCGACGGCGCGATTGGTCGCGCTGATGACCGCACGCAGCGTCGCGGTGACGATGTTCGGATCGAGTCCGACGCCATAGCAGGTGCGGTCGGCGCCGACGCGCAGCTGCACGTAGGCGACGGCAGTCGCATCCTCGCCACTGCCGACGCCGTGCTCGTGGTAGTTGAGCACATGCACGTCAAGTCCGGTCGCGGTGCGCAGCGCATGGATGAACGCGTCGACCGGCCCGTTGCCATCGCCGGAAAGGACCGCCTCGACGCCGTCGATCTTGAGCCGCGCCGTCAGATGCTCGATCGCGCCGTCGGCGGCGCTATGCTGGGCGCGGTGATCGACATACGCGATCGGGGCCGCCGCCCGCAGGTATTCGCGCTCGAACGCGGCGTGAATTTCAGAGGCGCAGAGCTCCTTGCCGGTCGAGTCGGTGATCTGCTGGATGACCTGGCTGAATTCGATCTGCAGCAGGCGCGGCAGCGCCAGCCCGTAGTCGCGCTCGAGCAGGTACGCGATGCCGCCCTTGCCCGACTGGCTGTTGACCCGGATGACGGCCTCGTACGTGCGGCCGACGTCGGCGGGGTCGATCGGAAGATACGGAACTTCCCAGAGCTTCCTGCCGGCCGCTTCGGCCTCGGTCTGCGCGGCCAGCCCTTTTTTGATCGCGTCCTGGTGCGAGCCGGAAAACGCGGTGAAGACCAGTTCGCCCGCATAGGGATGGCGCGGATGAACGGGCAGGTCGGTGCAGTACTCGGCGGTGCGGATGATCACACCCATGTCGGAAAAATCGAGCCCCGGATCGATGCCTTGCGAGTAGAGGTTCATCGCCAGCGTGACCAGGCAGACGTTGCCGGTGCGCTCGCCGTTGCCGAACAGGCAGCCTTCGATGCGGTCGGCGCCGGCCATGACCGCCAGCTCGGCCGCAGCGACGCCGGTGCCGCGGTCGTTGTGCGGATGCAGGCTGAGGAGCACGCTGTCGCGCCGCGCCAGATTTCTATGCATCCACTCGATCTGATCGGCGTAGACGTTCGGCGTCGAGACCTCGACCGTAGCCGGCAGGTTGAGGATGATCGGCTTCGCCGGCGTGGGCTCCCACACGTCCATCACCGCTTCGCAGATCTCCTTGGCGAAGTCGAGCTCGGTCATCGTGAACGTTTCGGGCGAATATTCGTAGCGCCAGTCGGTCTCGGGCTGCTCGGCCGCGCACTGGCGACAAAGCTCAGTGCCGTTGACGGCGATTTCGACGATCCCGGGCTTGTCCTTGCCGTAGACGACGCGCCGGAACAGCGGCGCCGTCGGGTTGTACAGGTGCATGATCACGCGCTTCGCGCCGCGCACCGAGTCGAACGTCCGCCGGATCAGCTCGTCGCGCGACTGCGTGAGCACCTGGATCGTCACGTCGTCGGGAATCAGATTGCCCTCGATCAGCCGGCGCACGAAGTCGAAATCGGTCTGCGACGCCGAAGGAAATCCGACTTCGATTTCCTTGAATCCGATCCGCACCAGCTGCCGGAACATGCGGAGCTTCCGCTCGGCGTCCATCGGCTCGATCAGCGCCTGGTTGCCGTCGCGCAAGTCGGTCGACAGCCAGATCGGCGGCCGGGTGATCGTTTGCGACGGCCAGCGCCGATCGGGGAGGTCGATCGGAGGGAACGGGCGGTACTTTTTCGACGGATCAGCTTCCATGACGGTCCTCGTCGCGAATGCGTCTGACGTACAACAGTCACCCGGTTTCGGGTGGCGCGGGAACTGCTCTAAAAAGGGGGGAAAGTTTTATCTGCGCGCGGGGCGCAGCAGCAGCAGACCGCCGAGAATGGCGATCGGGGCAACGAGTGCGAGGGCACGGGCCGGGCTGCTCATGAAATGACTATAGCCGGATTTGCGGCACTGCGCAACGGCTGACGCCGGGGTTCTTTCGGGAGGCACCCGAAGCCGGACCGGCGTCGGTCAGCCGCGGCGGCGCTTCAGCGCCAGCCAGCCCGACCAGAAGTAGCCGGCCAGCGCATAGATGACGAATCCGGCGAACAGGACGATCGCCGGTTGATAGCTGACCAGCACGAAAAACAGGACGATCGAAAATATCGCCAGAAACGGCACGCTGCGCCGGAGGTTGATCGTCTTGAAGCTGTAGTACTTGAGATTGCTGACCATCGTCAGTCCGGCGAAGACGGTAACGGCCCAGGCGACCCAGCGGATGCTTTCCGGATCGATCGCGTTGTCGTCGGCGATCCAGACAAAGCCGGCGACCAGCGCCGCCGCCGCGGGGCTGGGCAGGCCCTGGAAGTAGCGCTTGTCGGCGACCTCGAGCATCGTATTGAAGCGCGCGAGGCGCAGAGCCGCTCCGGCCACATAGACGAAGGCCGCGATCCAGCCCAGTTTCCCCATGCCGCGCAGCGACCATTCGTACACGATCAGGGCCGGTGCCGCGCCGAAGGACACCATGTCGGACAGGCTGTCGTATTCGGCTCCGAACGCGCTTTGCGTCTTGGTCAGCCGCGCGACACGGCCATCCAGACTGTCAAGAACCATCGCGACAAAAATGGCGATGGCCGATTGATCGAACCGGCCGTTCATCGCCTGCACGATCGCGTAAAACCCGGCGAACAGCGCCGCCGTCGTGAACAGGTTCGGCAGGAGATAAATCCCGCGCCGGCGCACGCGGTTCTTGATCAGTGCACGTTCCTGCTGGAAATCCCCCATGCGGACAGACTAGCAGTTGGCGTCCGGCCCCGCAAATCAGTGCGATTGCCTCGGCGCTGCGCGCGCCCGCGCGTCAGGCAAGCTCGGCGAGTACCGTCGTCGTCGCGTGGACCGCATCGCCGACAGCCACCCGGGGCGTGGCGTTCGCCGGAAGATAGACATCGACCCGCGAGCCGAAGCGAATGAAGCCATAGCGCTGTCCGCGCCTGAGCGCATCGCCAGCCTCCACGTAACAGAGGATGCGGCGCGCGATCAGCCCGGCGATCTGCACGCAGGTGACGTCGACGCCGCCTGCGGTGGCGATGTGCAGGGCGTTGCGCTCGTTTTCCAGCGACGCCTTGTCCAGCGCCGCGTTGACGAAGCTGCCGGCGTGATACCAGCGTTTTTTGACGACGCCGTCGACCGGGCTGCGGTTCGAGTGCACGTTGAACACGTTCATGAAAACGCTGATCTTCAGTGCGTCGCGCTCGAGATAGGGATCGCGCGCCCGCTCGACCGACATCACCTTGCCGTCGGCGGGCGAGAGCACGGCTTTCGGCTGCCCGGGCACGGCGCGCGGCGGATCGCGGAAGAACTGAACGATGAACGCGACGACCAGCCATGCCAGGATCGCGAGTATCCACAGGCCGAAATACGACAGCGCGATCGCCACCGCGGCGGCGATCGCAATGAACGGCCAGCCCTCGCGGGCGATGATCGGATGCGGATAGTCGCTGTTCATCGCGGTCGCTACTTGGCGGCGTCGTCGATCTGCTTGCCGAGATCGTCGGCTTGCTTGCGCACCGTGTTCTCCATGCCGCGCGCGCGTTCGAGGGCATCGCGCGGCGTCGTCGTCGCGGCATCGACCTGGCCGGAGGCATCGGGTGCCTGCAGGCGAGATGTCTTCGTCGCCGGTGTAGCGGCCGGCGTCAGCAGGCCGTAGCGCTTGAGCGCCGTCTGCGCCAGCACCGCGACGATCACCAGCGCCAGCAGCAGCACCACCAGGCCGACCCAGCCGTCCTGGCGCCGATGCGTCAGTTGCGGGACTGGTCGACGAGCTTGTTCTTGCGTATCCACGGCATCATTTCGCGCAGCTTGCCGCCGACCTGCTCGATCGGGTGCTCGCTGGTCATACGCCGCCGCGACAGCAGGGTCGGTGCACCGGCCCGGCTCTCGAGGATGAAATCCTTCGCGTACTCGCCGCTCTGGATCCGCGCCAGCGCGTCGCGCATCGCCTGCCTGGTTTCGGCGGTGATGATCTTCGGGCCGGTCACGTATTCGCCGTACTCGGCATTGTTCGAGATCGAATAATTCATCGTGCCGATACCGCCCTCGTACATCAGGTCGACGATCAGCTTCAGCTCGTGCAAGCATTCGAAATAAGCCATCTCGGGCGCGTAGCCGGCGTCGACCAGGGTTTCGAATCCCGCCTTGACCAGCTCGACGCAGCCGCCGCAGAGCACCGCCTGCTCGCCGAAGAGGTCGGTCTCGGTCTCTTCCTTGAACGAGGTCTCGATGACGCCCGCGCGCGCGCCGCCGATCGCCGCGGCGTACGAAAGCGCCAGGTCGCGCGCCTTGCGGCTGACGTCGCGATGCACGGCAATCAGCATCGGAGTCCCGCCCCCCTGCACGTAAGTCGAGCGCACCGTATGCCCGGGCGCTTTCGGCGCGATCATCACCACGTCGAGGTCGGCCCGCGGCTGTACCTGCCCGTAGTGGATGTTGAAGCCGTGGGCGAACGCG
>DATASF010000045.1:0-17560 GCA_036269335.1 Casimicrobiaceae bacterium
AGCGGAATATCGAGACGCTGCGCCGACTCGGTCACGACGGATGGCGCCAGTTGTGGGCGCCCGGCCACGCTTGAAGCGGGCGGCGCCGGTTCGCGCGCCCGCTTCCCGGAACCCGCGCGTCAAGGCTTGTCGACGATATCCTTCTTAAGCCCACCGATAGCACCCAGAACCTCGTCCTTTTCCCTGGCCGGAACGTTGAACTTGTCGAGCGTCGCGACCAGCAGCTTGACCGAGGCGTCCCAGTCCTGGCTGGTGATACCGAGACCGGCATGGGCGGTCTTCATGTCGCGTCCCGTATAGACGCACGGTCCGCCGGTCGCGGCGCACAATTGATCGACGATCAGCTGGCGGATGCGCTTGACCGAGTCGGAGCTGTGGCCGACGAAGAACTTGCTGAACTGCTGATCGGTGGCCAGCCGGCCGAGAAAATCGTCGGTGACGGCGGCAAGCGCGTCATACCCGCCGAGGCGCTTGTACAGGCTCGGCGCCTGCTGAGCTTGCACCGGGGCGGCGATCGCCAGCGCGAGCAGGCCGGCGGCAAGGGCAGTCTTGATGTTCATCGCGATCCTCCATGGCTGGTCTCGAAGCGAGACAGGAACGACATACGGCGCGAACGACCCAATGGATGCGGGTGAAAATGACTTGAATTCACCGTGACTACGCAACCTCGAACAGGCCGGCGGCACCCATGCCGCCGCCGATGCACATCGTCACCACGACGTATTTGACGCCGCGCCGCTTGCCCTCGAGCAGCGCGTGGCCGGCGAGCCGCGTTCCCGACACACCGTAAGGATGTCCGACGGCGATCGCACCGCCGTCGACGTTCAGGCGATCGTCGGGTATGCCCAGCTTGTCGCGGCAGTAGATGACTTGGACGGCGAATGCCTCGTTGAGCTCCCACAGGCCGATATCGTCTAGGTTGACGCCGGTTCGCGCCAACAGCTTCGGTACGGCGAACACCGGTCCGATACCCATTTCGTCGGGCTCGCAGCCGTCGACGGCGAAACCGCGGAATATCCCCAGCGGCTCGAGGCCGCGGCTGGCGGCGAGCTTGTCGCTGACGATCACGCATGCCGCCGCGCCATCGGAGAACTGGCTGGCGTTGCCGGCGGCGATGACGCCGCCGGGCAATGCGGGCTTGATCTTGGCCACGGCCTCGTAGGTCGTATCGGCGCGGATGCCTTCGTCGGACGCCAGCGTCGTTTCGCGCGTGTACAGCCGATTGGACTCCTTGTCCGCGACGCCCATCGTCACCGTCAGCGGCACGATTTCGGCATCGAACCTGTGCGCCGCCACGGCCGCGGCCGCCCGCTGCTGGCTGCGCGCGCCGTACTCGTCCTGCGCCTCGCGCGGAATGCCGTAGCGCCGCGCGACGTTCTCCGCGGTCTCCAGCATCGGCCAGTAGATGGCGGGCTTGTTCTCGACGAGCCACGATTCGCGCAACATGTGCTTGTTCATTTCGTTCTGCACGCACGAAATCGATTCGACGCCGCCGGCGACGAACGCATCGGCCTCGCCTGCGATGATGCGCTGCGCGGCCAGCGCTATGGTCTGCAGGCCGGACGAGCAGAAGCGGTTGACCGTCGCTCCGGGAACGCTGACCGGGCAACCGGCGCGGATCGCGATCTGCCGCGCGATGTTGTAACCGGTGGCGCCTTCGGGAAAGGCGCAGCCGATCAGGACGTCGTCGACCTCGTCCGGCGCCAGCCCCGCCCGCTCGATCGCGTGCCGCACGGCGTGGGCACCCATGGTCGCGCCGTGCGTCATGTTGAGCGCCCCGCGCCAGGATTTCGCGAGCCCGGTGCGCGCGTAGGATACGACGACTGCGTCGGTCATGACGGCGGCCTCGTCAGTTGAACGTCTTGCCTTCGGCGGCGAGGCGGGCCAGCAACGGCGCCGGCTGCCAGAATGCCGGGTCGCCGCGGCCCGAGGCGGCGAAGCGATGCATCGCGCGGATCACGTTGAACAGGCCGACGGTGTCGGCGTAGTGCATGGGCCCGCCGCGATATAGCGGAAAGCCGTAGCCGGTCAGGTAGACGACGTCGATATCGGAAGCGCGCGTTGCGATGCCGTCTTCCACGATGCGCGCGCCTTCGTTGACCAGCGCATAGATGCAGCGGTCGACGATCTCCTGGTCCGCGATCTTGCGCGACGTCATGCCGTGCTCGGTCCGGTAGCTCGCGATCAGCGCGTCGACCGCCGGATCGGGCAGCGCATCGCGGCGTCCCGGTTCGTACCGGTACCAGCCGAGGCCCGTCTTCTGCCCGAAGCGACCGAGCTCGCACAGCCGGTCGGCGATGCGAGAATAGACGACGTCCGGCTTCTCGACATAGCGGCGCTTGCGGATGTACCAGCCGACGTCGTTGCCGGCGAGATCGCTCATGCGAAACGGCCCCATCGCCATGCCGAATTTCTCCAGCGCGCGATCGACCTGCCGGGGCGACGCGCCCTCTTCGAGCAGGAAAAGCGCCTGGCGCAGATACTGCTCGATCATGCGGTTGCCGATGAAGCCGTCGCAGACGCCCGATACGACGGCGGTCTTGCGCATCCTCTTGGCGACGCTCATGACGGTGACCAGCACGTCGCTTCCGGTCCTGGCGCCGCGCACGACCTCGAGCAGCTTCATCACGTTGGCTGGGCTGAAAAAGTGCATGCCCACGACGTTCTGCGGACGCGCGGTGAATCCGGCGATCTTGTTCAGATCCAGTGTGGACGTGTTGCTGGCGAGGATCGCGGCGGGCTTCGCCACCGCGTCCAGCTGCTCGAACACCAGCTTCTTGACTTCCAGGTCTTCGAACACCGCCTCGATGATCAGGTCGGCATTGCCGAGATCGCCGTAAGTCAGCGTCGGCTTCAATATGCCCACCTTGCGCTCGAGCTCGGCGGCGGTCAGCCGCCCCCGGGCCAGCGCCTTGTCGTAGTGCTGGCGGATCGTGGCGACGCCCTTGTCGAGCGCTTCCTGCTTGGTTTCCAGGACCGTGACCGGAATGCCGGCGTCGAGCAGACAGATCGCGATGCCGCCGCCCATCGTTCCGGCACCGATGACCGCCGCAGTGTTGATCGCGCGCGGCATCGTACCGGAAGGAAGGTCGGGAATCTTGGCGGCCGCGCGCTCGGCGAAAAACGCGTGCCGCAGCGCGCGCGATTCGGGCGTCTGCGCGAGCTGGATGAAAAGCTCGCGCTCGTAGCGCAGGCCTTCGTCGAACGGCATCGCAACGGCCGCCGCCACGGCATCGATGCACTTGAGGGGAGCGGGGAAGCCTCGGGTCATGGCGCCGACGGTGTTGCGCGCAAACTGGAAGAGCGCGTCGGCGTTCGGGTAGTCGATGACGATGTCGCGCACGCGCGGCAGAGGACGCTGTCCGGCGCGGGCACTCGAAGCGAATGCCAGCGCGCCCTGCAACAGATCGGCGTCGACGATGGCGTCGAACAATGCGGTGCCGCGAAAGCGTTCGCACGGGACGCTGGCGCCCGAAACGATCATGTTCAATGCGGCCTCGACGCCGATCGCGCGCGGCAGCCTTTGCGTGCCCCCGGCGCCAGGTATCAGCCCCAGCCTGACCTCGGGCAGCGCGATCTGCGCATGCGGCACGGCGACGCGGAAGTGGCAGCCGAGCGCCAGCTCCAGTCCGCCGCCCATGCAGCTGCCGCCGATCGCGGCAATGACCGGCTTCTCGCTCGCCTCGACGATCGCGATGACGGTCGGCAGCGTCGGTTCGGCCCGGGCCTGCGGCGTGGTGAACTCGCGAATGTCCGCGCCACCGGAGAACAGGCCTCCGGCCCCGGTCAGAACAATCGCGCTGACGGCCGGGTCGGCCTGCGCGCGGTCGATCCCTTCGACGATGGTCGTGCGCGACGCATGGTTCAAGCCGTTGACCGGCGGATTGTCGAGCGTTACCACCGCCACCGGCCCGTGCAGCGCGTACCCGGTACTCATCGGAAGTTTCCCCCTGCGGCGATGCTACCGACCTCGCGCATCGCTTACAAGCCGCCCCCGGGCAGCGGCGCGATATCCGGGGCGGCCCCGGGGCGGGCTCAGAGGATCAGCATCGCCCCCACCGCGGCGGTCATCGTCGCCATTGCCAGCCAGCCGGCGACCTCGAGCCAGCGCCGCACCGTGAACTTGCCCAGCACCCGCGGGTTGGTCGCCAGCAGCATCATCACCGCCATGATCGGCACCGCGGCGACGCCGTTGATTACGGCCGCCCACACCAGTGCGCGAATCGGATCGATACCGGTGAAATTGAGCGCCACGCCGCCGGCAGTCGCCAATGCAACGACCGCATAGAAGCCACGAGCCTGGTGCGGCTTCAGATCGAGGCCATGCTTCCAGCGAAAGGTCTCGGCGACGGCGTACGCAGCGGACCCGGCGAGCACCGGCACCGCGAGCATGCCGGTGCCGACGATGCCCAGGCAGAACAGAACGAAGGCGAACGGTCCTGCGATGGGCCGCAGCGCTTCGGCCGCCTGCGCCGAGGTTTCGATGTGGGTGATGCCGGCCGGATGCAGCGTCGCTGCCGCGCTGACGATGATCGCCAGCGCAATCAGGTTCGAAAAGGTCATGCCGGCGATGGTGTCGAATTCGATGCGCCGCAATTGGCGACGCGTCGACGCCTCGTTTACGCGCTTTGTCCTGGATGCCGCCGCGCCGTCCTCGACCTCCTGCGCCGCCTGCCAGAAAAACAGGTAGGGGCTGATCGTCGTGCCGAAGATCGCGACCACCAGTGTCACCGCTTCGCCCGACAAGTTCATTCGCGGCAGAGCGATCCCGGCGAGCACTTCGCCCCACGAGACATCGACCGAGAGCACGACGCCGACGTAGGCAAACAGCGCCAGCGTCAGCCATTTGAGGTATCGGACGTATCTGCGATACGACATGAACACCTCGAGACCGAGACAGAGTGCGCCGAATGCGACCGCGTAGAGTTGCGTCGGGCCGCCGGCGACGAGGTGCACGCTTTCGGCCATCGCGGCGATGTCGGCAGCCACGTTGATCGTGTTCGCGACAAACAGGAGTGCCACCACCGCATACAGTACCGGCGCCGGGTAGTGCCGGCGAATATTGCTGGCGAGGCCGTGGCCGGTAACCCGGCCGATGCGCGCGCTGATCATCTGTATGCCGATCATCAGCGGCAGCGTAAGGACCACCGTCCACCCCAGGGCAAAGCCGAATTGCGCACCCGCCTGCGAATACGTCGCGATCCCGCTGGGATCGTCGTCGGCAGCGCCGGTGATGACTCCCGGGCCGAGCTTGCGCAACCAGCGGCTTGGATGCGCAGTCATCTGTCTGTAAGTCGGTGCAAGGGGACTCCCGGATTGTTGCCGCCACAGCGGTTCAGCGGATAGGGGCAGCAAGAGGCGTGCCGAGGGGTGTAGGAGAGCGTCCTATAGCCAGCGCATGCTCGCCGGGAAAAAAATCAGACAAACGCCGACAGCCGTCATGCTTCGCATTGTGTAACGTTTGCGGCGTTGCAAGGCCGACTGGGAGTGACCATGAAGTCCGTTCTCGACCCGACGTTCCGATACACACCGAGCACTCACACCGATCTGCGCAAAACTTTCGCGCGGATCAGACGCGAAGCTCGCGCGCAGGAAACGCCGCAGGATCAACCGCGGCCGCCCGCGAACAACATCGCCTTGCTCTTCGCCGAGCAGAAGCTGGCGCACAAATCGCGCCAGGCGCCGGCGCCCCCGTCGGCGGGCGGGGGCGGGTCTGCCGATCGAATCTTGCGATGAACGACGCCGCCCCCGGAAAGACCCGCTCGAAGTCCAAAGCCCAGGGTCTGCGACGTCCATCGAACGAGCTTGCTCCTCCGCCGCTGGAGCAACCACGACCGCCCTTCGCCGAGCAGCACCAGGCCGCACCCGGTCTCGAATCCGCCCTCGATCCCCGTCCCCGCTATCGCGCCGATCGTTATCGCGCCGCCCGCAAGCTCGAGGGTAAGGTCGCACTCATCACCGGCGGCGATTCCGGTATCGGCCGCGCCGTCGCCCTGCTCTACGCGCGCGAAGGCGCGAACGTCGCGATCTGCTATCTGCCGGCCGAACAGTCCGACGCCGACGAAACCCGGACCGCGGTCGAAGCCGCGGGCACAAAATGCTTGCAGCTTCCGGGTGATCTTTCCGGCGTCGAGGCGTGCGACCAGGCGGTGGAACGAACCGTCGAAGAGTTCGGACGGCTGGATATCCTCGTGGCCAATGCCGCCCATCAGCAGCGCAAGAAATCGCTCGCCGATGTCAGCGACGAGGAATTCGACAGGACGTTCAAGACCAATATCTACGCCTACTTCCGGCTGGCGCGCGCTTCGCTTCGCCACATGCAGCGCGGCGCAGCGATCATCGCGACCAGCTCGGAAACCGGCATCCTGGGTTCGAAAGAGCTGCCCGACTATTCGGCGACCAAAGGCGCGATCAACGCGTTCACCAAGACGCTCGCCCTCGAGCTGATCGAGCGCGGCATTCGCGTCAATGCGGTCGCGCCCGGCCCGGTCTGGACGCCGCTGAATCCGTCGGATGCCGGCATGACGCCTGATCGCATCGCCAAGTTCGGACAGGACAACCCGATGGGACGGCCCGCGCAGCCGGAAGAACTCGCGCCGACTTACGTGTTCCTCGCCTCCGAAGCCGACTCCTCGTACATTACCGGAACCATCATCCAGGTGATGGGAGGCGAGACCACCGGCGGCTGAGGCATAGGACGTCGGGATACTCGGCGGACCATGGATAAAAAGGGGAGCGCGCGTGGCGCTCCCTTTTTCATTTTTGACAACCCTACTTGCCGGCGTTGTCGGCTACCGCACCCTGGTGAATGCACGCGTCGAGCGCGTTACCGGTCAGCTTCTGGCACTTCGGGCTGACGCCGCTGTACTGCGCGGTGAGGCCGGCCCAGCACTGGTCGCGCTGCGCGGCTGGTCCGTTGTCACATGACGCACGCGCCTGCTCGTAGGCGCGGATTTCGGATGACGTCATCGGGGCGCGCATCCTGCCTGTCTGGGTCGTCTGCCCGTAGGTGCCGGCACCTGCCGTACCGGTCGTCGCTCCTGCGCTCGTGCCGGTTCCGGCCGCAGGCACGGCTGCGCCAGGCGAGCCGGGCGTCTGGTCGCTCGTAGTGTTCGTCTGAGCGTAGCCGGTCGCGGCGAAGGCGCCCAGCGAGGCCACGAACAAGGCTTGTACTAGATAACGCCGTTTCATGATTGCATCCTTTCGCATTTGATTGACACGGAGTGCCGGCAAAGCTCCTCCACCGTCCGCCGCGCAAATCGACGCAACGGCCGGCCGTCGCGGCTTGCTTCTTGGTCCGGCGCCGCGGGGCTTGTGTCGACACGACAATGATGACCCGGCCGCGCGTCCGGAAATATCGGCAGATGGCTGTTTTTCACTTAGGCGCGATCGCCGCGCCTCGTCGGCGCCAGTCTTACGACGCGGTTGCAGCCGCGGGCGGGGACGGCCGGCCCGCTAGCGAGCCGAGCCGACGGGCATAGACGGCGGTGAATTCCGCGCCCAGCAGGAACACCTGCGCCGAATAGTAGAACCAGAGCAACAGGATGATCAGCGCTCCGGCGGCGCCGTGCATCGATCCGGTCGCGGTATGCGTCAGGTAGGCGCCGATTACCAGCCTGCCGATGCTGAACAAGACTGTCGTCACCACCGCACCGGCCAGCACGTCGCCCCATGCCAGCCTTATATTGGGCAGCCATTTGTACAGCAGCGCGAAGCAAATCGTCAGCATCAGGCCCCAGGCGAGGACATGCGCCACCGTAAGCACGACCGGCGATCCCGGCAGGACCGCGATGCCGTGCGCGGAAAGCGCCGAGAGCGACGTGCTGACGACCAGCGAGGCAAGGAACAGAAAGCCGATGCAAATTACCAGACCGAACGAAAGCAGTCGTGAGACGAGCGCCGTGACCATGCCGCTGGATTTTCGAGGCGGCGCGCGCCAGATCATATCGAGGTCGTATTGCACTTCGGTCAGCACGGTCGTCGCGCCGATGATCAGCGTCGCCAGACCCACGGCACCCGCCAGCCAGCCGCTGGCGGCATGCGGCGCCGCGCGCAGCATGAATTCCACGCCTTCGGCGGCGCGCGGTCCGAGCAGGGCCGATGCCTGTTCGGCGATCGCTTGCGCGGCGACGTCCGAGTCGACCCAAATGCCCGCGACCGCGATCGCGATCAGCAGCAGCGGAGCAAGAGAGAAGGCCGTGTAGTAGGCGAGCGCCGCGCCCAGGCTCGACGCGCGATGGTCGATCCAGCCCGAAACGGTGTCACGCACCAGGAGCCACGCCGTTCGCAGTGCTGGCGCGTGCTGAACAAACCCCGGCGCGCCGCCGATGTCGGGTTCCGGCGCATCGCGAGCGATCGCTGCGCGGGGCGGAGAAATGCCGGTAGTCACGTCTGTTTTGCGGTGAGCATATCTGCCGGAGATCGGTACGCGGTCTTTGCTCCTAGCTTAGCAGCGGCGATTTCGGCAGTCGACACGGTTCGCCGCGAGCGGCTCGCAGCGCTTTCGTCCCGGGTGTTGGCATGGGCCTTGCGTCGGTTCAAGCAAGCCGCGTGCGAGCGGTCTCGACCGGCGAAAGAGGTCTGCGGCGCTCAAGAATCGGGCTGCCGCGTGCGCGTTGGGCAAAAAGAAACCCGAATCGCAGCAAATAAGACACGCGCCGCTTGTAAAATTTGCAAACCCGCATCGACCGGTCCACAGCGATATGACCCGCCCTGCCGATCCGTTGGCAAAAGCAGCGACGCCTGGCGCCGACACGGCGCTTGACGGATCGCCGGCGCTGTCGGATTTCGACGTTTTCCTGTTTCGGCAAGGCAGCCATACGCGCTTGTACGAGCGTCTCGGCGCCCACCTGCTTGAAGACGGCAAACCCGGCGCACGATTCGCGGTCTGGGCGCCGAACGCCAGTCGAGTCGCCATCGTCGGCGATTTCAACTGCTGGCGCCCCGATGCCGATTTGCTGACGCCGCGCGCCGACGGTTCCGGCATCTGGGAGGGCTGCGCCGCCGACGCGTCAGCCGGCGTCAACTACAAGTACCGGATCACGGCGGCGAACGGAGACGCGTTCGAAAAAAGCGATCCTTTCGCTTTCTATTGCGAAGTTCCTCCGCGAACGGCTTCGCGCGTCTGGTCGCTCGACTACCGCTGGGGCGACGGCGACTGGATGGGGCGGCGTTCCGCTGCCAACGCGCTGAACGCGCCGATGTCGATCTACGAGCTGCACCTGGGCTCGTGGCGCCGCTTCGGCGACGACCCGGCTCGCCTCCCCGGCTACGCGGAGATCGCCGAGGAGCTCGCCCGCTACGTTCTGGACATGGGGTTTACGCACGTGGAGCTGATGCCGGTTTGCGAGCATCCGTTCTACGGCTCGTGGGGCTACCAGACGACCGGCTATTTCGCGCCGACGTCGCGCTACGGCACGCCGCAGGACTTCATGCGCTTTGTCGACCATCTTCATCAAAACGGCATCGGCGTCATATTGGACTGGGTGCCTTCGCACTTTCCCAACGATGCCCACGGACTGGCGCAATTCGACGGCAGCCACCTCTATGAGCACGCCGACCCTCGCCAGGGCTTCCATCCCGAATGGAAGAGCCTGATCTTCAACTACGGACGCCACGAGGTCCGCGCTTTCCTCATCAGCAGTGCGTTGTTCTGGCTCGATCGCTACCACGTCGACGGCCTGCGCGTCGACGGCGTGGCATCGATGCTCTACCTCGACTATGCGCGCTCGGCAGGCGAATGGATCCCGAACGAATACGGCGGCCGCGAGAATCTCGCGGCGGTGAAGTTCCTGCAGGATCTGAATCAGGCGACCTACCGCGACTTCCCCGACGCGCAGACCTATGCCGAAGAGTCGACGGCGTGGCCCGCGGTGTCGCGTCCGGTCTACGTAGGCGGACTGGGCTTCGGACTGAAATGGAACATGGGCTGGATGCACGACACGCTGGCGTATGCCGCCACCGATCCGCTGTTCCGGCGCTACCACCATCATCAGCTGACGTTCAGCCTCTGGTACGCGTTCACCGAGAACTTCGTCCTGCCGCTGTCGCACGACGAGGTCGTGCATGGCAAGGGTTCGTTGCTGGGCAAGATGCCCGGCGACGACTGGCAGCGATTCGCGACCCTGCGCTGCCTGCTCGGCTACATGTGGGCGCATCCGGGCAAGAAGCTCTTGTTCATGGGCGGCGAGTTCGGCCAGCGGCGCGAGTGGTCGCACGACGCGGCGCTCGAGTGGTTCGTACTGCAGTACCCCGAGCACCGTGGCATTCAGAATTGGGTGCGCGACCTCAACCGCTACTACCGCGCGACGCCGGCGCTGTACCAGCGGGATTTCGAGCCCGCCGGGTTCGCGTGGAGCGATGCCGACGACGCTCAGAACAGCGTCGTCGGCTTTCTGCGCTTTCCGTCCGGCGACGGACGCACGCTGCTGGTCGCCTGCAACTTCACACCGGTGCCACGCCGCAATTACGTGCTCGGCGTACCCGGCGGCGGCTTCTGGCGCGAGGTGCTGAACAGCGACGCGACCATCTATGGCGGCAGCGGACAGGGTAATCTGGGCGGCGTCCACGCCGCGCCGCTCCCCTCGCACGGCCGGCCGTACTCGCTGACCTTGTCGCTGCCGCCGCTGGCAACCGTCATGCTGGAGCAGACGCCATGACGGCGGCGGTCGCCGCCGATGGCCGCCATCGCGCGGTCATCGAAAACGTTTCGCCCTGCATCGATCACGGTCGCTTCGCGGCCAAGCGCTGCGCCGGCGACCTGGTGACGGTCGAGGCCGACATTTTCGCCGACGGCCACGATCGGTTGCGCGCCCTGCTGCTCGCGCGCAAGCGCGGCAAGGCCAAATGGACCGAATTCGACATGGCCCCGCTGGTCAACGACCGCTGGCGGGGTGCGTTTCCGGTCGCCGATATCGGCGGCTACGAATACACGATCGTCGCCTGGGTCGACCGGTTCGCGTCGTGGCGCCACGATCTCGCCCGCTGGGTCGCGCCGGAGGACATCGTTCTCGCGCTGCAGGCCGGGGCAGCGCTGATCGCGGGGCTCGCGCGCCGCGCGCGCGGCGCCGACGCGAAGACGCTGCGCGAATGGGCGCAGCGTATCGGCGGCGCCGGGCCGGTCGACGAACGGCGGGCCGACGCGCTCGACGCGACGCTGGCCGAAATCGCCGCGCGCCACGCCGATCGCGGCTTCGCGACGACGTTCGAGCCGGTGCTGAAGCTCGTCGTCGACCCACCTCGCGCGCGTTTCAGCAGCTGGTACGAAATGTTCCCGCGCTCGGCCGGCGACGGACGCAGGCACGGCACCTTCGCCGATTGCGAAGCGCGGCTTCCGTACGTCGTCGACATGGGTTTCGACGTGCTCTATTTTCCGCCGATCCATCCGGTCGGACTGTCGCGGCGCAAGGGCAAGAACAACGCCCTGGTCGCTTTGCTCGACGACTGCGGCAGCCCCTGGGCAATCGGCGGCTCGGACGGCGGTCACACCGCCGTGCACCGCGAGCTCGGCACGATCGAGGACTTCCGCCAGCTGCTTGCCGCCGCGCGCGCCGCCGGGCTCGACATCGCGCTCGACATCGCGCTGCAATGCTCGCCCGATCATCCGTACATCGGCGCCCATCCGGAGTGGTTCCGTCAACGGCCGGACGGCACGCTGCAGTTCGCCGAGAATCCGCCGAAAAAGTACGAGGATATCTATCCGTTCGATTTCGAGAACGAGGACTGGCGCGGCCTGTGGCGCGAAGTCAGAGCGATATTCGACTACTGGATCGCGCAAGGTGTGCGCATCTTCCGGGTCGACAACCCGCATACCAAGCCGTTCGCGCTGTGGGAGTGGCTGATCGGTGAGATCAAGCAGGTGCATCCGGACGCGATCTTCCTGGCCGAGGCCTTCACCCGGCCGAAGATCATGCATCGGCTGGCCAAGGTCGGCTTCACCCAGTCGTATACCTATTTCAGCTGGCGCAACAGCAAGGCGGAACTGACCGCGTATTTCACCGAGCTCAGCCAATCGGACTCGCGCGACTACTTCCGGCCCAACGCGTGGCCGAACACCCCGGACATCCTGCCGGAGGCGCTGCAGATCGGCGGCCGGCCCGCGTTCATCGCGCGCGCCGTACTGGCCGGAACGCTCGCCGCAAACTACGGCATCTACGGGCCCGCGTTCGAATTGCAGGAACACGTTCCGAGGGAAGCGGGCAGCGAGGAATATCTCGACTCGGAAAAGTACCAGCTGCGGCAATGGGACCTGAAACGCGCCGACAGCCTCGCGCCTTTGCTCGCCCGGCTCAATCGCATCCGCCGCGAGCAGCCGGCGCTGCAGCAGGACTGGCGGCTCGACTTCCAGCCGACCGACAACGACCAGCTGCTGTGCTACGCCAAGTCGACGCCGGACCTGTCGAACGTCGTCGTCACGGTCGTCAACCTCGACTATCACCACACGCAGTCGGGCTGGGTGACGCTCGACCTGGAGCGCCTGGGCATCGTCGCCGACAAGCCGTTCCAGGTACACGACCTGCTGAACGACGCGCGGTACATGTGGCACGGCGCGCGCAACTACATCCAGCTTGACCCGGGCTTTTCGCCGGCGCACATATTCGTCGTGCGGCGCCAGTCGCGCCAGGAACAGAATTTCGACTACTACGCCTAGGCTCGCCGATGGACACCTATTCCGAACTCGTCGCCGACAGTGCTCCGGCAAGCGGTTCGACCCAGCCCAAGCCTTCGCTCGAGGATCCGCTCTGGTACAAGGACGCGATCATCTACCAGGTGCACGTCAAGGCGTTCTTCGACAGCAACGGCGATGGCATCGGCGATTTTCGCGGCCTGACCGAGAAGCTCGACTATATCCGCGACCTCGGCGTCAACACGCTCTGGCTGCTGCCGTTCTACCCGTCGCCGCTGAAGGACGACGGCTACGACATCGCCGACTATCACGGCGTGCATCCCGACTACGGCACGCTTGCCGATTTCCGCCATTTCATCCGCGAGGCGCACCGGCGCCACCTGAAGGTGATCACCGAGCTGGTCATCAACCACACGTCCGACCAGCACCCGTGGTTCCAGGCCGCCCGGCGCGCCCCGCCGCAGTCGTCGAAGCGAAACTACTACGTGTGGAGCGACACCGACAAGAAGTGGCCGGAGACGCGGATCATATTCACCGACACCGAAAAGTCGAACTGGACCTGGGACCCGGTGGCCGGGGCCTACTACTGGCACCGCTTCTTTTCGCACCAGCCGGACCTCAATTTCGCCAATCCCAACGTCATCCGGGCCGTCGTGCGGGTGATGCGCTACTGGCTCGACATGGGCGTCGACGGCATGCGCCTCGACGCAATTCCCTACCTGTGCGAGCGCGACGGCACCAACAACGAAAACCTGCCCGAGACACACGAGGTGCTCAAATACATACGCTCGGAGCTCGATGCGCGGTATCAGAATCGCTTCCTGCTGGCCGAGGTCAACCAGTGGCCCGAGGACGTCCGCGAATATTTCGGCAACGGCGACGAGTGCCATATGGCATATCACTTTCCGCTGATGCCGCGCATCTACATGGCCGTCGCCGAGGAGGATCGCCACCCTATCGTCGACATCATGTCGCAGACGCCCGACATACCTGACAACTGCCAGTGGGCGATCTTTCTGCGCAACCACGACGAGCTCACGCTCGAGATGGTCACCGAGCGCGAGCGCGACTACATGTACCGGACCTACGCGGCGGACAAGCGCATGCGGATCAACGTCGGCATACGCCGCCGGCTTACGCCGCTGATGGAGAACAACCGGCGCAAGATCGAGCTGCTCAAGAGCCTTCTGCTTTCGACCATAGGCTCGCCGATCCTGTATTACGGCGACGAAATCGGCATGGGCGACAATGTCTTTCTCGGCGACCGCCACGGCGTGCGCACACCGATGCAATGGAGCCCCGATCGCAACGCCGGCTTCTCGCGCGCCGATCCGCAGTCGCTGTACCTGCCGCCGATCATGGACGCGGTTTACGGCTTCCAGTCGGTCAACGTCGAAGCGCAGAGCCGCAGCCCGTCGTCGCCCTTGCAGTGGATGCGGCGGCTGATCGGCGTGCGCAGCGCGCACCCGGCGTTCGGCCGCGGCAGCCTGCGCTTCCTTCATCCGGGCAACCGGAAGATCCTCGCCTACGTGCGTGAATATCAGGACGAGATCATCCTTTGCGTCGCCAACCTCTCCCGCTCGAGCCAGCCGGTCGAGCTCGATCTCCACGCATACAAGGGACGCATTCCGGTCGAAATGCTCGGCCGGACGCCGTTCCCCCCCATAGGCGACCTCACCTATCTGCTGACGTTGCCGGCGTGGGGATTCTATTGGTTCGTCCTCGCAACCGACGCCAAGGGCCCGGAGTGGCACGACGAACGCCCGGTGCCGGTCGAGCTGCCGGTGCTCGTGATTCCGGAAGGACTGCGCGCCCTGTTCGCTTCGCGGCCGAGTGAGCCTGGCGATATCCGCGGCTTGATGGCCGCGCGCGTACGCACGATGCTCGAGCGGCAGATCCTGCCCGATTTTCTTGCGGCGCGGCGCTGGTTCGCCGGGAAGGGCCGTCCGATCGCCGCGGCGCGGCTGACCGAGCAGGACGAATGGAAGACGTCGGAAGGAAGCTGGCTGCTGGGATTCGCGCAAATCCAGTTCGCCGACGGCGAAACGCAGAACTACGGTCTGCCGCTGGCGCTGGCGTGGGAAGACAGCGACGGCGAGCGCATGCCGGCATTGCGCTACTGCACGCTGGCTCAGGTCCGCCAGCACGCGCGCGTCGGCATCGTCTACGACGCGTTCTGGGACCGCGCCTTCTGCCGCAGCATCGTCAAGGCCATGGGCAGCGACCTGGTCTTGCCCGTCCACGGCGGCAAGCTCGTGTTCACCCACACCGGCGCATTCGCCGAGGCGGCCCAGGTCGAAGTGTCGTCGGCGCGGCATCCGGCGTTCGAGCAGAGCAATTCGATGGTCATCCTCGACGAAAAGCTGGTGCTCAAGTGCTATCGGCGCTTGCGGCAGGGGATCAATCCGGAAATCGAGATCGGCCGCTACTTGACCGATGTGTCGCCGTATCCGCACATCGCTCCGGTGCTCGGCGCACTGCAGTTCTGCGACGAGGCCGGACGGCCGACCGCCCTTGCGGTGCTGCAGCGGTACGTGCACAACCAGGGCAGCGGCTGGAACTACGTCATCGAGTATTTGCATCGCTACCTCGATCAGCAGCTTACGCTGGCGCCGGAAGAAGCGGACACGGCTACGGCAGCATCGGGCGCGACGAGTGCCGAAGGGTCGGCCACGGCTTCGCCTGGCAGCGTTCCGGCGTCGACCCCGATTGCCCATGCCGCGCGCGGCGCGAGTTCCGCCGCGTCTGCCGCGGGTGTCGCGACGAGCAGCGCGGGCGCTCCGACGCCGCACGCCAGCTTTCTCACGCTCGTCGCGAAGATCGGTCAGCGCACCGGAGAGCTCCATGTCGCGCTTGCCGCCACGTCCGGTGATCCGGCCTTCGACCCCGAACCGGTGTCGACCGATGACGTCGCCGGATGGATCGCCGCCGTGGTCGCCGAGGTCGATCAGACCTTCGATCAGCTGTCCGGCCGCCAAGCCGACCTTCCGCCGCCGGTGCGCGCGGCAGCCAAGCGCCTGCTCGCGATGCGCGCCGGCGTGAAGGAGCGCATCGCCGCGCTCGCACCTCGCGTGCTGACGTTCACCAAGACCCGTTTTCATGGCGACTTCCATCTGGGCCAGTTGCTGGTCGTCGATCATGATTTCATCGTCGTCGACTTCGAGGGCGAGCCGTTCCGCCCGATGGACGAGCGGCGGCGCAAGCACTCGCCGCTGCGCGACGTAGCCGGCATGCTGCGCTCGTTCAGCTACGCTGCGGCCATCGCGCTCGACGAGGCGACGGGCGACCGGCCGGCCGATCGCGGTCGCGCCGCCGCGCACATGAGCCGGTGGGAGCGCGAGACGGCGGCCGCGTTCCTCACGGCCTACGCTCGCGCGGTGCAGGGTGCGAGTTCGTATCCGTCCGATCCCGTCGACGTCGCGCGGCTGATCGACCTGTTCGTGCTGGAAAAGGCGCTCTACGAGGTGCGCTACGAGCTGGGCTCCCGTCCGGACTGGGTTCGCATTCCGATTGCGGGCCTGCTCGAGCGCATGCAAGTCGCGGCTCTCCCGTCGTGAACCCCGGCGAGCACGCGACCGCCGCGCCGATAAGCGTCTGGCGCGGGAAGCCGAGGCCTTTGGGCGCGTGCTGGGATGGCGCGGGCGTCAATTTCGCGCTGTATTCCGAAAACGCCGAAGGCGTCGAGCTGTGCCTGTTCGACCCCAAGGGCCGCCGCGAGATTGCGCGGATCGACGTTCGCGAGCGCACGAACTTCGTCTGGCATTGCTATCTGCCGGAAGCCCGGCCCGGCCAGCTCTACGGCTACCGCGTGCACGGCCCGTACGCCCCGGAGCGCGGCGACCGGTTCAACGCGCACAAGCTGCTGCTCGATCCATATGCCCGCCTGATAGCCGGGCCGCTGCGCTGGACCGACGCGCATTACGGATATCGCGTCGGCGGACGGCGCGAAGACCTGTCGTTCGACACGCGCGACAGCGCGTCGGCGATGCCCAAGTGCCGCGTGATCGACTCGTCCTTCACCTGGGGCAACGACATACGGCCGCAAACGCCGTGGGAGCACACGGTCATCTACGAATTGCACGTCAAGGGCTTCACGCAGCTGCATCCCGCGATCCGGCCCCAGCTCCGAGGAACCTATGCCGGCCTGTCGACCGCGCCGGTGATCGCCCACCTGCAACGTCTCGGCGTCACCGCGGTCGAGCTGATGCCGGTTCACCATTTCGTCGACGACCAGGCGTTGGTCCAGCGCGGTCTGCGCAATTACTGGGGCTACAACAGCATCGGCTTTTTCGCGCCGGATACGCGCTACGCGGCAGGCGACGCGGTCAACGAGTTCAAGACGATGGTCAAGACGCTGCATGCGGCCGGGATCGAGGTCCTGCTCGACGTCGTCTACAACCACACGGCCGAAGGGAATCAACTCGGCCCGACCTTGTCGTTTCGCGGCATCGACAACCGCGTCTACTACCGTCTCGACGCCGAGAACCCGCGCCATTACGTCGATTACACCGGCACCGGAAACACGCTCAATACCGTGCATCCGGCGACGCTGCAGCTGGTGATGGACAGCCTGCGTTACTGGGTCACCGAGATGCACGTCGACGGCTTCCGCTTCGACCTCGCGGCGACGCTGGGCCGGACCGATCGCCTGGTCGACCAGCAAAGCGGCTTTTTCCATTGCGTGCGCCAGGACCCGGAACTGGCGCACGTCAAGCTGATCGCCGAGCCATGGGATCTCGGCGAAGGCGGCTATCAGGTCGGCAACTTCCCTCCCGGCTGGTCGGAATGGAACGGCAAATATCGCGACGCCGTCCGCTCGTACTGGAAGGGGGATGGCGGCGTCATCGGCGAGCTCGCCTCGCGCCTGTCGGGATCGAGCGATCTGTTCCAGGGTCGCGGCCGGGGCCCGACGGCAAGCGTCAATTTCGTCACCGC
>DATASF010000046.1:0-7716 GCA_036269335.1 Casimicrobiaceae bacterium
AGTGGAAACGGCGATGCGAGCGCTGGCTCCCGCTTGCGCGCGTCGCGCCGTCGCCGCGGCACGCGTGCTGGGCGTCCACCTGGAGGGCCCGTACATCAATCCGGGCAAGCTCGGTGCGCAACCCGATTTCGTCCGCGCCGCTTCGATCGCGGAAATCCGCGCGCTGCACGCGCTGGCGCCGATCCGGCTGATCACGCTGGCGCCGGAGCTGCCGGGTAATCTCGATATCATCGTCGCGCTGCGCGCGGCGGGATTCCAGGTACAGATCGGGCACACGCTGGGCAGTTACGAGGACGGCGTCGCCGCGCTCGAACGCGGCGCCGGCGGCTTCACCCACCTGTTCAACGCGATGACCGCCATGCATCACCGTGAGCCCGGCATCGTCGGCGCGGCGCTGGCGCACGCGCGCTACGCCGAGATCATTCCCGACCTCCTGCACGTCCATCCGGGCGCGATCCGTGCCGCAATGCGCGCAATCCCGTGCCTGTTCTGCGTGACCGATTCGACCGCCGCTACCGGCATGCCCGACGGCGATTACCGGCTCGGGCGCCATCGGGTCACCAAATGCCTCGGAGGCGTCCGCCTGGCCGACGGCACGCTGGCGGGAAGCACGCTGACGATGGATCAGGCGCTGCGCAACCTGGTGACAATCGGCCTTTCGCTCGAGGACGCATCGCGGCGCGTCTCGTCGTATGCCGCCGAGTACCTGGGGCTGACGGACCTTGGGCGCCTGGAAGCGGGCGCCCATGCCGACTTCGTGCTGCTCGACCGGGAGCTGGAGTTGCAGCGCGTGGTCGTCGAAGGAGAGGACATTGACCTCGCGGATGCTTGAAGAGGCGCGCGACGCACCGAACGCCGTCGCGCGCCTGCTGGCGGCGGATCGCGACGCCTACGCATCGCTGGGCGCGGATCTGCGCGGCCATCCGCCGCTGTCGCTGCTGACCGTTGCCCGCGGAAGCTCCGATCACGCCGCGCAGTACATGGCGTATCTGATCATGGCGAGGCTCGGCCGGCTGGTGACGTCGCTGCCGATGTCGCTGATCACGCTGTATCAATCGCGGCTGCAGTGCGAAGGCCTGGTGTCGCTCGCGTTTTCGCAATCGGGCCAAAGCCCCGACCTGGTGCTGCCGACGTCGTTTTTCCGCGCCGGCGGCGCACGCACCGTCGCCATCGTCAACGACCCGGCGTCACCGCTCGCCGCGGCGGCGCAGTGGGTCTTTCCGTTGCACGCAGGCGCCGAGATCAGCATCGCAGCGACCAAGAGTTGCATCGCGCAACTCGTCGCCGGCGCGCGGCTGGTCGCGTCGTGGCAGGACGACGCGGTATTGGGGGCGGCGCTGGAAAGCCTCCCGGCCGCGCTGCGTCGCGCCGTGCAGCAGGATTGGTCGGCCGCGATTCCCCCGCTGACCCATACCGAGCGGCTGTTCGTCATCGGCCGCGGATTGGGCCTCGCGATCGCGATGGAAGCCGCGCTCAAGTTCAAGGAGGTCTGCGGTATCCAGGCCGAGGCGTTCTCGGGCGCCGAAGTCAGGCACGGGCCGATGGCGCTGGTCGAGGAAGGCTTCCCGATGCTGGTGTTCGCGCCGCGCGGACCCGCGCAGGCGGGTTTGCTGGCGCTCGCCGACGACATGCGGCGGCACGGCGCGCGCGTGCTGCTGGCAGCGCCCGGCGGCACGCCGCAGAGCGAGCTGCCGCTGGCCGTGTGCGATAACGAGGATCTCGATCCCATCGCGGCCATCCAGAGCTTCTACCCGATGGTCGAAGCGCTGGCGCGCGCACGCGGCGTCGACCCGGACGAGCCGCGCCACCTGGCCAAGGTGACGCGCACGCGATGAGCGCGCCGATGCTGCGCTCGCTCGTCCGCTTAGCGCGCTGGCCGGCGATGCTGCTGCTCAGCTGCGCGCTGCTGGCCTGCGACAGCACCGCGGCCCCGGACAAGGTCCACGTCGAATTCTGGACGATGAGCCTCAAGCCCAAGTTCACCGCGTATTTCAACACGCTGATCTCGCGCTACGAGGCCGCGCATCCCGGCGTCGCGCTCGAATGGGTCGACGTTCCGTGGGACGTGATGCAGACCAAGCTCACCGCGGCGATCGTCGCGCGGTCCGCGCCGGCGCTGGTTCAACTCAACGTGCCGTGGGCGTACGACTATTCGCTGGTCGGCGCGCTGCGGCCGGTCGACGAGCTGATGGGCGAAGACCGCGCGCTGTACACCGACGGCGCGATCGCCGACCTGACTTTCGGCGGCAAGCTGTACGGCTTCCCGCACTACAACAGCGTCAACGTGATGGCGTACAACACCGCGCTTTTCCGCCAAGCGGGCATCACGAAGGTACCGACGACGCGCGAAGAGCAGCTCGCGGTCGCCAAACAGATCCGCGCGCGCACCGGCCAATACGGCTTTTCACCGGCGCTGGGAAAGATCGCAGGCGTCTTCCTCGAGGAAGGCCTTCCGCTGATCGACCATGGCCGCGCGGTGTTCAATTCGCCGGCGCACGTCGCGCTCATCGCCAAGCTCGCCGATGCGTACAAGGCGGGCGGCCTTTTGAAGGACAAGCTTTTTTCCGAGGACAACTATCCGGCGTCGATCGACGCCTACAAGTCGGGCCGCATGGCGATGCTCGAGGCGCCTCCCTCCGCGCTGACGCGCGTTCGCGACGACGCGCCGGACGTGTACGCGGTCACCGACGTCGCGCCGGTGCCGATCGGAGGACCCGGGATTGCCGCCGGCGGCTGGCTGTTCCACTTCGCGATGCCGCGCGACACGACGGGCCGCGTCGCGATCGAAGCGGCGGAGTTCGCCAAGTTCATCACCAACGATCAAAACCAGCTTGGGTTTGCCAAGCTCGCCGGCGCCTTCCCGACGTCGAAAAAAGCCGCCGCCGATCCGCACTTCCAGAACATGCCGATGGACACGGGCGCTTACGGCAAGGCGATGGCGATCGGCGCGAAAAGCATGAACATCGTGCGCACGCTCTATGTCGCCGGCGTGCCGGGATTCGAGCGGCTGAACAAGCGGCTGCAGGACGCGGTCGAGGCAGCGATCATCGGCCGCAGGGACATCCAGGCGGCGCTCGACGACGCGGTGGCATTCTGGAACAGCAAGCTTTCCAAGTGAGCGCCGATTCCGCCCGCGTCGCCGTTCCCCAGCCGCGCGGCGCGCCGGCGGGGCGCGCGCCCGATCGCAAGGGCCGCGCCGATGGCGCAACGCGCCCGCGCGCGAGACAGGCGCGGCAGGCGTGGCTGTTTCTCGCGCCGGCGCTGGTGCTGCTCGCGGTCTTCACTTTCTGGCCGGTGCTGTGGGGCAGCATCCTCGCCTTCACCGAGTACAAGATCATCACCCCGCCGACCTGGGTCGGCCTGCAGAATTTCGAGGACCTGCTCGACGACCCGGTCTTCTACATCAGCATCCGGAACTCGCTGTTGTATCTGCTGATCGTTCCGGCGATCCAGCTGGGAGCGATCGCGCTGGCGGTGCTGGTCAACAACAGCCTGCCGGGCATCAAGCTCTTCCGCGCCGCGTTCTACATGCCGGTCGTCACGTCGGTGTCGGTGGTCGGGATCATGTGGGGATGGATGTACAACGAGCAGGGCCTGATCAATGCCGTGCTGCAATGGCTGCACCTGATCAACGATCCGATCGGGTGGCTGTCGGACGACCGGCTGGCGCTGTTTTCGCTGATGCTGGTGACGCTATGGCGCGGACTCGGCTGGTACATGGTCCTCTACCTCGCCGCGCTGCAATCGATTCCGAAGGACGTCGAGGAAGCGGCGGTGCTCGACGGCGCCAACCAGTGGCAGCGCTTCTGGCGCGTCACGATTCCGATGATCATGCCGACGATTCTGCTCTGCACCGTCCTGTCGACCTTGTCGGCGATGAAGGTACTCGAGGAAGTGCTGATCATGACCAAGGGGGGTCCGGTGAGCTCGACCTATACCGGGCTGTACTACGCGTACGACCAGGGCATCCGCGCGTTCAACTTTCCGCGCGCGCTGGCGGCCAGCATGGTCGTCAGCGTGTTCTGCATCGCCATCGCCTGGCTCAACTTCCGCTTCCTCCGGCCGCGGCATCGCTGACGCCGCCCGCCCCGCGCGATGAACGCCGCCACGAGCAGCTTCCGCCGCCACACGACCGCGATCCTGCATTACGCGGTGCTGGTCGCGGTCGCGCTGCTGTGCGCTTTCCCGCTGCTGTGGACGCTGTCTGCGGCGATCGGCACCGAGGGCAACGTGTTCGCGTTTCCGTCGTCGCTGTTGCCGCACCGGGTGTCGCTGGCCAATTTCATCGAAGTCTTCCGCGTCGTCAACCTCGGCCGCTACTTCTTCAATTCGATCTGGATCACTTTCTGGACGGTCGTCTGGACGGTGCTGGTCTGCGCGCTCGCGGCCTACCCGCTCGCGCGCCTGCACTTCCGCGGCCGGCGCCTCGTATTCGCGGTCATACTCGCCACGCTGATGCTGCCGACCGAGGTCAACTTCCTGGTCAACTTCATCACCACGACGCACCTGCGGCTGGTCAATACCTACGCCGGCGTGATACTGCCGACGCTCGCCGGTGCGATCGGCATATTCATCATGAAGAACGCGTTCGAGGAGATTCCGCAGGATCTGCTCGACGCCGCGCGCGTCGACGGCGCCTCCGAGCTGCACATCTTCTTTCGCATCATGCTCCCGCTGGCCTTGCCGCAGATCGGCGCGCTGGTGATCCTGACGACGGTCACCAGCTGGAACAATTTTCTTTGGCCGAGCGTCGTTCTCACCAAGAGCGATCTGATGCCGCTGGCCGTCGGCATTCTGGAGCTGTCGGGCACGTTTGGCAGCTCCACCCGGGTGATCGCCGCCGGCGCGATACTCACCGTCGCGCCCGCGCTGATCGTCTTTTTCTTCGCGCAGCGCTTTTTCATGCGCGGCATGGAAGGTGCGATCAAATGAGGTGCCCGCGATCATGACGACGCGAAGCAAGACCGTGACGGCCAAGCGCGCGAGGCGGCCGGCCGCGTTCGACCCCGGTGCGCTGGTGATGGTCGGCATCCAGGGCAAGGTGCTCGACGCTGCGCAGGCGGCGTTCCTGCGCAGGAACAGGATCCGCGCTGTCGTGCTTTTTCGCGGCAATCTCGGGAGCGAAGCGGAAGTGCGCGCGCTGACGGCCGCCTTGCGCAAGGCGATGGGGCCGAAAGCGCTGATCGCCATCGACCAGGAGGGAGGCGCAGTCGTGCGCGCCACGTTCCTCCCGTACCCGCCAGCGGCCATGGCCCTCGGCGCGGCCGGCACGGCCGTGCTGGCCGAAGAAGTCGGCGCCGCCGTGGCGCGCGGCGTGAAGAGTCTCGGCTTCAACTGGAACTTCGCGCCTGTGCTGGACGTAAACAATAATCCGGAAAATCCGGTGATCGCCGAGCGCAGCTTCTCGTCCGATCCTTCCGAAGTCGTGCGCCTGGCCGGCGCCTGGATGCGCGGCGCGCTGGGCGAAGGCATCGCATGCTGCATCAAGCATTTTCCCGGACACGGCGACACCCATGTTGATTCGCACCTGGAGCTGCCGGTTGTCGACAAGTCGCGGCAGGCATTGCGCGCACTCGAGCTCAAGCCCTTTCGCGCGCTGCAGAGCGCCGCGCCTGCGGTAATGACTGCACATATCGTTTATCCGCGCATCGATCCCGATCATCCTGCGACCCTGTCCAGCAAGCTGTTGCGCGGGATGCTGCGCGAGTCCTGGGGCTACGACGGGGTGATCATCACCGACTCGCTGGTGATGAAAGCCATACATCAGCGCTACGGCCACGACCGCGCCGCGGTGCTGGCGTTGCGGGCGGGCGCCGACATGGTAATGGCGCTTGGCAGCCGGGATGAGCAGGCGGCCGCCGTGCAGGCGATCGCGGGCGCGCTCGCCGACGGCTCGCTCGCGGCCGTCGAATTGCGACGCTCGCGCGCCCGGCTCGACGCATTGGCCTATCGATACCCGGTGCGGCCGACGCGCTACGCCAGCGCGCGACGCGAAGCGGACGAGCGCCTGATGGATCGCGCGTGGGCGCTTGCGTTGACCCGGATCGGTGACGCGCGGCCGCCGCCTCTGGGCCGGCCGCTACGCGTGGTCACGCAGCGCAGCGTTCCGACCGACGGCGTGTCGGAAGCCGGACCTTCGGGCGAAGCGGTGGCATCGCTTTTCGTTGCCTTCCACGCGGTCGAGATCGTGCAGGTCGACGATTTGCAAAGCCTCGACTGGGACACGCTGCCGCGCGACGGCCGTGCGACGGTCCTCGCATCGAACCAGCGCGCGCGCTACGGCGAAAACTCGCGACGCTGGCGGCCGCAGCTGCACCTGGCCTTGTGGAACCCGTTCCAGGTGCTGGACGTCCCGGCGCCGGCGCTGGTCAGCTGGGGTTACGCCGGCGGCGCGCTGACGGCGGTGCGGGCATGGCTCGAAGGCCGCGCCGCCGCACCCGGCCATGCGCCGGTACCGCTCGTCCCACCGCCCCCGGTTACATCACCGACCCGCCCCGTCAAAAAGCGCTGAGCTCTGCGACGAAGTCGTAAGTGTCGCCGCGGTAGATCGACTGCGAGAACTCCGCGGCCCGTCCGTCGCGCAGATACCCGAGCCGTTCGACCAGCAAGCCGGCATCCGCCGGCTTGGCCTTCAGCAGCTTGGCCTGCTCGGCATTGAGCAGCAGCGCGTGCAGGCGCTGCAGCGCGCGCACCGGCCGGTTCCCGGCCTGCTCCAGCGCGTCGTAAAGCGACGCGTCCACCGCTTCCAGCGACGGCAGGCAAGTCGCGTCGATGGTGGCGAACTCGATCGCCATCGGCTCGTCGTCGGCGAAGCGCAGGCGATGGAAACGATAGACCAGCGTCCCGGGGCTCAGCGCCAGCTTCAGCGATTCCTCCGGCGTTACCGTGCCTTCCGAGCGCTTGAGCCAGATGCTGCGCGGAAGGCGGCCGCGCGCCCGCATGTCCTCCGAGAACGAGGTCAGCTTGGCGAAGTTCTTGTCGATGCGCGTGCAGACGAAATTGCCCGAGCCCTGCCGGCTCACCAGGAGCCCCTCCGCGGCCAGGCCGTCGATCGCTTTGCGCACGGTGATGCGCGAGATGCCCAGGTCTTCGGCCAGCTGGCGCTCGGAGGGCAGCGCATCGTCCGGCCCCAGGATCCGCTTTTCGATCGCCTCGCGGATCCCGCGCTGAAGCTGCTGGTACAGCGGCAGGTTGTCGTTCGGGTCCAGCGTCTTGAGGATTTGGGCTAGGGACGTCACGGCAGGGGCCCTTTCGCCAGCCGTGCGAGCCCAGTTTCGGGCAGTGCGGACGGCTGGCGCACAGGCTGCCGAGATACCAATGTCATACCAATTCCGGCGCCGGCCGCTGGCGCCGGCCGGTCGGTACGCCTGTCGCTGGGCGCGGCGACGAGCGGCCGCTGGCATTTGCGCATTTGCAACATGTTACCAAATATTTTCAAGAATTGGTAGCATAGTGGCACGCAGTGGTAGTATAGTGGCATCGCATTGGTTCGGGGGTTGGAGTTGCGATCGTACTGGAAGGGTCGGTGCCCGTAAGAAGCGGACACCGTCCCGGCCAGAGCTTACGTCACGACCGGCCGTTTTCCGCATCGCTAGCGCCAGCACCAAGGGGAACGTCATGAAGCTCAGGAAGACACCAATCGCATCGGCCGTCGCGCTCGCTCTGATGAGCACCGTCATCCCGGTGCGCGCTCAGCAGGCCGCTGCGCAAACGCCC
>DATASF010000047.1:0-2304 GCA_036269335.1 Casimicrobiaceae bacterium
CAGTCCGCCGACGATCATTCGCTTTTGCCGCGCACTGGGTTTTGCCGGTTTGCGCGAATTCAAGCTGCACCTGGCGCAGAGTCTCGCCGTCGGAACATCGACGCTGCATCGCGCGGTCGGGCCCGGTGACGACATGCTCGCCGTCGCGCACAAGGTCCTGCAAGGCGCAGCGAGCGCCCTCGCCAACCTCGAGCAGCATATCTCGCCGGACGATGTCGAGCGTGCCGTCACGCGGATCGCCAAGGCGCGGCGGGTCGACTGCTACGCCGTGGGTAACACGTCGATGTTCATGGCGAGCGACGCGCAGGCGCGCTTTTCCCGCCTCGGCCTGGTCTCGAATTTCTATTTCGACGCTCATTTGCAGCTCGTCTCTGCGGCGACGATGAACAAGAACGACGTCGCGCTGGCGATCTCGCACATCGGGCGAATGCCGTTTTTGCTGGAAACCGTCGACGTTGCGAAGGAACAGGGTGCAATGATCATCGCCATTACGCGGCCGGGCACGCCGCTCGCCGAGCGCGCGGACGTCGTGCTGCCGGTGGTCGTTCCGGCCGACCCTTCGATGCGCGTCGGCACCGAGGCGTATCTCGCGCAAATGGCTTATGTGGAAATACTGATGGTGGGCACCGGATTGCGCCGCGGGCCGCCGGCGTTGCGCCAACTGAACCGCGTGCGGCAGGTGCTGCAGGAGCGCGGTGTCGACAGCGAGACGCATCCGGTCCTGGAGCGCGCGTGGTCCAACGGCGACCCGCAGCCGTCATGAGTCGACGACATCAGCGCGCAATCGTCCTCCAGGGCGGCACCGTGGCCGACGGCACCGGTGCCCCGCGCTTCGAGGCGGATGTGCGCCTGGAAGGCGACCGCATCGCTGCGATCGGCGCCGAGCTGGAGACGCGCGACGCCGACGTACACAACGTCGCGGGAAAGATCGTGGCTCCGGGCTTCATCGACGTGCATACGCACGACGACCAGATCCTGCTGGCCACGCCGCAGATGCTGCCGAAGCTTAGCCAGGGCGTCACCACGGTCGTCATTGGCAATGGCGGCATCAGCCTGGCGCCGCTGGTGCATCGCGATGCGCCGCCGCCGCTCAATCTTCTCGGCGGCGACAAGTACGTCCACCCGACGATGGCCGCGTATGTCGCCGCGCTCGAAAGAGCTGGCCCCGCGGTCAACGTCGTCGCGCTGGTCGGCCATTCGACCCTGCGGGTCGCGACGATGGACGATCCTTACCGCGCTGCCACCCCGACCGAGCAATCGCGGATGGTCGATCTGCTGCGCGAAGGCATGGACGCGGGAGCGACCGGGTTGAGCTCCGGAGTTTTCTATGCGCCCGGTGCCGCCGCCGACATCGATGAGCTCGCGCTCCTTGCCCGGGTGGCCGGCGACGCCGGCGGAATATACACGACACATATCCGCGACGAGTCCGACAAGGTGATCGACTCGCTCGACGAGGCGTTCGCCGCCGGCCGGCGCGGAAGCGTGCCGGTGGTCGTGTCGCACCACAAGTGCGCCGGGCCGCGGAACTGGGGCCGCACCGTCGAGACGCTCATGCACATCGACGCCGCGCGTGCGCACCAGCCGATCGCTCTCGACATGTACCCGTACATCGCCGGCTCGACGGTCCTGCGCAGGGAAATGGTCGACGGGATCATCGACATCATGGTCACGTGGTCGACGCCGCAGCCGCAGATGGCAGGCCGCATGCTCGCGGACATCGCCGCTGAATGGGGCTGCACGCAGCAGGAGGCCTGCGAGAGGCTGCAGCCCGGCGGTGCATGCTACTTCCAGATGCGCGAGGACGACGTGCAGCGAGTGCTCAAGTATCCGGCGACGATGATCGGGTCGGACGGCCTGCCGCACGACCAGCATCCGCATCCGCGGCTTTGGGGAACCTTTCCCCGCGTGTTAGGCCATTACAGCCGGGAGCTGGGACTGTTTTCGCTCGAAACCGCCGTGCACAAAATGAGCGGCCTCTCGGCGCAAAACTTCAAGCTCGCAGATCGTGGCGAAATCCGGGAAGGCGCGTACGCCGACATCGTCGTGTTCGACGCGGCGACCGTCAAAGACGCCGCTACATTTGAGAAACCGAAAGCGCTTTCGCTGGGCATCGAGTGCGTACTGGTGAACGGCTTGATCGCCTACCGCTCCGGCGGCGCGATGCCGGAGCGCAGCGGCCGGTTCCTGCGCCGGGCCGAAGGTTAGCCGTCGGCCAGCGTGATCCACACTGGCGCATGGTCGCTCGCTTTTTCGCGAGCGCGGACATCGCGATCGACGCCCGCGTCCGTCAGGCGCACCGCCAGT
>DATASF010000048.1:0-22930 GCA_036269335.1 Casimicrobiaceae bacterium
GGATCGGACATCAGGATCTGCTCGTCGCGATCGACCAGCAGGGCCAGCGCGAGCAGCAGCGCCGCCGACGAGCCGGCGGTGACGACGATGCGCTCCGGTGCAACCTCGACGCCATAGTGCTCGTCGTAATGACTCGCAATCGCCGCGCGCAGCTGCGGCAAACCCAGGGCCGAGGTGTAGTAGATGGCGCCGCCTTCGAGCGCGGCGCGCGCCGCCGCGAGGACCGGCTCGGGCGTCGGAAAATCGGGCTCGCCGATTTCCATGTGGACGACATCCCGCCCCGCCGCTTCGAGCGCGCGGGCGGCGGTTTGCACTTCCATGACGTGGAAGGGCGCGATTTCCTGCACGCGAGTGGCGGTTCGGCGGCGAACATCCATCGGACGGATGAGAGACGAGGGCAGGGAAAGGTGTATGGTAGCCGGATTCCCCCAACGGGAGCCTGTCTTGCGCCCGCTGACATCTGCCATCTTCCTGTTGCCGATGTGGGTCGCCCTGCCCGCCGCTTCCTCGGTGTTCAAATGCGCCTCCGAAAAAGGCGACGTCGTTTATCAGGACGTACCCTGCGGCGCCGGACGCGAATTGCGCAATTTCGACACCGACCCCCCCGCGCTGACCGTGATTCCTTCGACGCCCGTCGCCAGCTCTCCGCCGGCGCGAAGCGGATCGGAGCGCGCCGAAAAACCCGGGCGGGACGCCGCGCGGCAGCAAGCCGACGACCGCCGGGCGAGCGAGCGGAAATTCGTGCGCAGCGGCATGAGCGAGGCCGAAGTCCTGCAGCGACTCGGCCGGCCGGACGTCACGACCGGCGGCAGCCAGAGAGTCGGCCGGCGCTGGGCCTATCTTCCCCGGCCGGGCGATCCCGACACGATGACAACCCTGACGCTTCGGGGCGGCAGCGTGACCGACGTCGATCGCAAGCTCGTGCGCTGACGTTCCGGCAAAATCCGACGGCGGCGCGGTCGCTTCAGCCCGAACTCGATCCCGCAGTCGATCCCGCAGTCAATCCTTATCGACGCTGTAGCGTCCGGGACCGAACGCCATCACCATCAGCATCCCGCCGACGATCGCGATGTTCTTGGTGAAGTTGATCTGCTGCGACATCACTTCTTCCGCCGGCACCGACCAGAAATTGTGGAAGATCGGCGTGATAATGATCAGGAAGACGACGAACGCCAGTGCCGCCCACCGCGCGCGAAACCCGATCAGCAGCGCGAGCCCGCCGATGAATTCGACGATTATCGACCCGACCGCCAGGACTTGCGGCATCGGCAGGCCGGCACTCGCAATGAAACCGACGGTGCCCTGGAAGCCGGTGATCTTGCCGAAACCCGAATAGACGAAAATCGACGCCAGCAGCGCGCGGCCCAGCAGCGCCAGTATCGCTGACCCGTGGTTCATGTTTCCTCCGCTTTTGGTGTGCATCGTTGCACCTGCGGCCGACATTCCGGCCGCGCCCCGGTGCCCTCTAGAGCTTGTAGGCCCGTTTGGCCAAACCGTACGCCAGCTCGGGCGCGAGCTCTAAGGCCTCGTCCTCGTCTATCCTGTGCTCGGCGACAAGTTGCGCGAGATAGCGGCAGTCGATGCGGCGCGCGACGTCGTGCCGCGCCGGAATCGACAGGAATGCGCGCGTATCGTCGTTGAAGCCGACGGTGTTGTAAAAGCCCGCGGTCTCGGTCGTCTGTTCGCGAAAGCGCAACATGCCCTCGGGGCTGTCGTGGAACCACCACGAAGGCCCGAGGCGCAGCGCCGGGTAGTGCCCGGCCAGCGGCGCCAATTCCCGCGCGTACGACGTTTCATCCAGCGTGAACAGTATCAGCGTCAGCTTTTTCTCGTTGCCGTAGCGGTCGAGCAGCGGCTTCAACGCACGGACATAATCGGTGCGTGTCGGGATGTCGGCGCCCTTGTCGCGGCCGAAGCGCGCGAACACGAACGGATTGTGGTTGCGCAACGATCCGGGATGAATCTGCATCACCAGGCCGTCGTCGATGCTCATCCTCGCCATTTCGGTCAGCATCTGGCCGCGAAACGTCTCGGCCTCGGCGGGCGTCGTCGCGCCGTCGAGCGCCTTGCGGAACAGCCGTTCGCAATCGCCGGCCGGCAGGTCCGAGGTCTGCGCCGTCGGGTGTCCGTGATCGGTCGACGTCGCCCCCATCGTCTTGAAGAACGCGCGGCGCTTGCGGTGCGCCGCGAGGTAGCCGTTCCAGCGGCCGGTGTCTTCGCCGGCAAGCTCGCCCAGGCGTGCAACGTTGGCGGCGAACCCCTCGAATTCGGGATCGACGACCGGATCCGGGCGATACGCGGTGATGACCCGTCCCTTCAATCCGCTGGCGCGAATCTTCGCATGGTGGGCCAGCGGATCGAGCGGCGACTCGGTCGTCGCGATCACTTCGATGTTGAATCGCTCGAACAGCGCGCGCGGCCGGAATTCGGGCTTGGCGAGGCTGGCGTTGATCGAGTCGAACACGCGGTCGGCGGATTCGGGCGACAAGCGCTCGCGGATGCCGAACGTCTGGTGGAACGCGTGATCGAGCCAGATGCGGGTCGGGGTGCCGCGAAACAGGTGGTAGTTGGCGGCGAACGTCCGCCAGATGCGGCGCGCGTCGGATTCGACTGGGCCGCCGTCGCGCCGCGGGATGGCCAGATCCTCGAGTGCCACGCCCTGGCTGTAGAGCATGCGGAACACGTAGTGGTCGGGCGTGATGAACAGCGCCGACGCATCGGTGAAGGGCTCGTTGTCCGCAAACCACTGCGGATCAGTGTGGCCGTGCGGGCTGATGATCGGAAGATCCTTGACCGTCGCATAGATCGCGCGCGCGAGATCGCGCTGCCGCGGCTCGGGCGAGAACAGGCGATCGGGATGCAGCGTCAGGGGGATCATCGTCGTGGCCAGTCGAAGGATGCGTTCGTTCGCCGCGGTCGTCAATCAGCCGCGTGCGACGGCCGCGGCCACCGTGCGCTGCGCGCCATCGGCGGCGAGTGCCTCGAAGCAGCGGATCAGCTTCGGGACCACGCGCTCGTCCGCTGGCAGGTCGTCGCCGAACACCGCGCGTATCCCCAGCAACGCCCGCACCCATGCCGCCGGGTCGCCGCGATGCGTGGCCGCGAGGCGCTTGAATTCGCCCGCCAGCGGATCGGCGACGGCGATCTCGCGCCCGTGCTCGTCGACGCCGCCGACATAGCGCATCCAGCCGGCGATCGCCAGCGCGATCAGGTCGATCGGCCGCCCGGCCGCAAGATTGTCGCGTACCGTGCCCAGCAGCCGCTGCGGTAGCTTCTGCGAGCCGTCCATCGCAATCTGCTGTGTGCGATGCGGCAGCGCGGGGTTCTTGAATCGCTGCACCAGCGCGTCCTGGTACGAACGAAGGTCGACGCCTTGCGGCACCGTGAGAGTCGGGGCGACTTCGCGCTCCATCATCCGGTGCGTGTAGGCGACGAATACCGGGTCGGCCACGACCTGGTAGATGAATTCGCGGCCGGAAAGAAAGCCGAGGTACGCGAGCGCCGAATGGCTGCCATTGAGCAAGCGAAGCTTCATCGCCTCGAAAGGCGCGACGTCGGCGACCAGCTCGGCGCCGACCCGGTCCCACGCCGGCCGTCCGTCGACGAAGTCGTCCTCGATCGCCCATTGCTTGAACGGCTCGTGCATGACCGGCGCGGCGTCGTGCAGGCCTAGCGCGCGGTCGTTGTCGGCGATATCCGCTTCGGTCGTCGCCGGCACGATGCGGTCGACCATCGTCGACGGAAAGCTGGCCTGCTCGGCGATCCATCGGGCCAGCGCCGGGTCGCGCAATTCCGCGAAGGCGAGAACGAGCCCTCGGACCAGCGCACCGTTATGCGGCAGATTGTCGCAGCACAGGACGGTGAAGGCGCGCCCGTGCGAGAGCCTGCGTGCGTCCAGCGCTCCGGCGATCAGTCCGATCGCGCTTTTCGGTTCGTGCGGATTGGCGAGATCGTGAGCAATGTCGGGGTGCGCCGCGTTGAGCTCGCCGGTCGCGGGATCGTGGCAGTAACCCTTTTCGGTGATCGTCAGTGACACGATCCGGGTCCCCGGCTCGAACAGCCGCGTGCGGATCGCGTCGCGCTCGTCGCCGAGAAACAGGACTTCGCGCACGCTGCCGATAATGCGGCGCCGCGTGCCGGACGGACTCTTTTCCACCGCTGTATACAAACTATCCTGCGGCACCAGCCGGTCGCGGACGTCGGCCGAGCGCAGGCTGACGCCGCAGATGCCCCAGTCGGCGCGCTCGATCGCCAGCGCGTCGTCGCTGAAAACCGCGGTCTGCGCGCGGTGGAACGCGCCGATGCCCAGGTGGACGATGCCGATTCCGATCGAGCGCGGATCGTATTTCGGCGTGTCGACCGCTGGGGGCAGATTGTCGAGCGTAGAAAGGTCGAGCCGCATCACCGCGGCTCAAATCGCCGGCTGCGGATGCTCTTTCACCCGGGACACGAGCTGCGTGGGGTTGACGAAGCGAAGCGCGATCAGCAGCAAGGTCAGCGTCACCAGCATATAGACCATCGCCATCGCATCGACCGACTGCGGCGCGCGCACGCCGGCGGCGAACACCGCGTAGTACAACGCGACCACCAGCGTCTGCGAATCCGGTCCCGCGGTAAGAAACGTGAGCTCGAACAAGGCGATCGTGCGCACCAGCACCAATAGCGACGCGGCGAGGATGCCCGGCGCCAACAGCGGCACCAGCACGTGCCAGAACATCCGCGCCGTGCTGGCGCCGAAGACGCGCGCGGCCGACTCGAGGTTGGGATCGATCTGCTCGATGAACGGCGTCATCACCAGGATGACGAACGGCGCCGCGGGCACGAGGTTGGCGAGAATGACGCCGTAGATCGTGCCGGCGAGCTGCAGCTTGTAGAGCACCGTCGCCATCGGTATGCCGTAGGTGATCGGCGGCACCATCAGCGGCAGCAGGAACAGCAGCATCAACAGCCGCTTGCCGACGAAGTCGCGCCGCGCCAGCGTGTAGGCGGCGGGCACGCCGATCAGCAGCGCCAATAGCACGACGGCAAAGACGACCTCCACCGTCACCCACAATACATCGCCGAGCTGGAACTCCCGCCACGCCTCGGTGTACCAGGTCGTCGTCCACCCGTCCGGCAGCCAGGTGCCGAGCCAGCGCCGCGCGAACGAGCTGGTCGCCACCGCCGCGATGATCAGGCCGATGTTGAGGACGAACAGCGTCATCGTGCCCAGAAGCACCACGCGCCAGGCGCGATCGAACCACGAGCCCGCGTTGTTCGTCGGTTTCGCCGTTGCGCCCATCAGCCCTTGCCCCCGCTGACCGGGCCGCGGTACCAGAGGTTGCGTAAGCCGAGCACCGCCGCGACGATAATCAGCTGCACAAAGCCCATGATCATCGCGATCGCGGAGGCCAGCGAATAGTCGTACTGCTCGAATGCCGCTTCATACGCGGCGATCGAAATGACGCGCGTCGGCCCGGCCGGCGATCCCAGCAAAACGGCGGACGGAAACACCGAATACGCCTGCACGAACGCGAGGCAGAAGCACATCGCAAGGCCGGGTGCCAGCAGCGGCAGGTAGATGTGGCGGAATTGCGCGTTCGGATCGGCGCCCAGCGTCGAGGCCGCGCGCGCCAGCACCGGGTCGATGCCGGTGATGTACGACAGGATCAACAGGAACGCGAACGGAAATCCGGAGATCACCAGCGAGATCAGCACGCCCCAGAAATTGTGCGTCAGGCGGATCGGCCCGGTGTACAGATGGATCAGCTGCAGGAATTGCGACAGCCAGCCTTTCGGGCCGAAATAGATCAGCATGCCTTCGGCGATCAGCACGGTGCCCAGGGTGATCGGCACGACCAGTATCGTCGTCACCCAGCGCTGATAGCGCGACCTGTTGCGCATCTTGTAGGCGATCGGAAGCGCCAGGCCGACGTTGATCAAGGTCGCGGGCAGCGCGAGCTTCAACGTCGTCCAGATCGTCGGCCAGAGATTATCGGTGGTGAAGAAATGCGTGTAGTTCGCAAGCGCTCCGCCGTTCTTCGGATTGAATGAAAGCAACAGGCCGTAGATGAACGGATAGATGAACAGCAGCAGCATGAACGCCGCCGCCGGCATGACCAGCAGCAGCGTCCGGTCGAACGGCGCGCGCGCGGCGGCTGAAGTCGCGGTGGTCATCGCCCTGGTCAGTCGAGCGGATAGACGAGCGCGCGCTCGACCGGCACATGCACGCGGACGCTGTCGCCTCGCGCGGTCGTCACGGGTCCGCGCACGTGCAGCAGCGTGCCCGATGGCGTGACGACGTCGAGCAGCGAGTCGCGGCCGCCGTACTCGACGTTCTCGACTTTGGCGACGACGATGTTGACGTCGCCGGTGTTGCCTCCGACGACGATGTCGTCCGGACGGATCGCGACCGCGGCGCGGCGGCCCTTGAGCGGCTGCTTGCGCACGCCGGTCAGCGCGATGTCGGGACCGGTCAGCGCGACGCGGTCGCCGTCCTCGCGCGCGACGTCGAGCTCGAGCACGTTGCGGTAGCCCATGAAGCGCGCCACGTGCAGGTTCGACGGCTGCGCGTAGACTTCCTTCGGCGCAGCGATCTGCTGCACGACGCCGTCCTTCATCACGACGATGCGGTCGGCCAGCGACAAAGCCTCGTCCTGGTCGTGCGTGACGTAGATCGTCGCCCGGTCGAGCTCGCGGTGGATGCGTCGTATTTCCGCGCGGGTCTCGATACGGAGCTTGGCATCGAGATTCGACAGCGGCTCGTCCATCAGGATAAGCGGCGGCTCGATGACGATCGCACGTGCGATGGCGACGCGCTGCTGCTGGCCGCCGGAGAGCTGGCCGGGGAGCTTGTTCTCCTGGCCGATCAGCTGCACCAGCTTCATCGCATGCGCGACCTTGGCATCGGCGTCCGCGCCGGTGATGCCGCGCATGCGCAGGCCGAAGCCGATGTTCTTCGCCACGCTCATGTGCGGGAACAGCGCGTAGTTCTGGAACACCATGCCGAAGCCGCGCTTTTCCGGCGGCAAGGTGTCGATACGCGTCTGATCGAGCCAGATGCTGCCGCCCGACAGACTCAGCAGGCCGGCGATGCAGTTGAGCGCGGTCGATTTGCCACAACCGGATGGGCCCAAAAGCGCGATGAACTCACCGCGCTTGACGGTCAGATTCAGCTCGTCCAGCGCGTTGAAGGCCTTGCCGCCGGCGCCGGCAAAGCGGCGCGTGACGTGATCCAGACGCAACTCGGTGAAATCGTGGTTCATCAGCCATCCAATCCGATCTCTAGTCGCCGAAATCCGCCGAGTTATCCAGTCGCCAAAGCGACGGGATAACACTACTTGGTTTTTTTCGCGCCCACTTCGCTGTCCCAGCGCCGGAACGCTTCGACGACGGCCTTGGCTTCCAAGGTCGGCACGTGCGGATACTGGGCAAGCCAGCCTTCGTATTCGGAACGTCCGAACTCGCGGATCGCGTCCTGGCTTTCCTTCGGCGCCATCGACAGCGGGACGTTCTTCACCGACGGCCCCGGATAGAAGTAGCCTTTGTCGTAGGTGAGCGCCTGCGCCTCAGGCTTCAGCATGTAAGCCATCAGATCCAGCAGGACCGCGAGCTTTTCCGGCGGCACGCCCTTGGGCACCGCCATGTAGTGCGCGTCGTTGACCCACGTCATGTTCTTGAACGGCGTCACTTTGTAGTTCTTGGGCACGATGCCGAGGATACGCGGGTTAAGGTCCCAGCCGGTCATCGTCACCGTCATGTCGCGCGAGCCTTCGCCGAGCTCCTTCATCATCGCTCCGGTGCCGGTCGTGTAGTACTCGATGCAGGTGTCGAGCTCCTTCAGGAACGCCCAGGTCTTATCCCAGCCCTTGACCGGATCGCGCGGATCCTTGTCGCCAAGCAGGTAAGGCAATCCCATCAGGAAGGTGAATCCGGGACCCGAATTGGCTGGACGCGCGTAGGCGAAGCGGTTCGGGTTTGCCTTGCACCACGCGAGCAATTCGGCCGGCGTGGTCGGCGCCTGCTTGACCTTGTCCGGGTTGTATTCGAGCAGCGGACCAGCCGGCATGAACGTGACGACCAGCGCCTGGCCCTGCGCCAGGTCCTGCATCTTGCGAGCCGCCGGCAGATAGTTGTCGAGCACGGCGGGAAAGCTCGCCGCGTAATCGGGCAGCATCTTGACCCAGAGGCCCTGGTCGATGCCGGCGGACAGCGCGACGACGCCGGTCAGCACCAGGTCGATGTCGCTGCGTCCGGCGGCCTGCATCGCCTGCAGCTTGGCCGGAAGCTCCGGCGCCGGCGCCTTGGTGAAATTGACTTTGGAGACGAGGTTCGGATGACTGGCCTGATACGCCTCGATCGCGCCTTGCGTGAGCGCGAGATCGCCGGCGACATCGACGACGTTGATCGTGACCGGGCTCTTCGGGAGCTGGGGCGCCTGAGCCACCGCGATCGCCGGTATTGCAGCCAACAGCAGGGCGGCGATGCACCGCCGGATCCGCTGCCTCGAAAAGTGGTGGTTCGCGCGCAGCGCGACGCTTGCTGCTGTGCCTGCCCGATCGATTGTCAAATTTCCCCCTGATTCGCTACGCATTATCCGCGGTAAAGCTGGCGGACGCCTTCGTCATCCGATCGCGGCCCGTCTAACGCGACGGGCCGCTCACCGGATCGATACTTACTTGGTCTTTTGCGCGCCGACCTGCTGATCCCAGATACGGAACGCTTCGACCTGAGCCTGCGGCGGCAGCGATTGCGTATGCGGAAATTCCTTCAGCCAGCCTTCGTACTCGGAACGTCCGTACTCCTTGATCAGATCCTGGCTTTCCTTCGGCGCCATCGACAACGGCACATCCTTCACCGCGGGGCCGGGATAGAAATAGCCCTTGTCATAGGTGTAGGCCTGCGCCTGCGGCGTCAGCAGGTACGCCATCAGATCGAGCACGACCGCGACCTTCTCGGGCGCCACGCCCTTCGGGATCACCATGTAGTGCGCGTCGTTGACCCAGGTCATGCCCTTGAACGGCACCACCTTGTACGACTTCGGCACGATCCCGAGGATGCGCGGGTTCAGGTCCCAGCCGGTCATCGTCAGCGTGATGTCGCGCGAGCCTTCACCGAGCTCCTTCATCACGGCGCCGGTGCCCGTCGGATAGTATTCGATGCACGAATTGAGATCCTTCAGGTACGCCCAGGTCTTGTCCCATCCCTTGACCGGGTCCTTCGGATTGCTGTCGCCCAGGATGTACGGGAGTCCCATGATGAACGTACGTCCGGGACCGGAGTTGGCCGGACGCGCGTAGATCACCCGGTTCGGATTGGCTTTGCACCATGCCAGCAATTCGGCCGGCGTCGTCGGCGGTTGCTTGACCTTGTCCGGGTTGTATTCGACCAGCGGACCGGCCGGCATGAACACCACGGCAACGCCATAGTCCTGCGTGAGCTCCTGCATTTTTGCCGCCGCCGGCTGATAGTTCGCAACCAGATTAGGGAACTTGGCCGAATAGGTGGGCAGCAGCTTGATCAACACGCCCTGCTCGATGCCGGCCGCCAGGAAGTCGGTGCCGGTCATCACCAGGTCGATGTCGCTGCGGCCGGCGTCCTGCATCGCCTTCAGCTTGCCCGGAAGCTCGGGCGCCGGAGCCTTGGTGAAGTTGATCTTGCTGACCAGCTGCGGGTGGTCTTTCTGATAGAGCTCGATAGCGCTTTGCGTCAGCGCGAGGTTCCCTGCGACGTCGACGATGTTGATCGTCACCGGGCTCTTGGGCATCGCCGGCACTTGCGCGCTTGCCGGAACGCCGATCGCCAGTGCGGCAGCGGCGCAAAGACCGACCAGTGCAATTTGCAGCGCGCTGCGACGCGCGGGTTTGAAGCGGGAAGGACTGCTGTTCATCTGACTCCTCCATTGCGTTGATGACAACCTAAGCCAGGGCTGGCTGACTGCTGTGCGAAATCTTGCGGCTGCGGATACCGTACGCTCACGGGCGCGCTCGCGGCTGGCGCGGTTTGGCTGCGGCTCGCGGCCGGGCCCGCTTGCGAGGGGTCGCCACGCGCCTGCTGCCGTCGACGCCGCGCTGGAATTCGCGCGCCACGCGCGCCAGATGCTTGTGCATCGCCGCGCGCGCGCCTTCCGCGTCGCGCGAGGCGATCGCGCCGACGATCGCGTCGTGGTCCTCGATGGTTTTGAGCGCCAGTTCGGGCGTATGGAAATGCTGCTGCATGCGGCCCCAGAGCTCGGCGCGCTGGTCCCACAGTCCAGCCACGACGAGCTCGAGCGAGCCATTGCCGGTCGCCTTCGCGATCAGCAGATGAAACTCGCGGTCGATCGCTTCGCGCAGCGCGAAATCCCGAATCCCCGCTTCCATCGCGCGGACGCTTTGCCGCAAGGCGTCGATGTCCGAAGGCTGGCCGCTGACCGCGGCCAGTGCCGCGATCTCACCTTCGACCAGCTTGCGCGCGTCGAGCAGCTCGAACGGTCCGGGACCCCCGTCGCCCGCCGACTCGCGCGGCACGGCGGTCGCCGCGACGAAGATGCCGGTGCCGACGCGAACCTCGACCAAGCCACCGATCTCCAGCGAGATGATCGCCTCGCGCACCGATGCCCGGCTGACGCCGAGCGATGCGGCGAGCTCGCGCTCGGCGGGCAGCCGCGATCCCGGCAGGAATTCGCCGCTCGCGATCAACTGAGCGATCTGCTCGGCAATCTGTCGGTAGAGACGGCGGGGCTCGACGGCCTGCAACGGCAAAAGCGGCTCCTCCAGTAACTTCGGCCAGGGCGAATCTCTCGCTCGCCTCTGGTGGGGGCCGGACGGATCCAGCCTCCTTGGTTCGGCGGCCGCTGCCTGATGGCGCGACCTCCGGCTATGCTGGCGAAAGTCGCGAAACGATATGGCGGCGGCGCGCTCGACGGCATCTTAGTCCGCGGCTATACTGTGGTCAAGTGGTCGAACCACCAGACCACAAACCTAGCGTCGTGCCGTGGCCGATGCTAAGGGCAACGCAGCTCGAAGCGCAACTGCCCGGCGCACTGCAGCGCCGGCGGGCCCATTACTGTTGTCAGCCGATCGCCCCAGATGAAAATAACCGATTGCCGCGTCATCGTCTGCTCGCCGGGTCGCAATTTCGTCACCCTCAAGATAGAAACCGACGACGGAGTGCACGGCGTCGGCGATGCGACCTTGAACGGTCGCGAACTCGCGGTCGCGTCGTATCTGACCGAGCACGTGATCCCGACGCTGATTGGACGCGATCCGGCCCAGATCGAAGACATCTGGCAATACCTGTACCGCGGCGCGTACTGGCGGCGCGGGCCGGTGACGATGAGCGCGATCGCCGCCGTCGACACCGCGCTCTGGGACATCAAGGGCAAGGTGGCCGGCCTTCCGATCTACCAGTTGCTGGGCGGCAGGAGCCGCGACGGCGTCATGGTTTACGGGCACGCCAACGGCAGGGACGTCGCTGAGACGCTCGACGAAGTGGCGCGCTACATCGACCTGGGCTACAAGGCGATCCGTGCGCAGTCCGGCGTCCCGGGACTCGCCTCCACCTACGGCGTGTCGAAGGACCGGATGTACTACGAGCCGGCCGACGCCGCGCTGCCGTCGGAGAATGTCTGGTCGACCGCGAGATATCTGGACCATGCGCCGCGGCTGTTCGAAGCGATTCGCGCGCGCTTCGGCTTCGAGCACCACATCCTGCATGACGTCCATCACCGCTTGACGCCGATCGAGGCGGCTCGGCTTGGAAAATCGCTCGAGCCGTACCGGCTGTTCTGGATGGAGGATCCGACGCCTGCCGAGAACCAGGAAGGATTCCGCCTGATCCGGCAGCACACGGTGACGCCAATCGCGGTCGGCGAGATCTTCAACACGGTCTACGACTGCCAGATGCTGATCACCGAGCAGCTGATCGATTTCATCAGGACGACGGTCGTGCATGCGGGCGGCATCACGCATCTGCGCCGCATCGCGGCGCTGGCCGAGCTCTATCAGGTTCGCACCGGCTCGCACGGTGCGACCGACCTGTCGCCGGTATGCATGGGCGCGGCGCTGAACTTCGATCTCTGGGTGCATAACTTCGGCATCCAGGAATACATGCGACATACGCCGGAGACCGACGCGGTGTTCCCGCATGCCTATTCGTTCCGGGACGGATACCTGCATCCGGGCGACGCGCCCGGCCACGGCGTCGACATCGACGAGAAGCTCGCCGGGAGCTACCCGTACAAGGCGAGCTCGCTGCCGGTGAACCGTCTCGAGGACGGTTCTATGTGGAACTGGTGATTCGGCCGCGGATTCGGGCCGATAATTGCGTCAGCTTCGGCCTCAGGGCCTCGCCGTACTGACGCGTCCTATCCCGGCGCGCCGGCCTCGCTTGCCTTGTTCTCGGCCCGACCTCGCGGCCGGACGGCCGTTACGTTGCCTTGAAATGGCCTGACCTGCCGCCCGACTTTTCCACCAGGTGTATGCCTTCGATGCGCATGCCGCGGTCGACCGCCTTGCACATGTCGTAGACGGTGAGCAGCCCGATGCTGGCCGCGGTCAGCGCTTCCATCTCGACGCCGGTCCGATCGAGCGTCTCCGCGGTCACCGCGATAGTCACCGCGTCCGCGTCGAGCCTGAACTCGACACTGACGTGCGTCAGCGGCAACGGGTGCGCCAGCGGAATCAGCTCGGCGGTGCGCTTGGCAGCCTGGATCGCGGCAATCCGCGCGACGCCGAGAACGTCACCCTTGCGGGCCTTGCCGTCGCGAATCAGCGCCAGCGTCTCGGGCCGCATCAGGATACGCCCCGCGGCGCGAGCCACACGCTTGCTTACATCCTTGCCGCCGACGTCGACCATTTGCGCCTGACCCGCCGCGTCAAAATGGGTAAACTGCGCTCTGGTCTCCGCCATCGGCCCGCTCCTGAAACTTTGCGCGATTCGCGGCAATCATAGCACCATGACAGAGCACCCCGTCTCCACCTTGCAGCGCGGCGCCGCGCTGCTGATGGCCGCGCTGCTCGCCTTCTCCCCGATCGCAGCGGCCCAGCAGAATTTGCCTGAGCTGGGAGACCCGTCACTGGTCGCGATGTCCGCGCCGCAGGAGCGCAAGCTCGGCGAGAGCGTGATGCGCGAGATCCGGGGCTCCGGCGCCTATCTGAATGATCCCGAGGTCAACGGATACTTGAACGAGCTGGGCAATCGGCTGGTCGGCGCGATCCCCGGGGCACCGTTCGACTTCGAGTTCTTCGCGATCGCCGATCCCGCGATCAACGCCTTCGCACTGCCCGGCGGCTTCGTCGCCGTTCACACCGGGCTGATCCTGCTGACGCAGAACGAATCGGAGCTGGCATCGGTTCTCGGCCACGAAATCACCCACGTCACGCAACACCACATAGCCCGCAGCATCGGCAACCAGCGCGACACGATGCTGCTCATGATCGCCGCGCTCGCAGCCGCGGTGCTGGCGTCGCAGTCCCGTTCATCGTCCAGCGGCGACATGACCCAGGCCGCGATCGCCGGCGCGCAAGGCCTGGCGATCCAGAGCCAGATCAATTTCACGCGCCAGAACGAGGAGGAAGCGGACCGTCTCGGCTTCGAGCGCACTTATGCCGCGGGATTCGATCCGAGCGCGATGGCGACCTTTTTTGGAAGACTGCAACGCGCGGCGACGTGGTTCGAGGGCGACTCGCCTTCCTACCTGCGCGACCACCCCGAGACCTACCAGCGCATCGCCGAAGCGCAGGCACGGGCTTTCACCAAGCCGTTCCGGCAAGTTCCCGATTCACTGGACTTCCAGATGATGCGCGCGCTGCTCAAGAGCTACGAGGGCACGCCGCGGGATGCGGTCCTCTTCTTCGACGACGCGCTCGCCGAGAAGAAGTACAACAACGAGATTGCGGCGCACTACGGCCTGGTCGCATCGCTGCTGCGCGCGCAGGATTTCAAGCGCGCGCAGGCCGAGCTCGCTACGCTGGAGAAGCTCTCCCCGCCGCACCCGATGATCGACGCGATCGCCGGCCAGGTGCTGATGCAGTCAGGACAGCTTGCGCAGGCGATCAGCCGCTATGAGACCGCGCTTGCCCGGTATCCGGATAAAAAACAGCTGATCTACGACTACCCGGAAGCGCTGCTCAAGTACGATCAAGCGGCCAAGGCGGCGACGTTCGTATCCCAGCAGCTGATTCGTTATCCGTCCGACGGGGTTCTGCACCAGACCGCGGCGCGCATTTATGCCGCGCTGGGCAAGCAGATGCTCGAGCATCAGCATCAGGCCGAGTATTACGCGTGGCAGGGAAACCTCAAGGGGGCCATCACCCAGTTCGAGCTGGCGACCAAGGCGCGCGACGCCGACTTCTTTCAATCGTCGGTCATCGAAACCCGGCTGCGCGAGTTGCGCAACGAGGTCGAAGAGCAGAAAAAGGCGGGGGCGAAGGGGCGCCCGGGCTAGCCCGGTCAGGCGCCGCCTGCGCGCCCGCTAGGCCTTGCCCGTCGCCGGAATAAAGCGCTGCGCGACGCCGTTGTTGCACCAGCGCTGACCGGTCGGCGCAGGCCCGTCGTCGAACACATGACCCTGGTGGCCACCGCAGCGCACGCAGTGATATTCGGTGCGCGGCACGATCAGAAGGTAATCCTGCCGGGTCGCCAGATGCCCGGGGATACTGGTGAAAAAGCTCGGCCAGCCGGTACCGCTGTCGAACTTCATTTCCGACGTAAAATGCGGCAACCCGCAACCGGCGCAGACGAACAGGCCGCGGCGCTTTTCGTCGTTCAGCGGGCTGGTGAAAGGCCGCTCGGTCCCTTCCTTGCGCAGCACGTAAAACTGCTGCTCGGCGAGCGAGCTTTTCCATTCGGCTTCGCTTTTTTTGAGGGGCGCCGTCGATTCGGCGATGTCGGCGCCCTTGGCGAGGAACTGCCGCCAGTCCTGCTGCATCTGAGCGATCGACCTGCCCCCGGTGGTTCCCGCGGCCATGGCGCGGCCGAGGCTGGCGGCCAGCGGCCATGCCGCGAGCGACGCCAACAAGTGCCTTCGTTTCATTGTCAGACCTCCTTCATGCTGTCGCGCCTTTGGACGGCCTTTCCGTGCCAAAGGTTTCCGCGCTCGTTGGTCGACGCCGGTGGCATCCAGCTTACAGCGCGACCGGCCGCGGCGAGGGCCGGATCGGATATGCATTAAAATGTCATCCTGCTCCGCCGCCGGTTCCGGACTGCGGCGCCAACCATCGCGACTCCCGCCCGCCCATCGTCATGCTGCCCGGATTGTACCGACCGCCCCTCGGCGACTCCAGCGCGCCCAGCGACAGCGGCGGCGCTACGCTGCGCCCGGGAAGCCCGAGGTAAGTCCTCGATGGCGCTGGTCGACGACGTCACCGGGATCCGCCGCATCCTGCTGCAGTCGCGCACCATCGCGGTAGTCGGCCTGTCCGGCAACTGGTACCGTCCAAGTTTTTTCGCGGCCAAATACATGCAGGATCACGGCTACCGCATCGTTCCCGTCAATCCGAGCTACGAGGAAGTGCTCGGCCAGAAATGCTATCCGACGCTGCGCGATATTCCGCACAAGGTCGACATCGTCGACTGCTTTCGCAAGTCAGGCGAGATTCCGCCGATCGCCCGCGATGCGGTCGCCATCGGAGCCAAGGTGTTGTGGATGCAGCTTGGCATACGCAACGACGAGGCGGCGAAAATCGCCATCGACGCGGAGCTCGACGTGGTGATGAACCGCTGCGTGAAAATCGAGCACGCGCGCATCCTGGGTGGGCTCAACTGGGCCGGCGTCAACACCGGCATCGTCTCGGCCAGGCGGCCAGGATGAAGACCCGCGGCGGCCCGGTATGACCACGATGCGGTGCGCGCACCGGAGCGGGTCGCGCCGGGAGCACCATGCTTCGAGCGGTTGCGATGGCTGACCACGAATTCGGCTTCGAGACGCTTTGCCTGCATGCCGGACACATTCCGGACGCGGCAACCGGCGCGCGGGCCCTCCCGATCTACCAGAGGACGTCGTTCGTCTTCGACAGCGCCGATCACGCGGCGAGCCTTTTCAACCTGCAGACGTTCGGCAATGTCTACTCCCGCATCTCGAATCCGACGGTCGCCGCGCTGGAGGAGCGCGTCGCCGCGCTCGAAGGGGGCCGCGCGGGACTGGCCGCGGCGACCGGCATGGCCGCCCAGATGCTCGCCCTGCTTACGCTGACGCAGAACGGCGACCACATCGTCGCCGCGCGGACGCTCTACGGCGGCACCTATTCGCAGTTCGCGGTGACGTTCGCGCAATTCGGCATAGCCACCACTTTCGTCGACGCCGACGATCCGCAGGCGTTCCGTCGCGCGATCCAGCCGAACACGAAATGCCTGTACGCCGAGACGATCGGGAATCCGCAGCTCAATGTGCTCGACATCGCCGCCGTCGCCGCCATCGCGCACGAGGCCGACATTCCACTGGTGATCGACAACACGCTTGCCTCGCCGTGGCTGTGCCGGCCGATCGAGCACGGGGCCGACATCGTCATTCACTCCGTCACCAAGTATCTGGGCGGGCATGGCACGACGATGGGGGGCGTCCTGGTCGAATCCGGGAGGTTCGACTGGGGCAACGGCAAGTTTCCGCAGATGACGACGCCGTCGCGCGGCTATCATGGCGTCATCTTTCACGAGACTTTCGGCGACTTCGGATTCACGATGAAGGCGCGCATGGAGACGATGCGCACGCTGGGCCCCACGCTGTCGCCGTTCAGCGCGTTCCTGCTGCTGCAAGGTATCGAGACCCTGCATCTGCGCATGCCGCGCCACTGCGAGTCCGCGCTGGCGGTCGCGCAACACCTGTCGCGGCATCCGGCGGTGGCATGGGTCAACTATCCGGGGCTGCCGCAGACCGCGGCGGCCGGGCAGCTCGCCGAGCGCTATTTGCCGCGCGGGGCCGGCGGCATCCTTACGTTCGGCCTCAAAGCCGGCGCGCGCGGCGGCGCTGCTGCAGGCGAGCGCTTCATCGAGGCCGCGAGGATGATGTCGCATCTCGCCAACGTCGGCGACGCCAAGACGCTGGTCATCCACCCGGCGTCGACGACGCATCGCCAGCTCGACGACGCCGAGCAGCGCGCCGCGGGCGTACTGCCGGAGATGATTCGACTGTCGATCGGCCTGGAAACGCTCGATGATATTCTCTGGGACATCGATCAGGCGCTGGCCCGGGCGCAAGCCTGAACCGGCGTCGCTGCGATCCGGACCAGCGAGAAACATCGCCCGAATGAAGACCGCGAACTACCCCGCGCTGCCCTGGCCGTGGGTCGTACTGGTGCTTTGCTGTGCGCTGGTCGGACAGGATTACGTTCGGCAGGCGGCTGGCCCCGACGCCCCGCTGACCGTCTACAACATCGCCCTCATCGCGGCCGGCGTGACCTCGCTCGCGCTGCTGCTGCTGCCGCCGCGCCGGCTCGCCTACCTGCTCGGATTTGCCGTCTGCGCGGGGCTGATGGCCTACGCGCTTTACTTGCAGTACGTCGTGGGGCTCGAGCCGTGTCCGCTATGCGTTTTCCAGCGCATCTGCGTGATCGGCATGGGCGTCGTATTCCTGATCGCGGCGTTCCACAATCCCGGGCGCAGCGGGGCGACCGGCTACGCTCTGCTTCAATTGATCATCGGCGGCGCGGGCGCCGGCTTCGCGGCGCGGCAGGTCTGGCTGCAGTCGCTGCCGAAGGATCAGGTGCCGGCGTGCGGGATGGGTCTCGATTACATGCTCGACACGCTGCCGCTGACCGACGTGCTGCGCAAGGTGTTCGAAGGCAGCGGGGAATGCGCGGAAAAGGGCTGGGAGTTCCTGCACCTCTCGATCGCCGGCTGGACGCTGGTGTTCTTCATCGCGATGACCGCGGCGAGCTTCGCGCTGACCCGGCGTGATCGCTAGGCCGCGTCACGGCGTGTTTCGCATCGCTCCGAACCATCCATTGCTGACGCAACCGGTCACGTTGCTGTTTTGCGCAAAGCGGCCGGTGATCCCGGAAATATTGACCTGTAGCTCGAACATGTTGAAGTTTCCGCTGTCGCCGGTGTTGCAGCTGTAGGCGCCGGCGATTGAACCCATCTGGCCGGCTTGCGAGAGCGTCCCCGAGTAGTTGCATACGGCGCCCAGCGCGTCCGACGTGTCGATGCTCATCGACGTGTTGTTCACTTGCTGGACGAAAAAGCCGGCGCTGAGCTCGGTGGTCGTGTTGTTGCCCGAGCTCGAGCAGCCGCTCGCGGCGCGGTGGATCGCGCCCTGGAAGTTGCCGGAAAAGTCATCGAAGACCAGCGTCTGCCGCGTCAGCAGCTTGGTCACCGAAACCCCGTCGACCGTGTAAGTCAGCGTCCCGTTCGAGGTCGATGTCGCCACCCAGGTCATCGTCCCCACGACGCGGTTGGTCACCTGCGCCGGATTGAACGGGACGTTGCCGAACCAGGGTCCCGAGGTTTCGTAATTCGAGCCCGACCATGTAAAAGAGCCACCGGTAGGGTAAAGCGTGCCGCCGTACCAGATCGGGACGTGCGACGGATCGTAGACGAACATGGTCGCGAAGATCAGGTTGCCGCGGTGCACGAATTGGATGCCCCAGCCCGACTCCGACGGGTTCCACCACAGGTCGGATTGATCGGTCGAGTACGACGTCGCCGATGCCGGCGCAAAATTCGCCGACACGGCGAGCAGCAGTATCGCAAGGAAGGGTCGCACGACTTTCATGACGAGCTCCAGATGTAGGAATGGTCTTTGTAATTCGTTCAATTTCTGCCGGTTCATCCAGGGAAAATGCAAGGATTGTTCCACCGGCGACGGCGGCCGGCGTATCGGCGCCGGTCACCCTGGCCGCCGCGGCTTGACAATGCATGCGAGTTGGCAGGCTCCGAACATACATCGCCGTCCGGGCGGGGTCCGTGCGCTAGCGTACGCACCTGCGCTGCCGGCGCCGCGCCCGTCCTCGCGGGAAACGGCGTCCCGCGATGCGAACCGTTGGGAAGCCACCGACTCTCGGCTATGATCGCCGCTGGCTTCAAGAGGCAACTTCGATGCAGGCTGCAGGCCCGCGCAGGCGGAAGCGATCGGTCATCTGGATAGCGCTGATCAGCGTGATCGCGACGCTGGTGGTGGTCTTTTTCGCGCTGAACCTCACTACCGGAGAAAAACGGGTCAAGGAGCAGCTCGTGCATCGCTACGGGATCCATGACGCGCAATTCCAGCGCACGATGGGCGTGATGCTGGGTCCGGTCATCCTTCCCGGCAATCGTTTTGCGACGCTGCTGAACGGCGACGACATCTTTCCGTCGATGCTGCAGGCGATCAACGGCGCGCAGAAGACAATCACCTTCGAGACTTATATCTACTGGTCGGGAGACATCGGCAAGGCGTTCGCCGACGCGCTGTCCCAGCGGGCGCGGGCCGGCGTCAAGGTCCACGTGCTGCTCGACTGGCTCGGCAGCAGCAAGATGGACGAGGCTTTCCTGACCGAGATGCGAGATGCCGGCGTGAACATCCGGCGCTATCACGAGCCGCGGTGGTACAACCTCGACAAGCTGAACAACCGCACCCACCGCAAGGAGCTGATCGTCGACGGACGGATCGGCTTCACCGGAGGCGTGGGCATCGCGCCCGAATGGACCGGTCACGCCCAGGACCCCCAGCACTGGCGCGACACCCACTTCCGGGCCGAAGGACCGGTAGTGGCGCAGATGCAGGCCGTGTTCGGCGACAACTGGGTCAAGGCCACCGGCGAAGTGCTGGACGGCCCCGACTATTTTCCGGCGCTCGTCCCGGTCGGCGACGGCGCCGGCCAGATGTTCGCGAGCTCTCCTTCGGGAGGCAGCGAAAGCATGCAGCTGATGTACCTGCTGATGATCACGGCAGCCGAGCATTCGATCGAATTGTCCAGCTCGTATTTCGTTCCGGACGACCTTTCCCGCGATACGCTGGTCGCGGCGCTGCGCCGCGGCGTACGCGTGCGCATCATCACTCCGGGCCCGCACATCGATTCGGAAACCGTGCGGCGCGCATCGCGCGCGCTGTGGGGTGACCTGCTCGAAGCCGGCGCCGAAATCTACGAGTACCAGCCTACGATGTTCCACTGCAAGGTCCTGGTCGTCGACGGACTGACCGTATCGGTAGGCTCGACGAATTTCGACGACCGTTCGTTCCACCTGAACGACGAGGCGAGTCTCAACATCTACGATGCCGCGTTCGCCGCACGTCAGGTCGAAGTCTTCGAGCGCGATCTCAGATCATCGCGTCGCATCGCCGTCGAAGAATGGCGCAATCGGCCGCTGGCCGAAAAGCTCTGGGAGCACGCGGCGGCACTGCTCGGACCGCAGATCTAGGAACTTGAACTCGATGAAATACCGAATCCTGCCTGGCACGGCGCTGCGTGTCTCGGAAGTCTGTCTCGGCTCGATGACCTGGGGCGAGCAGAACAGCGAAGCCGAGGCTCATCAGCAACTCGACTATGCGGTAGCACGCGGCGTCAATTTCATCGACACCGCCGAGATGTACCCTGCCCCGCCGGTTGCTGCCACGCAGGGCCGCACCGAGACCTACATCGGCAACTGGCTCGCGCGCCGGGGGCGCGACGGCCTCGTCATCGCCAGCAAGGTTGCGGGGCCGGGCCGCCGCGACTGGATTCGACAGGGGCGCACCGATCTGACCCGCGAGATCATCGCCGAGGCTGTCAACACGAGCCTCGTGCGCCTGAAGATCGACTGCATCGACCTGTACCAGATTCATTGGCCGCAGCGGAATGTCCCGATGTTCGGCGCGACGGTCTTCGATCCAGCCAAGGAGACCGGAGGTCCGGCGATCCGCGAGCAGGTCGAGGGCATGGCGGCGCTGATCGCCGCGGGAAAGATCCGGTATTACGGCTTGTCGAACGAAACGGCGTGGGGCGTGTGCGAATTCAACCGTGTCGCGCGCGAGCTCGGAGTCCCGGGGCCGGTCACGATCCAGAACAGCTACAGCCTGGTCTCGCGCAACGTCGACAACGATCTGGCCGAGGTGCTGTTTCGCGATCGGATGTCGCTGCTCGCCTACAGCCCGCTGGCCGGTGGCATGCTCTCGGGAAAGTACCTCGGCGGCGCGAAGCCTTCGGGCGCGCGCTTTACGTTGTTCGATAATTTCGGCCTGCGCTTCCGGAAACCCCTGGTCGCCGACGCCGTCACCGCCTACGCGGAGCTGGCCGCACGGCGAGGCATTTCGCTGGTCCAGCTCGCGCTCGGCTACGTGAAGAGCCGGTGGTATCTGGGTGCGACCATCGTCGGAGCGACGACGATCGCCCAGCTTGCCGAGGACATCGACGGCGCGCAGTTCGAGCTCGACCCGGAGACGCTGGGCGAGATCGCCGCGATCCAGGCCCGCTATCCCAATCCCGCGCCGTGACGATTTCTGCAATAATCATCGTTCGCCCGTGCCGCCGATCCGGGAGGGCGAAATGACCAAGCTGCTGCTAGCGATCGTCGCCGCGATACTTGGCTGCGCGCCGGGCCAGTCCGATGCTGTGTCCGCTCCGGTGCTCGTCGTGCCGCTCGCCGGCGCGATCGGCCCCGCCAGCGCGGATTTCGTCAGCCGAAGCTTGAGCCGCGCCGCGGACGAGAACGCGCAGCTGGTCGTGCTGGAGATCGACACGCCCGGGGGTTTGGACCGGGCGATGCGACAGATCATCCAGGACATCCTCGCCTCGCCGGTTCCGGTCGCAGCATTCGTCGCGCCCAGCGGCGCCCGCGCCGCCAGCGCCGGCACTTACATCTTGTATGCCAGTCATGTCGCTGCGATGGCGCCAGGCACCAACCTCGGCGCGGCCACGCCGGTAAGCATCGGCCTGCCCTCGTCCTCCCCCGCGCCGCCAACGCCTGCCCCGAAATCGACTCCTTCCGGAAAGTCCGACAAAGCCGACAAGACGGAAAGCAGTCCGCCCGGCGACGAAAGCACGATGACCAAAAAGGCCGTGCACGACGCTGCCGCGTATATCCGCTCGCTCGCGCAGCTGCGCGGTCGCAATGTCGAATGGGCCGAGCGCGCCGTGCGCGAATCGGTCAGCCTGTCCGCCGACGAGGCACTCGCCCAGCACGTGATCGATCTCACTGCGCGCGACGTGCCGGAGCTTCTGGTGAAGCTTAGCGGGCGCAAGCTCGTCACCGCCGGCGGCGAGCGCATCCTCGCGACCTCGGGCGCGGCCACGACGACGGTGGCCCCCGACTGGCGCACGCGATTCCTGGCGATCATCACCGATCCGAGCGTCGCGCTGATGCTGCTGATGGCCGGCATCTACGGCTTGTTCTTCGAGTTCTGGAATCCCGGCATGGCGCTGCCCGGCGTGCTCGGCGCGATCTGCCTGCTGCTGGGGCTGTTCGCGTTGCAGATGCTGCCGGTCAATTACGCGGGCCTCGCGCTGGTGCTGCTGGGCATCGCATTCATCGTCGCCGAGACGTTCCTGCCCGCCTACGGCTCGCTCGGCGTCGGCGGCATCGTGGCATTCGCCATCGGAGCGGTCATGTTGATCGATACCGATGTGCCTGGCTTCGGCGTGCCATATTGGCTGATCGCGACGCTGGCCGCCGTCACCGCGCTGTTCGTCTTCTTCGTCGCCGGCGCGGCACTCAAGGCGCGCCGCCGGCCGATAGTAACCGGCTATGAGCAGATGATAGGCAGCATCGGCGTCGCGCTCGACGATCTGGAAACCGAGGGCTGGGCGCGCATCCACAGCGAGCAATGGCGCGTCACCAGCCCGGTGCCGATCAAGCGCGGCCAGCGCGTGCGCGTGACGGCGCGCAGCGATCTGCTATTGTCGGTATTGCCCGTCACTGAAGCCGATCAAGGAGCGTGAGCATGGCCATCGGAGTGGGATTCGGCACGATCGTCATCATCGTCATTCTGGTGATCATGATGTCGTTTCGCGTGCTGCGCGAATACCAGCGCGCGGTCGTATTCATGCTCGGGCGCTTCTGGAAGGTCAAGGGGCCCGGC
>DATASF010000049.1:0-2372 GCA_036269335.1 Casimicrobiaceae bacterium
CCGACGCCGGCGGTGCCCATCGACGCCTTGTCGGGATTGGCCTTGAGCCAGGCGATGAAGGACTTGAGATCGCTAGCCGGGATGGCCTTCTTGGCGACCAGCACCATCGGCGCCGCCGGCAGCAGCATCACCGGCTCGAAATCTTTCGTCATGTCGTATTGCAGCGAGTAGATCAGGCTGTTGGCGACTTGGGTGTTCCAGTTGCCGACCATGATGGTGTAGCCGTCCGGCGTAGCGCGGGCGACGCGATTGGTGGCGATGGTGCCGTCGGCGCCGGTGAGGTTCTCGACGACGACGGGCTGGCCCAGCGTCTTGCCAATCACGTCACTGAGCAGCCGCGCGACGATGTCGTTCAAGGCGCCCGGCGCAAACGGCACGATGACGGTGACGGGCCGCGACGGAAAGCTCTCCGCGAAGGCGCTGCGCGAAACGGCCGGCAGCGCCAATGCTCCGGCGGCCATGGTCAAAATCTGTCGACGATGAGGTTGCATGGACGTGTATTCCCCGGCGGCGCGCTTCCGCGGCACATGCTGCAACGCTACCCGACCCGGTCGCAATGCGAAAGCCGCGACGATAGTCTGGGACCTATGGTCGCGCGTTGCGCGCCAGGGTCGCCGGCACAATCGCGTCAGCACACCACCTTGCCGCAGGCGTCCGATGCATCGACGATGGCCTGCAGCCGGTAGCGGCCCGGATAGCCGAGGATGGCGACGCCGTCGATGACGAAGGCCGGCGTCGCGGCAAGGCCGAGCGAATCGCCGAGCCGCACATGGGCTTTCATGATCTCGGTGACCTCGTCGCTGTCGCCGAGTTTTGCCAGCGCCTTGATGTCGAGGCCGAGGCTGTGCGCGATTTCCAGCGCCCGCGCACCGTCGGTGACGCCGCGCTGGGCGTAGACTTTGCGGTGGAAGGCGTAGAACTGCTGCGGTGTGCCGAGCTTGGCCACCGCGAGCTCGACCCGGCTCGCCGCGATCGACGGGATGCCGAGCACCGGGAACGGCACCAGCACCAGCTTGAGCTCTCGATCGAGATCGACCATGTCGGCAATGTCGGAGGAGGCGATCCGGCAATACGGGCAGTTGAGATCGTAGAATTCGACCAGAACCGTCTTGCCGTTCGGATTGCCGACCGTCACCACGCCGGGCAATTTGTCGATCGGCCCCAGAAGCTTGACGGCATGATTGGCCACCTGCTGGCCGTCATCGCCGGTGAGCGGAATTTCCGCGACAGCCGCCATCGAGCGGTCGCGCTGCTGCGCCGCGGCGTGCCCCGCCAGCAACGCGGCGACGGCAAGTCCGGCAGCGAGCAAAACGGACTTCTTCATGTCGAACGTATCACTCCGCGACCACGCCTGCGGGCGCGGTCTCAAGATTGAACGCGGCGGCGAACAAGGCGCGCGTATAGTCGCTCTTCGGATTGCGGAACAGCTCGGCGGCATCGCCGGCCTCGACCACCTGGCCGTGCCGCATCACGATCAGCCGGCTCGACAGCGCGGCGACGACGCGCAGGTCGTGCGAGATGAACAGATAGGTCAGGTTGCGCCGCTTCTGCAGATCGCGCAGCAAATCGACCATCTGCGCCTGGATCAGCATGTCGAGCGCGCTGGTCGGCTCGTCAAGCACGATGAAGTGCGGTTCCAGCACCACGGCGCGCGCCACCGCGATGCGCTGGCGCTGGCCGCCGGAAAACTCATGGGGAAAGCGAAAACGCATCTCTGGATCGAGGCCGACGTCGTTGAGCGCCTGGATGACGCGTTGATCGCGTTCGCGATTGCTCATCTTCGGGTGATGGACCTTCAGCCCTTCCTTGATGATCTCGGCGACCGACATGCGCGGCGACAGCGAGCCGTAGGGATCCTGGAACACGATCTGCATGTCGCGGCGGAACGGCAGCATCTCCTTGAAGCGAAGGTTCTGCAGCTCGCTGCCCATGAACACGATCGAGCCTTCCGAGGAGATCAGGCGGAGGATCGCGCGCCCCAAGGTCGACTTGCCGGAGCCGGATTCGCCGACGATGCCGAGCGTCTCGCCCTGGTGCAGCGTGATGCTGATGCCGTCGCAGGCTTTGACATGGCCGACGACCTTGCGCAGCACGCCGCGGGTGAGGGCGAACCAGACCTTGACGTGCTCGGCGTCCAGCACCACCGGCGCGTTCGGCTGCAGCGGCGCCGGATCGGGTTTCGGCTCGGCGGCGAGCAGCGCCCGGGTATAGGGATGCGCGGGCGCCGCAAACACGTGCTCCACCGTGCCCGCTTCGACGATCTTGCCGTCCTTCATCACGCAGACGCGGTCGGCGAGCTTGCGCACGATGCCGAGGTCGTGGGTGATGAACAGAAGCGACATGCCGAGCCGCTTCTGGATGTCCTTCAACAG
>DATASF010000050.1:0-20538 GCA_036269335.1 Casimicrobiaceae bacterium
TGACGATCGTGGCATGCAGCAGCATCGACAGCAGCACGAACCGCACGAGGGCCGGCTGAGGCGCGTCGGCGCGCCATCGCCCTTGCCGTGCCGAACTTGCTGAGGTGATCACTCGCTGTTTTGCCGTGCGATACCAGGCCAACGGCTGCTAGCTTAACTCGTTGGCCAATTCGGCAGCCAGCTTCCCGCCGACGCCCGGCATGGGCCCGGGCACGGGATTTGCGGGGTCCCCGGTGGACACAGGCCACGCCGAGCGGCGGCGAGGACCGGATTCCGGAAGCGGGATCGAAACAGGTCCGTGGCAGTTTGGCCAGCAATATCAAAGGCGGATCGAAGCGGATGCGCTGGCGGGAGAGCCGGGTGGGCAATCGGGCCCGGTGACGCGCGGCGTCGCAATGCAGCGCATTTGGTGCAGCGCGACCCGAGCAGCCCCGGCCGGGCGGGTCCGCCACTAAATGGATGGCTGGATCAGGAGAAGCTCGATGCGGAACTCGCTCTACAGACGGCACGCGCAGTCGCTCGATCGGTGGGGAGGCGGCGGCAACGGCAGGACTGCGATGGCGCGCGTCCTCGGCACAATGGGCTCGCTCAAGTCGGCGCGCGACCGCGCGCTGCCGGCCCGGCCGCGCGAGCTCGCCGGCGCCGCCGGCCAAACAAAGCGGCTCGAAGCCGAAGCCCCGAGCCGCCTTCGTTACTTGCGCCGCGATCGCCGGCGCATGAGCCTGGTCAACGCAAACTTGTCTTGGCGCCGCCGGCCGCGCGGCTGATCGCATCACCCAGCTGGTCGGCGCCTGGATTGTGCGCCCGCGCCGTCAACAGAATATCGGGCGGCGTGACGCTGCTTCCGTAGTACGCGCGGTTCCAGTTGTCGGCGACGCTGACCACCGTACCGTTCAGGTTCAGGCCACCGTAGACGCCCTTCGACCGGCTGAACGCGATCAAGTCGGTCGTGATGTCGGCATTCGCGCCTGCACCGATCGGCCCTGCGGCGACACTCGCGTCACCGCCCAGCTTCACCGAATTCGCCATCAGCGAGTTCAGCCCCTTGTCGGTCATGACCAAGGTGACGGTTTCCGAAACGTCGATACCCGCCTGGAAACCTACGCTCGCGGTGCCGACGTTGTAGAACGCGGGACCCGACCAGCGGCCGCTTTGCGGATTGCGCGAAAACAGCACCGCGCGTCCGCCCGAGCCGCCGAATATCCAGCCCGCGCGCACGATCTTCGGCGCGATCAGCACCGCCCTCGCGTCGCCGAGGTGCCGCTGGAACCACGTCATGTCCGGATCACGGACGAAATTCGAGAATGTCGTCTGTGCGTCGCGGACCAGTTGATCCTGCTCCGATTGCGCGATCGCCGATCCGGCCGTGGCCGCCAGCGATGCGAAAGCGACCAGCCCTATCCATCGGCGCGCAGCCTGGACTGCTGGAGTTGTACGACTCATATGCGTTCCTTTCGAAATGATGGACGGACGGCGAGCACCGCCAACGGCGCGGTGTCGCTGCCGCGCCGCTACAGGCGAGCGCCACGTCCGCTGCGGGTAACTTCCGCACGGCCGTTGACCGTGCTGGCAGCCACGATAAGCATGCTCGTGCCCGCGGCGCCGCGGTATCGGTGGACAGCTGATTTGCGTGTAGGACCTGCGGCGACAACGCTAAAGCGCGGTGTCAGGCAAGCGGATGTCGGCGACGACCGGAACGTGATCGGAGGCACCGCGCGCCGCGGGAGTCGCGTGCGCCCACAGCCGCTGCAACAGCGCGCGCGGCTCGACCCAGATGCGATCCAGCGCGAGCAAGGGCGCGCGCGCGGGAAAGCTTCGCGGCGACGGCGTCGCTTCGAAATGGGCGTGCAGCCACCGCAGCGGCCGGCCCCAGAGAAACCATTCGTTCAGATCGCCCATCAACAGGGTCGGATGCGGCGTCTCCGCCTCCAGCGCCTTGAGCAGGCTGCGCACCTGCGCGCGCCGCTCGGCCGGGCGCAAGCCGAGATGGGTCGCCAACACCCGCAACAGCGTGCCGTCGCAATCGACGACCGCGTCGATCGCGCTGCGCGCCTCGCGGCGCTGATAGGTCAGGTCGAGGTGTGTGCATTCGACGATCGGGTGCCGCGACAGCAGACAGTTGCCATGCGCGCCTGCCGCGCGCCAGCGCGCGGGACCCGCGACGGCGTGCAAGCCGGTGGCGCGGCGCAGTCGCTCCATCGTGTCGACACCGTCGTGGTTCGCACCGACTTCCTGCAGCGCGATGATATCGGCGTCCATCTCGGCGAGGACGGCCGCGATGCGCTCCGGCGCGAATTTACCGTCGCCACCGACTGCATCATGGATGTTGTAGGTCGCGACGGTGATGGTCGACGGTGCCATCGCGGCCCGCTCAGTCGGCGCGAGGCGCGGCTTGCGGACGCACATCGGCGGCGTCGCTGCGCCTGAGCCGGGCGCGAATCGCCAGCGTGCCGCCGATCGCGACGCCCGCGACCAGCGCCAGCAGCGCGAACGTGAGCGGTCCCGGATGCCGCACGGCGGCGACGATCCGGTCGACGAAAAAGCTGATCAGAACCGTGCCGGGCGCCAGGCCCAGGATCGTGCCGATCAGAAAATCGCGGAAGCCCAGGTGCGATGCGCCGGCCACCAGGTTGATGATCGAAAACGGCGCGATCGGCACGATGCGCACGAACAGCATCGCCAGCAGCCCGCGCTTGGCGATGCGGCGCGAGAGATCGTTGATCCGCCGGCCCGCGACCCGCCGCACGGCGTCGCGCCCGACCTCGCGGCCGATGCCGTAGACGAATACCGCGCTGAGCGTCGCGCCGAGCATCGAATACAGCATGCCCAGCCAGGGTCCGAACACGATGCCCGTCGCGGCGATCAGCATCGTCACCGGCATCACCACCAGTCCACCGAGGACGAAGCCGCCGATGACGATCAGCGGAGCGAACGGGCTCGCTTCGAACCGGTCGCTCAAATGCACCAGAGACTCGACGTTGATCCATTCGCGCAGCGGCGTGTAGCGCCATGCCAGCGCCAGCGCGGCGAGCGCGAACAGGATCAGCGCGATCGCTACGATGCGCCCGGACGCGGGCTTGCGCTCGCTGCGGGCGACGACGTCGGACAGCAGGCTGTCGACGTCGACCGGCTCCGCCGGATCGATCATCGGCTGATCGGCGAGCACCGCGCTCCACTCGTCTTCCGCGGTGACGCCGAGCGGACGCAGCGACCGGCCGCCGTCGCGCAGCGCTTCGATCGCGCCGATCAGCGATCCCTCCCTTTCGATCGCGGCCGCGACGACCGACGGGTCTCGATCGAGATGCTCACCGAGCAGCCTGCATCGCAGCTGCGCGATCGCCGTCCGCACGCGCGGCTCGCCGTTCGCCTCGATCGCGAGATTGCATTCGGTGTCGAGGCTCATCGAGCGCGCGCTCAGGTTCGCCGAGCCGACCGACAGGATTTCGTCGTCGACGATCAGGACCTTGCTGTGCACGTTGAGGCAGCGCGTCGGCGGAGGCGCGTCGTCGCCCAGCCAGGGGCAATAAAGCCGGTAGCCCCCGCGGGTGTCGGCCTCCACCAGCCGCCGATGCACGCGCGAGCGCAGCACGCCCATCGTCGAGACCTCGAGCCAGCCGCTCTGCGTCATCGGCGAAACGATGACGACCTCCGGCCCATCCGGCTCGACGAGGCGCGTCTCGAAGGCGTCGGCGATCAGGCGCGAGGTGAAATACTGATTTTCGGCAAAGATCGACGTCTTCGCGGCGGCGATCGCATCCAGATGCAGCTGGCGGGCCTCGGTGATCGGCGGCGCGCCGCCGAACGCGGGCTCGGTGCGCACGATAGCGACTGCGACATCGGTCAACGCGATGTCGGCGCAGTCCGGCCAGACAGCGGGAGCGGGCAGGGCTTCGGGCGGTCGCACGATCCGTCCGGTCGCACGGTGCCAGCGCTCGCGCGCCAGGTCTCCGAGCGCCCGCGCGGCCTGGTCGTCGACCAGCGTGCCGACATCGTGGAAAGGCGAATAGCGGCTGCCGTCGGGGTTGTGGCGCGCCGGATCGGAGGGCTGATGACGCGGCGTGTCCCAGCGGTTGAATGTGAGGTCGAAGCCGCTGACGAACGCGAGCGCATCGTCGACGACGACCAGCTTCTGGTGGTGAGAGGCGCCGGTCGGATGATGGCTGTCGAGCTCGAAATGCAAGCGGCTTCGCGTCAGCCAGCCGAACTTGAGCCGCCCCAGCCATTCGCGTTCGAGCGCAAACAGCAGCGCGAAATCCCAGCTCAGCACATAGATCTGCAGCTGCGGACGCGCCGTCAGCAGCGCGTTGAGAAATTCGCGCAGCGGTTCGGGAAACCCGTCGTTCGCGCCGCCGGGAACCAGCCACATGCGGCTGTCAATGTCCCAGCCGAGGACGAATATCTCGCGCTGCGCGCCGGCGAGCGCGGCGCGCACGGCAGTGAAATACTCGCTTCCGTCGACCAGGAACCCGACCCGCGCCGCGTGCTCCAGGCGCCAGCAATTGCGCCCGGGTACGAGCAGGCCGCGGAAATCACCGTGCATCATCCCGGGCGCTGCCTTGGGGGCGCCGGGTTCGGATGACGACATCGTTGCCGGCGCGTCGTTCACGCGGTGGGCCTCCGCCATCGCTTTCAGGACGGTCACGAGCTTTCACCGCAAGCAAGGAGGGTGCCGCCGTAGAAGTCATTGTTTATCAAGCGCAAGCGCCGGCGCGCTCGTGCAAGAACTGCTCGCCCGAGTAAGAATTGCCCGCCCCGCCCCCCGGCCTGGTCGCCTTGGTTGCGCCTGTGGCGGCGGCAGGTATTATGACTGCCCGGCGAGAAAGACCGGCAAAGCGAAGGTTCGAGGAGGAGCTGGCGCAATGCAGTCCACGGCAGACTCGACGTTCCCCCGATTGCTGTTCGAGCATGCGCGCACGCGCGGCGATCGTCCGGCGACCCGCGAAAAGGACCTGGGCATCTGGCAGACCTGGACGTGGAGCCAGGTAGCGGCCGATGTGCGGGCGCTCGCCTGCGGTCTTGCCGCGCAGGGCTTCCGGCGCGGCATGCACCTCGCGATCATCGGCGACAACCGGCCACGGCTCTACTGGGCCATGGCCGCAGCGCAGGCGCTCGGGGGAATCCCGGTGCCGATGTACCAGGACGCGCCGGCGGCGGAATTCGTCTACGTGCTCAACGATGCCGAAATCGGCTACGCGCTGGCCGAAGATCAGGAACAGGTCGACAAGGTGCTCGAGGCGAAGCCGCAAGTGCCGACTCTGCAGCATATTTATTACGACGATCCCCGGGGCCTTCGCAACTACGAGAATGTGTCGAGCCTGGATCGCCTGCTCGACATTGGCCGCGAGTTCGACCGCGCGAACCCCGGATTTTTCGACGCCGAAATGGCCAGGGGCCGGCCCGACGACGTGTCGATCATGCTTTACACGTCGGGAACCACGGGCAAGCCGAAGGGCGTGTGCCAGACGCACGCGGCGTTCATCGTCGCGGCGCAAGGCGGCTGCGGGTTCGACAAGCTCGGCTCCGACGACAGCATCCTCGCGTACCTGCCGATGGCGTGGGTCGGCGATCATCTGTTTTCCTACGCGCAGTGGCTGGTCGCGGGCTTCACGATCAACTGTCCGGAGTCGGGCGACACGGTGATGACCGACCTGCGCGAGATCGGGCCCAGCTACTATTTCGCGCCGCCGCGGATCTTCGAGAACCTGCTGACGCAGGTGATGATCCGCATGGAAGACGCCAGCGCTGTCAAGCGCTGGCTGTTCCGCTATTTCACCGCAGTCGCGCGCCGTTGCGGCCCCGAGATCCTCGACGGCAAGCCGGTCGGCGTCCTCGATCGCGCACTCTACGCGATCGGAAACCTGGCTGTGTACGGTCCGCTGCGCAACGTGCTGGGCATGAGCCGCATCCGCGTTGCCTACACCGCGGGCGCGGCGATCGGCCCCGACCTGTTCCGCTTCTACCGCTCGATCGGGATCAATCTGAAGCAGCTCTACGGTTCGACCGAGACCTGCGCCTACGTGTGCCTGCAGCCCGACGGCGGCGTCAGGTTCGACACCGTCGGGCAGGCAGCTCCCGGTGTCGAGATCAGGATCGCCGACAACGGCGAAGTGCTGGTGCGCGGTCCGATGCTGCTCAAGGAGTATTACAAGCGGCCCGATGCGACGCTCGAATCGATCGACCCCGACGGCTATTTCCGCACCGGGGACGCCGGCTTTTTCGACGCCACCGGGCAGCTGAAGATCATCGACCGCGCCAAGGACGTGGGCAAGCTCGCGACCGGCGCGATGTTCGCGCCTAACTACATCGAGAACAAGCTCAAGTTCTTTCCGCACATCAAGGAAGCGGTCGCTTTCGGCAACCAGCGCGACAGGGTCTGCGCGTTCATCAACATCGACATGGGTTCGGTCGGCAACTGGGCCGAGCGGCGTGGCATCCCGTACTCGGGCTACACCGATCTCGCCGCCAAGCCGGAAGTCCAGGCGCTGATCCGCGAGTGCGTCGAGCAGGTGAACGCCGAGCTCGCTCAGGAAGGCTCTCTCGCCGATTCGCAGGTGCAGCGATTCCTGATATTGCACAAGGAGCTCGATCCGGACGACGACGAGATGACGCGCACGCGCAAGGTTCGCCGGGGCTTCGTCGCCGAAAAGTATGCGGCGCTGATCGATGCGCTCTATTCCGGCCGGACCGTGCAGCACGTCGAAACCCAGGTGAAGTTCGAGGACGGCCGCACCGGCATCGTCGCCGCCGACTTGAAGATCGCCGAGGCGAAGACGTTCGCCGCTACCGCCGCCAAGGCGGCCGCTTGAGCGCCGTCAGCGCATGACGGCGGTCCGCGCGATCGGCGATTCGGTTCTGCGTCTGGACGGCGTGTCGCTGGCTTTCGGAGGCGTCAAGGCGCTCAACGACATCTCGCTGGATGTGCGCGAGCACGAGATCAGGGCGATCATCGGTCCCAACGGCGCGGGCAAGAGCTCGCTGCTCAACGTCATCAACGGCGTCTACCATCCGCAACAAGGGACGATCACCTTTCGCGGCAAGCCGCGCCGCGACATGGACACGCACGAGACGGCGGCGCTTGGCATTGCGCGGACGTTCCAGAACATCGCGCTGTTCCGCGGGATGAGCGTGCTGGACAACATCATGACCGGCCGGAATCTGAAGATGAAGGCAACTGTCCTGGAGCAGGCGATCTGGTTCGGGCGCGCCCGCCGCGAGGAGCTGGAAAACCGGGCCAAGGTCGAGGAGGTCATCGATTTCCTTGAAATCCAGCACATACGAAACACGCCGGTAGGCAGATTGGCGTACGGGTTGCAGAAACGCGTGGAGCTCGCGCGCGCTCTGGCCTCCGAGCCTTCGCTACTGCTGCTCGACGAGCCGATGGCCGGCATGAACGTCGAGGAAAAGCAGGACATGTGCCGCTTCGTGCTCGACGTCAACGAGCAATACGGCACGACGGTCGTCCTGATCGAGCACGATATGGGCGTCGTGATGGACATTTCGGACCGCGTCGTCGTGCTCGATTACGGCCGGAAGATCGGCGACGGCACCCCGGACGAGGTGCGTAACAGCAAGACCGTGATCGACGCCTACCTCGGCGTGCCTCACTAGGCCACGGCCGGCGAGAAGCCATGCAATTTTTCTTCGAAGTCCTGATCGGCGGCCTGCTTTCCGGCGTCATGTACTCGCTGGTCGCGCTGGGCTTCGTGCTGATCTACAAGGCGTCCGGCGTTTTCAATTTCGCGCAGGGTTCGCTGGTCTTTTTCGCGGCGCTGACCTTCGTCGGACTGATGGAGCACGGCCTGTCGTTCGGCGTCGCGCTGCTGGTGACTTTGCTGGCGATGATCGCGCTCGGCCTTCTGATAGAGAAGTTCGTCCTGCGGCCGCTGGTCAACCAGCCGCAGATCTCGCTGTTCATGGCGACCATAGGCCTGAGCTTCCTGATCGAAGGCCTGGCGCAGCTGCTGTGGGGAGCGAACGTGCGCGGTCTCGATATCGGCATCCAGGACGAGCCGCTGGCGTGGATCGCCGACCCCACGGGGATCAACGTATCGAAGTTCGACCTCGCGGCCGCCGGCATCGCCGCGGTCCTGGTCACGATGCTGGCGCTTTTCTTCAGCCGCACCCGCATCGGCCGCGCGCTGCGCGCCGTCGCCGACGATCACCAGGCGGCGCTGGCAGTAGGCATCCCCTTGCAGCAGATCTGGGCGATCGTGTGGGCGGTCGCCGGTTTTGTCGCTCTGGTCGCCGGGCTGTTGTGGGGCGCGCGCAACGGCGTCCAGTTCGCGCTGACCTTCGTCGCGCTCAAGGCGCTCCCGGTGCTGATCCTCGGCGGCTTCGACTCGGTGCCGGGCGCGATCGTCGGCGGACTGATCATCGGCGCCACCGAAAAGCTCGCCGAAGTCTACATCGGCCCCCACGTCGGCGGCGGCATCGAGGGCTGGTTCCCGTACGTGCTCGCGCTGGTCTTCCTTCTGGTGCGCCCGGAAGGCCTGTTCGGTGAAAAGATCATTCGCCGGATCTAGACGGCTCTCTCCATGCTCTATCGCGAAGCCGGACAATTCAAGAGCACCTACGCCGCGGACTCGGCGATCCTGCCGATCCGGCAGGATCGTATCGGGCTCGTGCTTATTCTCATCGTCGCCTTCGTCGTTGTTCCGCTGGCCGCTTCGCCATACCTGTTCTCGGCCCTGCTGATTCCCTGCCTGATTCTCGCGCTGGCGGCGCTCGGGCTGAACCTACTAACCGGCTATGCCGGACAGCTGTCGCTGGGCACGGCGGCGTTCATGGCGGTCGGTGCCTTCATGTCGTACAATTTCATGCTGCGCGTACCGGGCATTCCGTTGCTGCTGGCCTTCGCCGGCGGTGGCGTCACGGCGGCGGCTGTCGGCATCATTTTCGGGCTGCCGAGCCTGCGCATACGCGGCTTCTACCTGGCGGTCGCCACACTGGCCGCGCAATTCTTCATTCTCTGGTGCCTGACCAAAGTAGGCTGGTTCACCAACCACAACCCATCGGGCGTGATCACCGCGCAGCCGATGGTCATTCTTGGCTACGCGTTCGATACGCCGCAGGAGAAATATCTACTCGTGCTGTCTATCGTGACGGTGATGGCGCTCGCCGCCAAGAACATGGTTCGTGGCAATATCGGAAGACAGTGGATGGCCATCCGCGACATGGACGTTGCCGCCGAGGTGATCGGCATCCGGCCGATGCGCGCCAAGCTGCTGGCCTTCGCCGTCAGCTCGTTCTATTGCGGCGTAGCCGGCGCGCTTTTCGCGTATGCGTATCTGGGCACCGTCGAGCCGGAAGCCTACAACCTCGATCTGTCGTTTCGCATCCTGTTCATGATCATCATCGGCGGCGTCGGAACCGTGCTGGGAGCTTTCCTGGGCAGCGCGTTCATCGTGCTGCTGCCGATCGCGCTGAATATCGGCGTCGCCTTTCTCGACAACACGCTGCATCTGAATGTCCCCACCAGCGTCGGATCGAACCTCGAACTGATGGTATTCGGCGGATTGATCATCTTTTTTCTGATCGTGGAACCGCATGGGCTGGCGCGCATCTGGCAGATCACCAAGGAAAAGCTGAGACTCTGGCCGTTCCCGTATTGATTCAAAGTGGGCAGCTTCGGACGACGAACGCGTCGCCGATCATAGGAGGAAGTCATGAAGTGGTTCCTGCAAGCGTTGATAGGCATGTTGTTGGCGGGCGTCGCAAGCATCGCGACTGCCCAGAACGAGCAGTTCATCCCGGTCCTGTCTTACCGCATCGGGCCGTACGCCGCGGGCGGTTCCGGCTACTTCGGCGGGGCCATCGACTACTGGACCCTGGTCAACCTGAACGGCGGCATCAACGGCGTCAAGATCGTCTGGGAGGAATGCGAGACCGAGTACAACGCGTCGCGCGGCGTCGAATGCTATGAGCGGCTGAAAACGCGCCGCGGCGGCGCGAGCACCGTCGAGCCGCTATCGACCGGTATCGCCTACGGCCTGTTCGAGCGGGTCGCCAACGACAAGATCCCGATGACGACCAATGGCTACGGCCTGGCGATCGCCGCCGACGGCCGCGTGTTCCCGTGGGTGTTTCCACTGGGGACGACCTATTGGGACCAGGCCGCGGCGATGATCGCGTACTTGAGCCAGAAGGTCGGCGGCGAGGCCAACCTCAAGGGCAAGAAGATCGTGTTCATGTATCACGATTCGGCCTACGGCAAGGAGCCGATCCCGGTGTTCGATGCGCTGTCGGCGCGCGCGGGGTTCGAGCTGACCAAGATTCCGTTGACGCCTCCGGCCACGACGCAGGAATCGCAGTGGCTGCAGGTGCGGCAGCTCAAGCCCGATTACGTCATCCTCTGGGGCTACGGCGTGATGAACCCGGTCGCGCTCAAGACCGCCGCCAAGCTGGGTTACCCGCGCGACCATATCCTGGGCGTCTGGTGGGCGGCTTCCGAGGAAGACGTCATTCCGGCCGGCGATGCCGCCAAAGGCTACGTCGCTGCCGCCTTCTCGGCGCACGGCACCAACTTTCCGGTGATGCAGGAGATCGTCAAGAAGGTCTACGGCGCCGGCAAGGGCAATCTGGAAGACAAGGCGCGCATCGGCGCGATCTACCACACGCGCGGGATCACCTACGCCATCATGATCACAGAGGCGATCCGCCAGGCACAGAACCATTTCGGCAAAGGCAAGGTGATGTCGCCCGAGCAGGTGCGTTGGGGCCTCGAGCATCTCGACTTGAGCGAAGCGCGGTTGAAGGAGCTTGGCGCTTCCGGCCTGTTCCCGCCGGTCAAGACCAGCTGCGCCGATCATGAAGGCTCGGGCATGGTCAAGTTCGAGCAATGGGACGGCAAGGAATTCAAGTCGCTGACACCGTTCATGGCGGGCGACCGCGCGCTGACCAAGAAGATGGTCGAGGAAGGCGCGACCAAGTACGCGTCCGAAAAGAAGATCACGCCGCGCGATTGCAGCAAGGAAGGGTAATCGGCCAATGGTCCAGATGGCCTCGATGCCGACACAGGTCGAGCCGGCGGCGCCGATCGCGCTTTCGGTCAACAACATCGAGGTCATCTACGACCATGTAATACTGGTTCTACGCGGCGTTTCGCTGTAGGTGCCGAAAGGTCGCATCGTCGCACTGCTGGGCGCAAACGGCGCCGGCAAGACGACGACGCTCAAGGCGATATCGAACCTGCTCTCGGCCGAGCGCGGCGACGTCACCAAGGGGACGATCGAATTCGAAGGCGAGCGTGTCGACAAGCTGACGCCGAACGAGCTGGTTCGCCGCGGCGTCTGCCAGGTGATGGAAGGACGGCACTGCTTTGCCCACCTGACCGTTGAAGAGAATCTGCTGACCGGAGCGTTCACGCGCAAGGCTTCGCGCGGCGAGATCCGGGCGTCGCTGGACAAGGTCTACCATTATTTCCCGCGCCTGAAGCAGCGAAGGGAAAGCATGGCCGGCTACACCTCAGGCGGCGAGCAGCAGATGACGGCGGTCGGCCGCGCGCTGATGGCGAGCCCGTCGATGATCCTGCTCGATGAGCCGTCGATGGGACTCGCGCCGCAGATCGTCGAGGAAATCTTCGATATCGTCGGGAACCTGAACAAGCGGGAGAACGTAAGCTTCCTGCTGGCTGAGCAGAACACCAACGTCGCGCTGCGCTTTGCCGACTACGGCTACATCCTCGAGACCGGCCGCGTGGTGATGGACGGCGCCGCGCGCGATCTGGCCCAGAACGAGGACGTCAAGGAGTTCTATCTCGGCCTTTCCACCGCGGGACGAAAAAGCTTCCGCGACGTCAAGCACTATCGCCGCCGCAAGCGCTGGCTGGCTTGACTCAATACTTCGATACCCTCGAAACGCGCGATCCGGAACTGCGCGAGCGGGTGCAGCTGGCCGCCGTGCGCGAGCAGATCGCCTATGCCCGCGCCCACGCCCCCTGGTTCGCGCGCACGCTCGCCGGGATCGATCCGGCGGCCATCGATTCGCGTGCCGCGCTGGCGTCGATTCCGGTCGTGCGTAAATCCGAATTGCTGGAGCTGCAGAAAGCCGACCGGCCTTTCGGCGGCTTTGCCGCCGCCGCGTGGGGGCGGCCAGGACGACGAGTCCGCGGCGCGCGGCAGGTCTTCGCGTCGCCCGGGCCGATCTACGAGCCCGAAGGCGATTGCGCCGACTACTGGCGACTCGCGCGAGCGCTGCACGCCGCGGGCTTTCGCGCCGGTGACCTCGTGCACAACTGTTTTTCGTATCACTTCAGCCCCGCCGGCTCGATGCTCGACACCGGTTTGCATGCGCTGGGCTGCGCGGTTTTTCCCGGCGGCACCGGCCAGACCGAGCAGCAGGTCCAGGCGATGGTCGACCTCCAGCCGGATGGCTATGTCGGCACGCCGTCGTTCCTGAAAATCATTCTCGACAAGGCCGACGAGCTGGGCATGCGCCTGCCCTCTCTGAAGAAAGCGCTGGTCTCCGGCGAGCCCTTCCCTGCGGCGCTGCGCGATGCGCTGCGCTCGCGCGGCATCGACGCCTACCAGGTCTATGCGAGCGCCGACTTGGGCTCGCTGGCCTACGAATCGGTGGCGCGCGAAGGACTGGTCGTCGACGAGGGAGTCCTGCTCGAGATCGTGCGACCCGGCACCGGCGAGCCGGTCGCGCCGGGCGAGGTCGGCGAAGTCGTCGCCACGCCGCTCCATAACCGCCACTACCCGCTGATCCGCTTCGGCAACGGCGATCTGTCGGCGGTGCTTCCAGGCGTCTCGCCCTGCGGCCGGACGAACATGCGCATCAAGGGATGGCTGGGCCGCGCCGACCAGGCGACCAAGGTGAAAGGCCTGTTCGTGCACCCGTCGCAGGTCGCCGAGATCGTGCGGCGCCATCCGGGCATCGTGCGCGCTCGCCTGGTCGTCGATCAGCTCGACGGGAGCGACAGGATGACGCTGCATGTCGAGACCGCGCCGGGCGTCGAGCTCGAGCCCGACGCGGTCGCGGTCACGATACGCGAGTTGACAAAGCTGCGCGGCGAGCTTGCCTTGCACGCGCCTGGCGAGCTTGCGAACGACGGCAAGGTGATCGACGACATCCGGAAGCACGATTAGCGCCGAGCGGCGGGAAACCGGTTTCGCCGGTGCGCGCGCGCCTCGCATGCTACGATGGGCGAAAAAACATGGACCGCGACATGACCAGGACCCCATCGCCCGGCGATCCGCTCGCGCCGCTGCCCGGAGAGACGCTGCGCGCCATCGCCGCCGCCGGCGTCGTGCGCAACTTTCCCAAGAACGCGATCCTGATCAACGAGGGCGATACCGCCGACTCGCTGTTCATCGTGCTGTCCGGCAGGATCAAGGTGTTCGCCAGCAACGAGGCCGGCCGTGAGATCGTGTTGAGCTTCTTCGGTCCGGGCGAATATGTCGGCGAGATGTCGCTCGACGGCAGGCCGCGCTCGGCCTCGGTCATGACGGTCGAGCCGACGACCTGCGCGATCGTCAATCGCGCAAGCTTTCGCGAATTCCTGCTCGAGCATCCCGACTTTGCGCTGAACCTGATCGAAAAGCTGATCCAGCGCGTTCGCGTGACCACCGAGAATGTCAAAAGCCTGGCGCTGACCGACGTCTACGGGCGGCTGGTGCGGCTGATCAGCACGCTGGCGGTCGAGCGCGACGGCGTGATGACGGTGCCCGAAAAGCTCACCCAGCAGGACATCGCCGAACGAGTCGGCGCATCGCGCGACATGATTAGCCGCCTGCTGAAAGATCTGGTGACCGGCGGGTATTTGAGCATCGCCGACAAGAAGATCACCATCCTGAAGAAGCCGCCGACCGCCTGGTAGACGGCGGCACCGGGCGCTGCTCGCCGCTAGTAAATTCTCCGCAGCACCGATAGACCGCCCGCGCGGCCGCCGCCGCTGGCGGGGTCTCTACATCCGACGATCGGCTTTCGACGGGCGCCTTATTCGGCAGCCCCTGCGTGAATTTTGCGCAATTTTTGCGACGAAGCCGCCGGCGCGGCGCGCGACCGTTGTCGACTACGATGTGCTCATCCGGCGACGAATGGTTCGCCGCCGGTGAAGCGGCGAAGTTCGCAGGTGGGTGCAACGCCGTCGCGACAGTATCGAAGGAGTTTGCAATGCTTACACTGCACAATTCGAAACCGATCATCAGCCGTATCGCGGCTTCGTTGAAGTTTGCCGTGCTGCTCGTCCTTCTCGGACTTATCGTCGTGGCGACCGAGCGGCCGATGCTGCTGTCGCCGGCGGGAGCGGTCACCATCGGAGACGATCCGGCCTACTTGGCTGGACCGACCGCGACCAGCGTCAGGCCCGCGCCCGCCGTCGCGGCGGCGCCCGCACCCGACGAATCCACGTATTTCCCGTCGCAATTTGCAGCGCCGGCCGGGGCGGTCCAGGATCTGCCGCCACAGTTCTGATCGCCGGCGACCTCGCCGTCACCCCGCCTGCCGCAATGCCTGAAGGGAGGGCGCGGCAGGCAGCCCGGGGCTAGGTTCTCGCCGGGCGCAGCGTCACCAGCGCCACACCGGCGAGAACCAGGGCGGCGCCGACGAGCTGGATCGCGTGCACCGGCTCGTCCAGCAGCCACGACCCCAGCCAGATGGTGAACAGCGGGCCCATCGAGCCCAGCAGTGAGGTGCGGTTGGCGCCGATGCGCTTAATCGCTTCCGCGATCAGGTAGGTCGGCAGCACCGTCGAGAACACCGCCATCGTCAGCGAAAGCAGGTGAATGGGCACCGGCACCAGCAGCGCGCCCAACGGACGCGTCGCGAGGAAATGGACAAAGATGAACAGCGCCGACGTCAGCATCGCTAGCGCGATGAAGCGAACGCTGCCGAGCCGGGCGATCACCGGTCCGACGCCGACCAGATAGCAGGCATAGAGAAACGAGCTCGCGAATACCAGCGCCCCGCCGAGCCAGAGCGCACCGGGATCGCCGGCGAGCTGGAGATCGCGAGCGAACACCAGCACGATCCCGACATACGACAACGAGAGGGCGACGACGATGCGGCCGGTGATCCGCTGCTTGAAGAAAATCGCCGACAACACGACGACGATCGTCGGATACAGGTAGAGCATCAGCCGTTCGAGCGCCGCGGTGACGTATTGCAGGCCGATGAAGTCGACCAGGCTCGACAGGTAATAGCCGATGAAGCCGAGCCAGACGATCGACAGCCAGTCGCGGCGCGCCAGCGGCTTCGCCTCGGGCGCGTGGGTCGCCCACCAAGCCATCAGCGCGAAAAAAGGCGCCGAGTAGGCCATGCGCAGCGTCAGCAGCGTGACGGCATCGATCGACGTCGACGCGTAGGCGAGCTTGATCAGGATCGCCTTGAAGGCGAAGCCGAGCACGCCCACGATAGCGAACGCGGGGCCGACGAACTCACTGCCGCCGCCGCGGCGAAATCCGGCTAATCCCAAGTCACGAGCCCGGCGTACGCAGTACCCAGGATCACCAGGCCGAAGGCGATCCGGTACCAGGCGAACGGCACGAAGTCGTGATGCGCGACATAACGCAGCAAGGCGCGAATGGTGAAAAACGCGCTGACGAAGGCGATGGCGAATCCCACCGCTATCATCGACAGGTCGCCGGTCGACAGCAGGTCGCGGCTCTTGAAAAGGTCGTAGCCGGTCGCAGCGAACAGCGTCGGAATGGCGAGGAAAAACGAGAACTCGGTGGCGGCTTGGCGCGACAGGCCGAACAGCATGCCGCCGATGATCGTCGCGCCGGAGCGCGAGGTGCCCGGAATCAGCGCGATGGCCTGGGCGAAGCCGATCTTCAACGCGTCGGTCCAGCGCAACTCGTCGACGCTGCGAATGCGTACGCTGTCGGGCCGGGCCTTTTGCCGTCGCTCGGCCCAGAGGATCACGAGCGCGCCGACGATGAACGCGGCGGCGACCGGCACCGGAGCGAACAGCCGCGCCTTGATCGCGCTGGCGAAGGCGAGTCCCAGCACGGCCGCTGGCAGGAAAGCGACGAGGAGATTGAACACGAAGCGCTGCGCGCCGCGTTCACGCGGCAGCCCGCGAGCGACGGCGAAAAGCTTCGCGCGGTACTCCCAGCAGACGGCGACGATGGCGCCGGCCTGGATGACGATCTCGAACAGTTTCGCCCGCTCGCCGGTGAAATTCAGCAGCGATCCGGCGACGATCAGGTGACCGGTCGACGACACCGGAAGGAATTCGGTCAGACCCTCGACCAGGCCGAGGATCACTGCAACGATAAGGTCGGATACGGTCATTGCTCGAGCGTGTGGCCAAAAAGATGGGCGGCTCGCGCCGCCCGGCTTCGAACATGCTCGGGTCCGTCGTGGCGATCCGCCCGGCGGGACCGAACCATGCCGATTGTACGCCTGGTGTGCGAGGCGGTCAGGACGACACCTTCCGGCGGCGCGTTCGAACGCGTTCTTCAGCCCGCGACGATGCCGGCAGGACATCGTCGACGCCCGCGACTTCGCCCGAATGCGTAGCCTGATAGCCGGGCAGCCGCGCGATCAGCTCGCGGCAGCCGGCGCTGCCCAGGTAGCCGATCAATGCGAGCACCCGCGAGTCTTGCAGATGATCGCGGCGCAGGGCCAGGCAGTACTGCTCGGTTGCCAGCGGCATGAAGTCCAGCCGGTACTGGGCGGCGGCGGCCTCGATGCCGAACCCGACGTCGGCCTGGCCCGCGGCGATCGTCGCCGCGACGGCGAGATGCGTGAACTCCTCCTGGCCGTAGCCCGCGATGCCGGTCGGGTCGATCTTCGCCGCGCGCAACAGGCGATCGAACAGGAGCCGCGTTCCCGAAGCCGGCTGCCGGTTGACCAGGCGCGGACCGCCCGGGAGGTCGGCCAGCGCACGGATGCCCAGCGGATTTCCCCGCGGCAGCAGCAGGCCCTGGCGCCTTTCGGCAAAGCGGATGATCGCGTGTCGGTGAGCATGCAGCCGCTGGCGATAGGGTGCGACGAGATCGGCCCCGCCGCGGCCGTCGACGTGGAAGCCGGCAAGCTCGCAGCGCTCGGTGAGCATCGCGTCGATGCTGTCGATGCTGCCGCGAAATTGCACGTCCAGCTGGACGACGCCGCCGTCGTTGACCGCGTCGCGGACCGCGGCCAGCGCGAGGTCATGACTCGCGCTGATCGTCAGCCGCTCGGGACCGTCCGGCGAAAGCCCGAGCTGGCGATCGAGGCGCTCGTGCAATCGGACACGATGCGGGTCCAGCGCGGCGCGGACCTCGTCGTCGCAGCGCAACAGTAATTCGCCCAGCTCGGTGAGCCGAGTCCCGCGTCCACGCGTCTTGTCGATCAGCGGCCGGGCTAGCTCGGTGCTCCAGCTTTCGAGCAGACCCCAGCCGTTGCGGTACGAGATTCCCAGCGCGGCGCTGGCGCGCTGGATCGAACCCAGATCGCGTATCGCGCGGAGCAATTGCAGCAGTAGCGGCGAGGCGCGCGCCCGCTCGCCGGCCAGCCATGCCACCGCGATGTCTATCCTGGCCATGGCCGCATGCGCCGGGTGCGCAATGCGCGCGCTCAGCTCGCGGGTGCCGCCGGCGCCGCGGGCGCGGCGAAGACCCAGAAATCGTCCTGAGGGAGCTCCAGATAGCAGTCGCTGCCGCCGGCGTCGGACACCGGCGTCCCGTAGCAGCGCAGTCGCATCGCGCCGAGCTTGAACAGATTCTCCTTGCGGTCGCCAAGAAACATGCCGGTCACTAGCTCGGTGCGCAGGCAGTTGTCGCCCGCGCCGTTGGCGATCCGGGTGCGCTCCAGCCGGATGATGCCGGTCGCCGCATCGCCTGCCTTGAGCGCGCCGCGTGCGGCGCCCCACAAGCGCCAGCCTTCGCCTTCGAGCAGCGCGCGTCCGTCGGCGATCTCCCTGACCCGGCCCGGCAGCTGGTTGTTGCTGCCCATGAACTCGGCGGTGAATTGCGTTTGCGGGCGGTTGTACAAATCCTCGGGGGTTCCCTGCTGCTCGATCCGGCCCGAATTGAGCAGCAGGATCTTGTCCGACATCGCCATCGCCTCGGTCTGGTCGTGCGTGACCACCAGCGCGGACAGTCCCAGGCGCACGATCAGCTCGCGCAGCCACGCGCGCGCTTCCTCGCGCAGCTTCGCGTCCAGGTTGGAGAGAGGCTCGTCCATCAGCACGACCGGCGGGTTGTATACCAGCGCGCGCGCGATCGCGACGCGCTGCTGCTGTCCGCCCGACAGCTGGTGCGGCAGGCGCGCGGCAAGCGCGCCGAGGCCAAGATTGTGCAAAGCCTGATTAACCCGGCTGTCGATCTCGCTCGCCGGAATGCCGCGCAGGCGCAGACCGTACGCGACATTGTCGAACACGCTGCGATGCGGCCACAGCGCGTAAGACTGGAAGACCAGGCCCAGGTTGCGCTTTTCGACCGGCATCTCGACGCCGGCGGCGCCGTCGTAGAGCACGGTGTCGCCGATCGCGATCCGGCCGCGGCTCGGTTGCTCGAGACCGGCGACCGAGCGCAGCAAGGTCGTCTTGCCGCTTCCCGAGGCGCCGAGAAGCGCGACCACTTCGCCCGGGTTCAGCGTCATCGACACACCCTGGAGAATCTTGTTGTCGCCGTACTGAAGATGCAGATCCTCGACGACGAGCTTGCTGGCCGGCTTATTCATGGAGACGCACTCCGAAGCGCAGCGCCGCCGCGAGACCGACGGCGACCAGCGCGATATTGATCAGCGACAGCGCGGCGACCTGGTCGATCGCCCCCGCACCCCACAGCGAAACGAGCATCGAGCCGATGACTTCGGTGCCCTGACCCAGCAGGTACACGCCGGTCGAGTACTCGCGCTCGAAGATCATGAACACCAGGAGCCAGCTCGCCAGCAATCCGAACCGGATCAGCGGCAGCGTCACCTCGCGCATCACCTGCGCGCGCGACGCGCCGGCCGTGCTCGCCGCCTCCTCGAGCTCCGGCCCGATCTGCAAGAGCGCGCTCGAAATCAGTCGCAGGCCGTAAGCCAGCCACACGACCGTGTAGGCGAGCCAAACCGAGAACACGGTGTTGCGCAGCTCCTTCAATCCCGGCACGAACAGGAAGATCCACAGGAAGGCCAGGCCCGCCAGCAGTCCCGGCACCGCGCGCGGAATCAGCACCAGGTAGTCGAGCACGCGCGCGACGCCGCCCTGCTGGCGGTGACCGGCGAGTCCGATCGCCGTATAGCAGGCGACCGCGAGCCCGCCGCCTATCGTGCCGATCAGGAAGGTGTTGATGATGGCGCGGACCTGGTCGCTCTGGTCGAACACCTGCTGGAAGTTGGCGAGCGTCAGCACGTCGCCGAGCTTTATGCCTTCGCCCCATTGCTCGACGAACGCGCGCAACGCGATGCCCGAGATCGGCACGACGATGGTGAAGATCAGCCACAGCGCGACGATCGCCAGCGCAAGCCACTTCCACGCGCCGAGCGGCAAGAGCTTCTGCCGCGTCGCCTTGCCCTTGACCGAGACGTACTTGCCCGCGGTCTTGAGGAGCCAGCGCTGCAGCAGGACCAGCGGAAACGTGATCGCGACGATGCAAACCGCCACGGCCGCCATCAGGTGATACGAGGGCGTGCCGAGCTTGTTGGTCAGCTTGTACAGGTAGGTCGACAGCACCAGATGCCCTTCCGGATCGCCGAGCACCAGCGGCAGCCCGAACAGCTCGAAACCGAGGAAGAAGACCAGCACGGCGGCGTAGAGCAGCGCCGGCATCGTCATCGGCAGGCTGACGTTGAGCGCGACCTTCAGCGGATTGGCGCCGACCACCCGAGCCGCTTCCTCGACGTCCGAGCCCAGGCTCTTCAGTGCTGCCGACGAATACAGATACACGTGCGGCACGTGCGTCAGACCCGCGATGACGGCGATGCTGGTCAGCGAGTACACGTTCCAGGGTACGTCGCCGACGAGTTGCTTGGCCCACAACGAATAGAAGCCGACCGGCCCCATCGAGACGACGTAGCCGAACGCCAGCACCATCGGCGAGACGAACACCGGTATCAGCACCAGCACTTCGATGATCCGCTGCGCGGGAAGATCGGTGCGGGTCAGCAGGAACGCCAGCGCCGCGCCCATCGGCAGCGCGATCAACACCATGCCCGCCGCGATCACGACCGAATTGAACAGCGACGTCCAGAAATCGGGATCGGCGAAGATGAACGCATAGGCGTCGACGCCGATGTGCCGCTGCGGATTGAAGAACGGTGCGTTGAGGAAGCTTTGCCAGAAGATCAGCGCCAGTGGCGCGAGCACCACCAGTGCAGTGATCGCGACGACCGTCGTGCGCGGCAAGCTGAAGCTGCGGGCGATCATCGCTGCTGGGTCGTGGTTGCCATCCCGGGTCGCCCCCGCCGCTTCGAGTCCCGACGTCGCCCGCCGACCGATGCCAAGGGGCAGGCCGACTCGAATCCGGCTACGGCATCGGTCTCATTTGCGCGCGAGCGCCGTCTGCCATTGCTTCAGAAATGCCAGCCGCCTGGTCTGGTCGAGTCCCTGCAGCAGATCGTCGCTGACCGCGATCGGCTTGACCGCGCTGCCGAGGTCCTTCGAGAACCCGATGCCCGAGTCCT
>DATASF010000051.1:0-1995 GCA_036269335.1 Casimicrobiaceae bacterium
CGCAGTCGCGATGGAGGGCAGCTGCGAGGGCACCAGCAGCGTGTGATTGACCGGCACGACCGCGCGCGGGCCGATGCCATTGACGGCGCGCAGCGTCTCGAGCGGCAGGCCGAACCGCGTGGCCACCTGCTGCAGCGTTTCTCCCGTCTTCAGCTTGTAGGCCTGCCAGGTGACCATAGGCTGGTCCGACAGCTCCAGCTTGGCCGCGAACAAGCCGGCCTTGTCGTACGGCAGCAGGATCGACGCCTCGTCGGCGCCGGCGATCACCGGGCGATTGTGCTGCGGATTGAGCGACAGGAATTCCTCCAGCGGCATGTCGGCGAGTTCGGCCGCGATCTTGACGTCCATCTTGCGGCTGGTGCGCACGACGCTGAAGTACGGCGCGTCGGGAATGTCGGCAAACTTGAGCCCATAGGCCTTCGGGTCCCGCACGATGTTCTCGATCGCCTGCAGCTTGGGCACATAGCCGCGCGTCTCCGCCGGCATTTTGAGGCTCAGGTAGTCGGTCGGCAGCTTGCGCTTCGCGTTGGCTGCGATCGCCCGCCGTACCGATCCCTCGCCCCAGTTGTACGCCGCCAAGGCGAGGTGCCAATCGCCGAATTCCTGATACAGCTTTTCCAGATAGTCGAGCGCGCCATCGGTCGCGGTGACGATGTTGCGCCGCTCGTCGAACCACCAGGTCTGCTGCATGCCGTAGATCTTTCCGGTCGACGGCATGAACTGCCAGATGCCCGACGCCCTGCTTTTCGAGTACGCCATCGGATTGAATGCGCTTTCAATCATCGGCAGCAGCGCGATCTCCATCGGCATGCCGCGCTTTTCGACCTGCCCGACGATGTAGTACAGGTAGCGCCGGCTGCGCTCGACCATCCGCGCGACGTATTCGGGATTGGCCGCGTACCAGTCAGCCGCCTTTCTGACGTCGGGCGTGTCGAGGTCGGGCATCGCAAAGCCGGCGCGAATACGCTCCCAGAGATTACCGTTGGCCGGGGGCAGCGGCACGGTGATCGCATTCGGGTCTTCGGCGCTCACCGCTGGCTCGTCGACGCTCGGCGCTACGACTGCATGCGCGAGGGCCGGCTCGTTCGGCGCTTCGGATTCCGGCGGCGGTCGCCACGAAGCCGCGGGTTCGGGTCCGAGGTCGGCCGCGGTTTCGGCGGCTTCCGGCACGACGGCGGAGACGGCTGGCGCCGCCGCGTCACTGGGCGCATTGCCCGGCATGGTCGCGCAGGACGCCAATACGAATGCCATCGCCGCGATGGCGGCTGCTCTGGCGACGGGTAGTCTGGGCAGGTCGATAGCGCGCAATGTGCCGCGATGGTAGGGGGCAGGCAGAGCCCCCGTCAAGCTCGCGCCGTCACTAATGTGCCGTCGAACACAGCGGCGCCGCTAGCGAAACGCATTCTTCCAAGCGCGAATTTCGGCAAACACGCCGATGCGGTCGGCGAGCTCGCGGTCGGCGTGCGCCGACGCCGCGGCCCGGATCGTCGTCTCTCCGGTGCGCAAAAAGGGATTGGTCGCGCGTTCGTCGCCAATCGTCGAAGGCAGCGTCGGCTCGCCCCGCGCTCGCTGCGCCTTGGCCGCGATTTCGCGTTCGAGGAGTGCGGCATTGCCCGGTTCGACCGCCAAGGCGAAGCGAAGGTTCGCAAGCGTGTATTCGTGCCCGCAGTAGACGAGCGTATCGGCCGGCAGCGCGGCGAGCTTGTCGAGAGAAGCCACCATGTCGGTCGGCGTACCCTCGAACAGCCGGCCGCAGCCGGCGGCGAACAGCGTGTCGCCGCAAAAGACCAGCGGTGCAGGACCGGACCGTGCGACGTAGGCAATATGGCCGGCCGTGTGGCCGGGAATGTCGAGAACCGACAGCGCGAGACCGATGCCTGCAACGACGACCTCGTCCTTCTCACGCATCGCATGCGTGCGTCCGGGTATGGTCTCCCGCGCCGGTCCGTAGACTGGAACCTGCCAGCGATCGAGCAGCGCGCGGTTGCCGCCGAC
>DATASF010000052.1:0-25964 GCA_036269335.1 Casimicrobiaceae bacterium
TTTGCAGCGCGTCATAGCCGAGGTCGTTGGTCAGATTGGTGCCGACGCCGAACGCCGTCCGGCTGCGACCCTTGAAGTATTCGAACAGCCGGATCGCCAGCGGCGCGTTGAGCGAATCGGAGAAGACCATCACCTTCGAGCGCGGATCGATGCGCATCCTCTGGTAATGCGCGATCAGCTTCTCGCCCCATTCGAACGGGTCACCCGAATCGTGCCGGACGCCGTCGAACAGCTTGCAGAAAAACAGGTCGAAGTCGCGCAGGAACGCGTCCATGCCGCAGACGTCGGACAGCGCGATACCCAGGTCGCCACGGTATTCGCGGGCCCAGGTGTTGAACGCGAACACCTGCGAATCGCGCAGCCGCGGCCCGACCGCCTGGCAGGCCTGCATGTATTCGTGCGCCATCGTGCCCAGCGGGGTCAGGCCGTGATCGAGCGCGAGCTTGACGTTGCTGGTACCGACGAACTTGGGACCGATGCCGTGCTTCAGCGTGCGCACGACTTCGTCCTGCCACGCGCGCGAGAACCTGCGCCTCGTGCCGTAGTCGGCGATGCGGAACTCCGGGTCGGGAACCGCGTTGATCTGCGCGATTTTGGCGTCGAGGCGGCGGCGGCCCTCGGTGAGATCAGGCCGGGCTATCGTCTCGCGGAAATAGACCTCGCTTACGATCGCGAGCACCGGCACTTCGAACAGGATCGTGTGCAGCCACGGTCCCTTGATCGTGATATCGATCTCGCCCGGCACCGCCGCCGGAGCCAGGTGGATGAAGCGCCGGTCGAGCTGGAACAGCCCGAGCAGATCGACGAAGTCGCTTTTCAGAAAACGCCACCGCCGCAGGTATTCGAGCTCCTCGTGCGTGAACCGCAGAGCGCACAGGGCGATGATCTCGCGCTCGATCTGGTCCAGGTACGGTGTCAGGTCGACGTCAGGCGTCCGGCATTTGAAGCGGTATTCGACCTGTGCACCCGGAAAATGGTGCAGCACGACCTGCATCATCGTGAATTTGTACAGGTCGGTATCGAGCAGCGACTCGATGATCATGCGGCGTTTCGCGGACGGCTTAAAAGGCAGCCATGGTACCCGCTGTAGGCGAGGGTATCCACTTTCGCCCAAGGCGGCGGAGGTCAGTCCGAATCGACGGAGAAGGACACGTCCGCGCAAGGTGGCAATCGAAGGCCGGGGCCGCTATCATCGATCCACTCACCCTCGAGGCAACGATCGATGCTGGTCAACTGCGTCGCCTATCAGGAAGGCAAGAAGCTCGCCGACATCCCTAAGGAAGCGATCAGCGATTACCTGAAGCGCCCCGGTTGCTTCGTCTGGGTCGGGCTGAAGGATCCGCCGGCCGCCGAGCTCGAGGAGATGCAGGAGGAATTCGACCTGCCGGACCTCGCCGTCGAGGACGCGCGTCACGGCCACCAGCGGCCCAAGATCGAGGAGTACGGCGACTCGCTTTTCGCCGTCCTGCAGGCGGTCGAGATGCGCGGCGAGGAGCTGCACGTCGGGGAGGTCGACGTCTTCGTCGGCCTCAATTACGTCCTCTCGGTCCGCCGCGACACCGAGCGCGGCTTCGCCGATGTTCGGGCGCGCACCGAAAACGAGCCCGATCTCCTGATGAACGGCGCGGCGTACGTGTTCTACGCGCTGATGGACAAGGTCGTCGACCGCTATTTTCCGGTGCTCGAGGAGCTCGAAACCGAGCTGGAATCGGTCGAGGAGCAGATTTTCGTGCGCAATACCGCGCGCTCCAATATCGAGTCCCTTTACGCGTTGAAGCGCAAGCTGATGACGCTCAAGCACGCGGTCGACCCGTTGATGGAGGCGGTTGGCAAGCTCTACGGCGGCCGGGTGCCGCGCATCTGCGCCGGGATGAGTGAGTATTTCCGCGACGTGTTCGACCATCTGCAGCGCCTGCACGCGTCGATCGAGGGCATACGCGACATGCAGACGACCGCGATCCAGGTCAACCTGGGCATGATCAGCCTGAACGAAACCGAGGTCACCAAGAAGCTTGCGGGCTGGGCCGCCATTATCGCGGTCCCCACGCTGATCGCCGGAATCTACGGGATGAACTTCAAGAACATGCCGGAGTACGACTTCTATTACGGATACCCGTTGTCGCTCGCCCTGATGGTGGCGGCCGATTTCATACTCTACTTCTGGTTCAAGAAGATCCGCTGGCTTTGACGGTCCGGCTTTAGTGCAGGTGCGGCTTGTCGCCGCCGACGATCGGCGTCAGCGGAATCACCCGCTTGTCGGCCGGCGGCGAGTGCCAGGCCGGCTGCAACGTCACGTGGTCGATGCGATAGCGCTCGGCCAGCAGCCGCTGCGCCGCAACCAGGATCTGCGGCCATGCCTGCGGCTCGCGGATCAACAGATGCGCCGACATCGCCGTCCTGTCGCTGGTCATCTGCCAGACGTGCAGATCGTGCACGGCGGCCACGCCCGGGACGCACGTCAGCGCGCGCCCGATGTCCTCGTACGAAAGGTGCGACGGAACGCCTTCCATCAGCACGTGCGTCGATGCCTTGAGCAGGAGCCACGTCGAGCGCAGCACCAGCGCGGCGACCAGCAGCGACAGGATCGGATCGATCGGCATCCAGCCGGTCGAGGCGACGACGGCGCCGGCGACGATGGCCGCGACCGAGCCCAGCATGTCGCCGCTGACATGAAGCAACGCGGCGCGGCTGTTCAGGCTGTGCCCGTGCGACAGGCTCCAGGCCGCGAACATGTTGATCAGCAGGCCGATGGCGGCGATCACCATCACCATGCCGCCGGCGACCGGAGAAGGTGCGAGCAGCCGGCGCACCGCCTCGACCGATATCCCGACGACCACGGCCAGCATCAGCAGCGCGTTGATGAACGCGGCCAGCACCTCCGCGCGCGCGTAGCCGTAGCTCGCGCGGCGCGACGGCGGCAGTCGCGCCACATGCTGCGCCAGAAGCGCGATGCCCAGCGCCGCGGCGTCGGTGACCATGTGGCCCGCGTCGGCGAGCAAGGCCAGCGAGCCTGCGAGCCAGCCGCCGGCCGCCTCGATCAGCGCAAACCCGATCGTCAGTACGACGGCCAGACGCAGCGCGCGGCGCTCGCGCGTCGCGCTCGACGTCCTGTCGCCGCGCGGCTTCGCAGGGGGATGATGGTGGGAAGGCATGATCGCTCGCGTGTCTCATTGTCGGCCAAGCCCGGGTCCCCGGCAACGCCAAAGCGCCGGTAAAATGGCCGGCATGCGCCACATCGCCGCGCTCGCCGACCGCATCGACGACCTGCTGCCGCAGATGCAATGCGGGCGCTGCGCGCATCCCGGATGCCGTCCGTATGCCGAGGCGATCGCCGCCGGCACGGCGCCAATCAACCGCTGCGCGCCCGGAGGCACGGCAACGATCGCAGCGCTGGCCGAACTGCTCGACGTGCCAGCGCCGTCGCCCGATCCCGCGTTTGGCCTCGCCGAGCCGCTCGCAGTGGCGCGCATCGACGAGGCTGTGTGCATCGGATGCACGCTGTGCATCCGGGCCTGTCCGGTAGACGCGATCGTCGGCGCCGCCAAGCGGATGCACACGGTACTGGCCGACCACTGCACCGGCTGCGGGCTTTGCCTGCCGCCGTGTCCGGTCGATTGCATCGTCATGACGCCCGCGGGGCGGGCGTGGACCACGGCCGACGCCGCAGCGGCGCGCCGCCGCTTCCAATTGCGCGGCGCGCGGCTGGCGCAGGCCGCCGGCCACGCGCGCCCGCACAGAGCCGTTGCGCCGCGGCTGCTCGATTCGACTCAGGACGCGCGCCGCAAAACCGTCGCGGCGGCGCTCGCCCGAGCTCGCGCCCGGCGGTCCCGGGACGGCCGGTGAATCCGGCCAGGCGGCGCGCGATTTACGAGCGACTGCGCGAGCAGAATCCGCATCCGCGCAGCGAGTTGACCTATCGCACGCCGTTCGAATTGCTGATCGCGGTGGTGCTGTCGGCGCAGGCGACCGACAAGAGCGTCAATCTCGCGACGGCCAAGCTGTTTCCGGTCGCGCGCACGCCGCAGGCGATCGTCAAGCTGGGCGAAGCGGGACTGATTCCGTACATCCAGACGATCGGGCTTTTTCGCACCAAGGCGAAAAATGTCGTCGCGCTATGCCGCCAGCTGATATCCGAGCACGGCGGCGAGGTGCCCGACGATCACGACGCGCTGGTCAGGCTCCCCGGTGTCGGCCGCAAGACCGCCAATGTGGTGATGAACGTCGCGTTCGGCCATCCGACGATCGCCGTCGACACGCACATCTTTCGCGTCGCCAACCGGACCGGGCTTGCGCCGGGCCGCACGCCCGAAGAGGTCGAGCGCAAGCTGGTCAAATTCACGCCGGAGGAATTCCGCCACGATGCGCATCACTGGCTGATCCTGCACGGGCGCTATGTCTGCCAGGCGCGAAAGCCGCTGTGTCCGCAGTGCGTGATCGTCGACCTGTGCGAATACCGGCATAAGACCGTGTAGGCGCCGCCGAAACGAAAAAAGGCGCCGTCACGGCGCCTTTTCGTCGGTACAAAAGGCTTTCAGTGCCTGGTGACCAGCACCGCCGGTTGCGCCGCGTAATACGCGGAGACATTTTCGATGTCGGCCGTCGAAAGCGTTCCGGCGAATGCGCCCATGATCGGATTCTTGCGCGCGCCCGACTTGTAATCGCGCAGCGCCTTGGCCAGATAGTCCGGATACTGCCCGCCGAGCTTCGGATAGTCGGCGCTCTGGCTGTTGCCGTCGGCGCCATGGCAGGCCTGGCAGACCGCCTTGACCTTGGCTTCGCCCGCCTTGAGATCGGCAGCCGGCGCCGCAGTTGCCGCGGCGAACGCCACGATCGCGAATATCCCGGGCACGAATTTTTTCATCATAGTTTTCGCGGTCATTTGCTGGCCGTCTTCGGCAGCGCGCCCGAATAGTAGGCAGCGAGGTCGGCGATATCCTTGTCCGACAGCGTCGCCGCGATCGCCTTCATCGACGGATGGCTGCGCTCGCCGGCGCGATAGGCCTGCAGGGCTCGCACGATGTACGCCTCGTGCTGGCCGCCGAGTTTGGGCACCTTGTAGACCTCAGGGAAGGCGGTACGCCAGCCGACGATGCCGTGACAGCCGATGCACATCTCGATTTTCTGCGCTCCGGCGGCGGCGTCGCCCGCCGGAGCGGGCGCCTGAGCGAATGCTGCTCCCGGCAGCGCAAGCGTGAAGGCAGCAAGCAAGGATAGTCTGCTCATCGACCGGCTTTCATCAGATTGCCGCAATAGCCCTGGCGGCGGGCCCCTGAAACCTCGCGCATTCTACGGGCTGCGCGCGACGCCGGTCAAACAGGATTGCGAAACCGAAACGCGCGATCAAGGATCGCCTCAGCGCTCGAGCAGCGGCAGCTTTACTTTGACGGTCTTCCATTCGTCGGCGTCGGGCGGCGCCGGCTTGCGCTCGATGATCGGCTTCCAGGCCTTGGCGAGTTCGGCGTTCAGCGCCTTGAACTGCTGCTGGTCGTCGGGGACATCGTCCTCGGCGTAGATCGCCTCGACCGGACATTCGGCGACGCAAAGCGTGCAGTCGATGCACTCGTCCGGATCGATGACCAGGAAGTTGGGCCCCTCGCGAAAGCAATCGACCGGGCAGACGTCGACACAGTCGGTATACTTGCAGCGGATGCAGCTTTCGGTCACCACGTAGGTCATCGCGTTTTTCGATCCGTTTTTCGATCCGCTTCCCGGCGATCTTGGATTTTACCAAATCGGCCCCAGCTAGGGACCAGCCCCGGTCAGGCGGCGAGTTGCGCCTGCCGTTCCTTTGCGCTAAGTTAGGTTTGGGGACGCGGAAACAGCGTCCCTCCAGGCAGGCCCCCGGCGCCGAGGCAGCGCTTCCACGAGGATCACCATGAACGAGCACATCAAGCATGTTACCGACGCCACTTTCGACAACGACGTCCTGAAGGCGGGCACGCCGGTACTGGTCGATTACTGGGCCGAATGGTGCGGCCCGTGCAAGATGATCGCGCCGATTCTGGACGACGTCGCCAAGAGCTACGCGGGCAAGCTGACCGTGGCCAAGCTGGACATCGATGCCAATCCGGGGGTGCCGGCGAAATACGGCATACGCGGCATCCCGACGCTGATCCTGTTCAAGGGCGGGGAAGTGGCCGCGCAGAAGGTCGGAGCGCTGTCCAAGTCGCAACTGACGGCCTTTATTGACAGCCACATCTGAACACGCTAGTCTTCTAGCCCATTGAAGTACGCGCCCCGCTAGGCGTAGTCGCCGCGGGACGTCGTCACAGGCGCTGTCGCACGCAGTAGTTCTTGTCCGGCGCCAACCTCCCTTATCGCATCAGGTTTCACGGCCTTTAGCTTGTCCGGGGACCGTCCCGCCTTCCTCCCGTAACTCTATTCCCTCCATGCACCTGTCCGACCTCAAGTCCAAGCCCGTCACCGAACTCGTCGAGATCGCCAACACCAACGAGATCGACGGCGCCAACCGCCTGCGCAAGCACGACCTGATTTTCGCGTTGCTGAAGAATCAGGCGAAGAAGGGCGAAAGCATCTTCGGCGACGGCACGCTCGAAGTGCTGCCCGACGGCTTCGGCTTCCTGCGCTCGCCCGACACCAGCTATCTGGCCGGGACCGACGACATTTATATTTCGCCGTCGCAGATCCGCCGCTTCAACCTGCACACGGGCGACACGATCGAGGGCGAGATCCGCACGCCGAAGGACGGCGAGCGGTATTTCGCGCTGGTCAAGGTCGACAAGGTCAATGGCGAGCCGCCGGAGAACGCCAAAAGCAAGATACTGTTCGAGAATCTGACGCCGCTGTTTCCGGACGAGCCGCTGATCCTCGAACGCGACATCAAGGCCGAGGAGAACATCACCGGCCGCATCATCGATATCGTCGCGCCGATCGGCAAGGGACAGCGCGGACTGCTGGTCTCGTCACCGAAGTCGGGCAAGACGGTGATGCTGCAGCACCTCGCGCACTCGATCGCGGCCAACTACCCGGATGTCGTCCTGATCGTGCTGCTGATCGACGAGCGCCCCGAGGAGGTGACCGAGATGCAGCGGTCGGTCCGCGGCGAAGTCGTGTCGTCGACCTTCGACGAGCCGGCGACGCGCCACGTCCAGGTCGCCGAAATGGTGATCGAGAAGGCCAAGCGCCTGGTCGAGCACAAGAAGGACGTCGTGATACTGCTCGATTCGATCACGCGCCTGGCGCGCGCCTACAACACCGTCGTGCCGGCCTCGGGCAAAGTGCTGACGGGCGGCGTCGACGCGAACGCCTTGCAGCGACCGAAGCGCTTTTTCGGCGCCGCACGCAACATCGAGGAAGGCGGCTCGCTGACGATCATCGCCACGGCGCTGATCGACACCGGATCGCGGATGGACGACGTGATCTACGAGGAATTCAAGGGCACCGGCAACATGGAGATCCACCTGGATCGACGCATGGCCGAAAAGCGGATCTATCCGGCGATCAACGTGAATCGCTCCGGGACCCGCAAGGAAGAGCTGCTGTTGAAGCCCGAAGTGCTGCAGAAAGTCTGGGTGTTGCGCAAGCTCCTCTACCCGATGGACGAGCTCGAAGCGACCGAATTCCTGGTCGACAAGGTCAAGCAGACGAAGAACAACGCGGAGTTTTTTGACTCCATGCGCCGAGGCAACTAGCGCACCTCTTCGCTCGACCACCATCGCTGCGTAGGACGCACGCGAACCGCACGGGCGGACTTCCGCCGGGCCCGAACCAAATTACTGCGCCCCAGTCTAGAGAGCATTGCGGCTGAGGGCGGTCGGACATGACGCGGCGCCTGGACATCGATGCATTGCGCGGGTTGATGCTGGTGCTGATGACGTTCACGCACCTGCCGACGCGGTTCGCCTCGCCGCTCGGGCAGCCGCTGGGATTCGTATCCTCGGCGGAAGGATTCGTCTTCCTTTCCGCCTTCATGTGCGGATGGATCTACAGCGAGCGCGCGACGCGCGACGGACTCGCCCGCATGCGCAGCGCGCTGTGGCAGCGCGCCGCCCTGCTCTACGCCTGCCAGATCGCCTTGCTGGTGTTCCTTCTGACCATCGTTGCCGCCATCGCGCGGGCACACGGGCAGACGGCGATCACCGACCTGATTTCGTTTTTCACCAGGGATCCGGCGACCGCGCTGACCGCGGGTCTCGTCCTCGTCTATAACCCGCCGCTGCTCGACATCCTGCCGATGTACGTGGTGTTGCTCGCGGCGACACCGCTGCTGCTGAGCTTCGCGTTGCGGCGCAGCTGGTGGCCGATTTTCGCGCTCAGCGCGGCCCTATGGACGCTGGCGCAGTTCGGCGTCGGACGCGCGCTGTATCAGGCGATCGCCGGCGCGATCGGGCTCGACCTGCCGGTGACCGAGACGGGCTCCTTTTCACTCCTCGCCTGGCAGTTCCTGTGGGTCGGCGGACTGTGGATGGGCTCGCTGAAAGCCACCGGCGCCCCCGAGGGGTTGGTGGCGCCGCACTGGGCGCTGGCGCCCGCGATGGTCATCGCGTTGGCTTGTCTGGCATGGCGTCACATCGCCGGCCAGGTGCCGGTCCCGCACCCGGGAGTCGCAGGCCATGCGCTCAATATGCTGTTCGACAAGTGGCAGCTGGGGGCGCTGCGACTGGTCAATGTTCTCGCGCTTCTGGTGCTGACTTTGCACTTCGGCCCGTGGCTGGCACGGCGGGTGCCGTTGCAATTCCTCGCCAGGCTGGGCGCGGCGTCGCTGCCGGTGTTTTGTGCCCACCTGGTGATCTGCCTGCTCGCGCTCGCGATCCTGGGCGATCACTACGAGCATCGGAGCTGGATCGTCGACGTGGTGCTCGTAGTCGGAGCATTCGCAGCGCTCTATGCGGTCGCTGAATTCGTCGAGCTCTCGTATCGCTCCCGAGGAGCGCCGCACGGCCACTACGCGCCGGTCAATTCACGTAGCGCGAAATCACCGATGTCCATAGCGCGTAGCCCGAGTCGTTCAGGTGCAGTGCGTCGGGCTTGAACAGCTCGCGTCGCGGGGTTCCGTCGGCCGCCAGCATCGGCGAATAGACGTCGACATACGCGACACCGGATTGCGTGGCGGCGAATTGCTCGACCAGCGTGTTGGCGCGGCGGATCTCCGGCAGCAGCGACGCGCGTGCCGGGCTCGGTTTGATCGAAATGAACGCAATGCGGGTTTCCGGCAGCGCCGAGCGGACACCCTGCACGAACGCTTCGAACTGATGCAGCACGTCGGATGCCGTCTTGCCTTCGGCCAAGTCGTTGTCGCCGGCGTATACCAGCACCAGCCGCGGCCGGTACCGTATGACCAGTCGATCCAGATAGTGCACGCAGTCGGACAGCTTCGATCCGCCGAATCCCCGCTTGATGACCACCGGCAGGGCCGCGAAATCCTTCTCCAGCCCGTCCCAAAGCCGAATCGACGAGCTTCCGACGAACAGCACGCCGCCCGGCGGTGGCGCCTCCTTGTCGTCGGCCGCGGCGAACGCCGCAAGCGGCGCGTCCCACATGGCCGTAGGCACCCCGACTTCGGGCGAGGCGGCCCGGACCAACGTGGGAATGGCGAACAGCAGCGCCAGCAGAAGGGGCATAGGCCTTGATTTTAAATGGGACATCGCTCAATAACGCCGCACCGCCCGGATGGATGACCGGCGGCGAATTATGCCGCAGCCGCCTCGCGCGCCGCCAAGCGGCGGGCCGGTCGGACCCGATCACCCCGGCGCACCGGGCTTGAACCCGACATGGACGCCGCCATCTAAACCAAGTTCCCTTCCTGTTGCACTGCAGCGACAAAAGGCCCATAATTTTTGGCTGAACGGCGCGCCTTGGCTTTAAGCGCGCCAAGGCTTGGTGCTCCATCCTGCCGAAACCCGGCGCGCGCCAGTGTGGCGCCCGCCTCCGAGGTATCAATGAAAACCGCCATTCACCCGCAATACAGCGAAATCCAGGTGACGTGCAGCTGCGGCAATACGTTCACCACCCGGTCGACCGTGCAAAAGCCCTTGCATGTCGAAGTGTGCTCGGCTTGCCATCCCTTTTATACCGGCAAGCAGAAGATCGTCGACACGGCCGGCCGTGTCGAGAAATTCCGCCAGCGTTATGCCGCCAAGCCGCCGGCGCCGCCATCGGCCAAGCCGGCGCCCGCGCCGGCCGCCAAGAGCGCAGGCAGCAAGAGCGCTGCTGGCAAGGGTGCGGCAGCAGCGGCCAGGAGCGCGGCCAAGCCGGCGTAAGCACTGGCTCGTCGCAGACCCGGAAGGCAGCTTCGGCTGCCTTTTTTGTTGGCTCGCCGACCGGCGACGACCCTGAGGGCGGCCCGAGTGGCGCCGGCCGCCATAAACCACTAGTGTTCTGAACCGGACGAACCGTAAGCCCCCACTTCGCAGCGCTCCATGTCTCTTGCCGATCCTACCGCCGCGCCGAGCGAGCCCTCCGGTCTGTCTCCCTCCGGCAGATACCGAGCGCTCAAACAAGCGGGCCTGGTGTTCCTGTGCGCTGCGTGGATTCTGCTGGGCCTGTTCGGGCACGATCCCTGGAAGCCCGACGATGCGACGACGTTCGGCGTCGCGCGCGCCGCGCTGAGCAACGGCGATTGGCTGACACCCCAGCTCGCGGGCGCGCCGGCGACGGCGCGACCACCGCTGTTCTACGCGCTCGCCGCGGCTAGCGCCGCGGCGATGCGACCGTTGCTCGCATTGCATGACGGCGCGCGCCTGGCCAACGCGCTTTGCCTCGGATTGACCTTGTGGCTGCTCGCACTGGCCGCTCGCGAACTCTATGGCAGAGCCTTTCGCTGGCTGCCCGTCCTGGTCTTCATCGGTTGCATCGGGCTGTGGGATCGCGCCCACGCGCTCGCGCCTGAAATCGGGCTGTTGCCAGCGTATGCGCTGGCGCTCCTTGCGCTGGCGATGGCGCCGCGGCGTGCGCTGATCTCGGGCGTGCTGCTCGGCGCGAGCGCGGGTGTCGCCTTCCTCGTCCGGGGCGCGCCGTGGGCAGCGATGATCGCGTTGACTGCCTTGCTGCTGGTCGCTTTCCCGCACTGGCGTACGCGACGTTACGCCGCGACGCTGGCGCTCGCCGCGGTCGTCGCCGCGCCCTTGCTGGTCGCGTGGCCGCTGGCGATCTATCTGCGCGATCCTGCGATTCTCCCGCTCTGGTGGGATGGCCAAAACATCGCGCGCTTCTTCGGCTTCGCCGCCGGATCGCCGCCGGTCGAGCCGTTCTATTATCTGAAGAACCTGCTGTGGTTCGCCTGGCCGGCTCTGCCGCTGGCGCTGTGGACGCTCTGGCTGAGGGCGCGCGGCTACAACGGCGGGCTCGCCGAGCCGGGGATCGTCCTGCCGGTCACGATGAGCGTCGTGCTGCTGGCGGTCCTGTCGGCCGCGGCAGAACCCCGCGCGACATCGGCGCTGCCGCTGCTGGTGCCGCTGTCCCTGCTCGCCGCCGCGGAAGTCGACACGCTCAAGCGCGGCACGTCGGGTGCACTCGACTGGTTCGGCATCCTGACTTTCGGGCTGGTCGCGGTTCTGGTCTGGGCCCTCTGGCTCGAGTCGCTATGGCATGGCTTGCCCGAGCCGATCGCGCGCATGTTTCGCGACACACAACCAGGCTTTCACCCGCCGCTGCAACCGCTGGCCTTGCTCGTATCCGGATTCCTGAGTCTGCTCTGGATCGTCCTGGTCCGACCGGCGCGTCGATCGAACCGCCGCGCCGTGCTGAACTGGGCGGCGGGCATGACGCTGGTGTGGGGCCTCTATACGACGATCTGGCTGCCGTATCTGGATTCGCGCCGCAGCTACCGCCCGGTCGCCGAATCGCTGCTGCAGCAGTTGCCTGCAGGCTCGCCTTGCGTGGCGAGCCGCGACCTGGGCGAACCGCAGCGGGCGCTGCTCGAGTACTTCGCCGGCATCGTGCCGGTGCGCGACGATCTCGCCGCGGCGAATGCGTGTCCGCTGCTGTTGATGCAGGTGGGCCGCGACGATAGCGATACGCCGCCGGATTCGGCGTGGGAAAAGATCTGGGAAGGCCACCGGCGCGGCGACGACACCGAGCGTTTTCTGCTGTTCCAGCGGCCGGCCGCCGCGTCCTGACGCCGGTGAGCTATCGCATGCCCTCGCGTGAGACACGTCGGTGAAATTCATCGATGAAGCGAAGATCGAAGTCATCGCCGGCGATGGAGGCAACGGCGCGGTCTCTTTCCGCCGGGAAAAGTATGTGCCCCGCGGCGGCCCGGACGGCGGCGACGGGGGCCGCGGCGGGAGCATCCACGCGATCGCCGACCGCAACATCAACACGCTGATCGACTATCGCTTCGCGCGCATCCACCGGGCCAAGCGCGGTGAAAACGGCCGCGGCGCGGATCAGTACGGCCGGGGCGCCGAAGACATCGTCCTGCGCATGCCGGTCGGCACGGTCATCACCGACGCGGAGACCGGAGAAACGATCGCCGATCTCGCGACTGACGGTCAGTCGGCGCAGCTCGCCAAGGGCGGACAGGGCGGTTTGGGCAATCTGCATTTCAAATCCAGTACCAACCGCGCGCCGCGACAGTCCACGCCCGGTGGAGAGGGCGAGCACCGGTTCCTGCGGCTCGAGCTCAAGGTCCTTGCCGACGTCGGATTGCTCGGCATGCCGAATGCGGGCAAGTCGACGCTGATACGCGCGATCTCGGCTGCCCGCCCGAAGGTCGCCGACTATCCGTTCACCACCCTGGCGCCGAACCTCGGCGTCGTCCGGGTTGACGAGAATCGCAGCTTTGTCGTCGCCGACGTTCCCGGGCTGATCGAGGGCGCGGCCGAGGGCGCAGGACTCGGCCACCAGTTTCTGCGCCACCTGCAGCGCACGCGACTGCTGCTGCATATCGTCGATCTCGCGCCGTTGGACGATACCGATCCCGTCGCCGGCGCACGGGCGATCGTGCGCGAGCTCGAGCGCTACGACCGCGCGCTGTACGACAAGCCGCGCTGGCTGGTGCTCAACAAGATGGATCTGATCGACGAGGACGAGCGCGCCGCGCGCGTGGCCGCGTTCGTCAAGTCGTACCGGTGGAAAGGTCCGGTGTTCCCGATCGCCGCGATCAGCGGCGAAGGCTGCCGCGAGCTCGTCTATGCCGTCCAGCGCTGGCTGGAAGCGCATCCGTCCGAAGCGCTCGCGGCGGAGCCATGAACACGCCGGGCACGACATCGATCGTCGCCACCGCGCGGCGGGTGGTGATCAAGGTCGGATCGACGCTGGTCACCGACGAGGGACGCGGCATCGATCACGCCGCCGTCGGCCGCTGGGCCGAGCAGATCGCGGCGCTGTCGAAGAGCGGCAAGGAGCTGGTGCTCGTATCGTCCGGCGCGATTGTCGAAGGCATGAAGCGCCTCGGCTGGACGCGGCGTCCGGTGGCGATCCACGAGCTGCAGGCCGCCGCCGCCGTCGGACAGATGGGACTGGTGCAGGCATACGAAACCGCGTTCAAGCGCTTCGGCCTGCACACCGCGCAGATCCTGCTGACGCACGAGGATCTGTCGGACCGGCGCCGCTATCTGAACGCGCGCTCGACGCTGCTCACCCTGCTGCGGCTGGGTGTCATCCCGGTGATCAATGAAAACGACACGGTGACCACCGACGAAATCCGCCTCGGCGACAACGACACGCTGGGCGCGCTGGTCACGAATCTGATCGAAGCCGACGTGCTGATCCTGCTCACCGATCAGTCCGGGCTTTACAGCACCGATCCCCGCAACGATCCAGGCGCGACCTTGCTGCAGCGCGCGCGCGCCGGCGATCCCGCGCTCGAAGCGATCGCAGGCGGCGCCGGGGCGCTCGGCCGCGGCGGCATGCTGACCAAGGTGCTGGCGGCCAAACGCGCGGCCAGAAGCGGGGCGACGACGGTGATCGCCAGCGGCCGCGAGGACGGCGTGCTGACCCGGCTCGCTGCGGGAGAAATGCTCGGCACCGAGATCGCCGCCGAAATGATGACCTTGGCGGCACGCAAGCAGTGGCTGGCCGACCATGTGCGGCTGGCAGGCCGGCTGACGCTCGACGCCGGAGCGGTGCGCGCGCTTGCGAGGGACGGCAAGAGCCTGCTGCCGATCGGCGTCACCGCCTGCGCCGGTCAATTCGAGCGCGGCGAGCTGGTCGGCTGCTTCGATGCCGATGGACATGAGCTCGCGCGCGGGCTGATCAATTACAGCGCCGCGGAGACGCTGCGCATCCTGGGCAAGCCCTCCGCGCAAATCGAGAAGATCCTGGGCTACGTCGACGAGCCCGAGCTGATTCACCGCGACAACCTGGTCGTGCTTTGAGACGCGCTTCGGGCCGACCGCCGGTCGTGGCCCGGAAAATCGACAGGGGCTGCGCGTTCCCCTACACTCGCGGCACAACAAACCGCTCCGCTTGCGCCAGTGCCGGGCCGCGAGCGGCCGACGTCTCGATCGACACCAAGGGAGGGGCATCATGAACCTGGTCGACCGCATCAAGAATATCCTGCTGTCCCCGCGGACCGAATGGCCGACGATCGCCGGCGAGGCAGCGACGGTGCAGTCGCTGTACGTCGGCTACATCCTCATACTCGCCGCCATCGCGCCGCTGGCGCTGCTTATCCGCACCGGCGGCGCGCTGATAGCTGCCGCAATCGCCCAGTACGTCATCGCGCTGGTGATCACCTACCTGATGGCGCTGATCGTCGACACGCTGGCGCCGACGTTCAACGGCACCAAGGACTTCACCCAGTCGCTGAAGCTCGTCGCGTATTCGTACACGGCGCCCTGGATCGCCGGCATTTTCCTGTTGCTGGGCGGGCTCATCGGCGGCCTGATCGGGATCGTCGCCGCGATCTACGCGTGGTATACGTTCTATCTCGGCGTGCCGGTGCTCAAAAAGTGCCCGCCGGAAAAGGCGGTCGCGTACACGATCGTCGTAGTGCTTTGCGGCATCGTGCTGGCGATCGTGCTCGGCGGCCTGCTGATGACGGCGATGTTCGGCGGCGGAACGCCCGGGCCGGGCTTCGGGATGATGCGCTGACCCGCCGGCCCGCACCTAAGCGCCGCAACGCGGGAGCGATGCGGCGCTAAGCCTTGCCGGTCGGATTGGTGTAAGGCGAGGGCACGACGCTGTGCGCCCAGCCGTACAGGCGCTCGCGCCGGGTCTGGGGCCGCTGGTGCAGGAAACGCTCGAGCTCGGTCAGTCCGCGGCGATAGACGTCGCGCTTGAACTCGATGACGTTCTCCAGCGGAATCCAGTAGTCGTGCCAGCGCCAGGCGTCGAATTCCGGATGCTCGCTGGCCCGCAGGCTCACATCGCTGTCGCGGCCGGTAAGCCGCAGCAGGTACCAGATCTGCTTCTGGCCGCGGTAGCTGCCGCGCCATTCGCGCTTGATCCAGTGCTGAGGGACCTCGTAGCGCAGCCAGTCGCGGGTGCGTCCGAGGATCTTGACATGGTCGGGCTCGAGCCCGACCTCTTCCTTCAACTCCCGGTACATCGCCTGCTCGGGCGTTTCGCCAGGGTTGATACCCCCTTGCGGAAACTGCCACGAGTGCTCGCGGATCCGTTTGCCCCAAAAGACCAGATTCTTCGAGTTCGAGACGACAATGGCGACGTTCGGGCGATACCCGTCACGGTCCAGCATCGCGACACCTGTAGTTCTGCGCGTTGCGGCCATTCTTGCATAGTTCGGCACGCTTGAAAAGCGCGTCCCCGGGCGTCGACGCCCGGTTTGCGCGGTCAGCGGCGGGACAGCTCGCGCGGCGTTGTGCGCAGCAACAGGCGCTGATCCCGACGCAGCACGACGATGTCGACCGCGTCGCCTATGCGCCGTCCGGTAAGGAGGCGCTGCAGGTCGTCGATGCCTTTGACCGCCTCGCCGCCGAATTCAACGATCAGATCACCGGTGCGCATCCCTGCCGCGGCCGCCGGTGAATCCTTCTCGATCGTCGAAATGCGCACGGCCGATTCGTGGGCCAGGTCGAAGTGACGAACGATGCGGCGCGCGATCGCCGTATCCTGGCCGCCGACGCCGAGGTACGCGCGTCGCACCCTGCCCTCGCGCATCAGCGCCACCGCCACGCGCTCCGCGGTATTGGCTGCGATCGCGAAGCAGATGCCCTGCGCCGGCAGGATCATCGCCGTATTGACGCCGATCACGTCGCCGGCCGCGCTGACCAGCGGGCCTCCCGAATTGCCGGGATTGAGCGCCGCGTCGGTCTGGATGATGTTGTCGAGCAGCCGCCCGGTCTGGCTGCGCATCGAACGACCGAGCGCGCTGACGATACCCGCGGTAACCGTGTGCTGAAATCCGTAGGGGCTGCCGATTGCGATCGCGATCTGGCCGACCCGCACCCGGGCGGAGTCCCCCAGCCGCGAGTAGGCCAGCTCCGGCGCGCCGATTTTGACTACCGCGAGATCGGAATCGGGATCTTCGCCGACCAGCTCGGCCGCCGCGGTTCGTCCGTCGGGCAATGTCACTTCGAGCGCGCTCGCGCTTCCGGCGACGTGACTGTTGGTGAGCAGATATCCGTCTGGCGCGATGATGAAGCCCGAGCCCGACCCTTCACCGCGTCCCTTGCCGGGACGCTCGACCCGGATGTGGACGACAGCCGGGCGCACCCGTTCGACGGCGCCGACGACGGCAGCCGAATAAGCATCGAGCAAGGCGGCATCGTCGGCCGCCGGCTCGCGTCCCGCCGGCGGGACGGCCGCCGAGGCTTGATCGAGCACCGGATGCAGATCCGAAACAGCGTGACCGTCGAGCGGCGCCATGGCGGGTAGTTGGCGGTGCGTTTCGCCGAATTCAAGTCGGCCGCGCGGCGGATGGCGTCGTGGCGACGACGAAGGAGCGGCCGCGTCCCTTGCAAGGCGTACAGTTCCTTGCAGTTCTTGCGCGCAAACGCCGATGCGCTCCGGCGCCGCGCGACGCGATTGCCGTGCGGATCCGGTGGCATGTGGATTGCTAGAGTCGGCGCTGAACTGCACAGGGAGGACGGTCATGACCGACATCCGGGCAAATACCTCGCAGGACCCGCAATCGGTGGGTACGGCTATCCTTGGCGGTCCGCCACCCAGCATTGCACCGAGGCCCGAGCTGATGCCGGCGCACGCGCTGAAGGGCGACCCGGTCGTCAATCCCAAAGGCTACGCGCTGGGCACGGTCGAGCACATCGTCATCGACGTGCAGCGCGGGCGGATCGCCTATGCAGTGCTCACGTTCGGGGGATTCCTCGGCCTGGGCGAGAAGTTGTTCGCGATTCCGTGGAATGCGTTCAGCTTCGACGCCGACCGCCATCGCTTCATTCTGAATGTCGATCGCGGCGTGCTCGAAGGCGCGCCTGGATTCGACAAGAAGCACTGGCCGGCGATGGCCGATCCCGATTGGGCCTCGCACCTGCACGCCTACTACGGCTACCCGCCGTACTGGGACTAGGCTCTCAAGCAGCCAGCTGGATGCCCGACGTGGGCGTCTGCAGGCGCATCAGCCCAGCCCCTTCGGGGGCGCCTTCGATCAGCGCGCTCAAACGGCGCAGCCGGGCCGTTCCGAAAAACGTCGCGAACGGAACCTCCGAGGCATCGCGCCCCGTGCCGATGCGAACGAGGTCGCGCATCGGCGAGAGCTCGGTCGGATCGAACAACTGCCAGCGGCCACCGAGGAAAGCCTCGAACACCGCATGAAAATCGGGCGGAGGCTCGGCATAGCGCGCGTACCCGGTGACAAAGCGGGCCGGGATGTTCAACGCGCGGCAAAAGGTGATGGCGAGATGCGCGAAATCGCGGCAGACGCCGGCGCGCAGGGCGAGGACGTCGCGCGCCGAGTAGCTGGGCGTCGATGTCCCGATCAGGTAATCGATGTTGGCGCGTATCCAGCGGCAGATCGCATCGACGCGCGAAAATCCCGGCGTGAGGCCACCGAACAGCCGGCACGCGAGATTGAACACTTCCTCCGATTGGCAATACTTGCTGCCGCGAAGGCAGGCGAATGCGTCGACCGGCAAGGCGGTGACCGGAACCTCCGCCGCCTGCGTGTCCGCTTCGATCGGTGTCACTTCGACCACCGCCAGGTAGCGCACGCGGAACGGCCCGGACGCCACATCGACGCGGATGAAGCGATTGAGGGTCTGCGGTTCGCGCAGCTCGTCCCAGAACAACGACGGCTCGAGCTCTACCCTCTCGTCGACGACGCGCTGGCGATGATCGTCCGGAACGGCCACGTTGAAAACGAAGACTGTCTGCGCGGCGACCTCGTATTCGAGCTCGCAATCGATCTGGAAGGTGCTCATCGGTGCGTTGATTGTTATCGGGCGCGACAAACGCGCGGGGGCTGGTCGCGGGCGCGGCGCCGACTATCCAGCCGGCGCCGCGTCCGTCTTTGCTGGGCTGAAGTACGGCAGGTTCGCTAGATCCGTCCCATCAGCAGGAGGACGATGAGGACGACGACGACCAGTCCCGCGATGCCGCTTGGTCCATAGCCCCAGCCTCGGCTGTATGGCCACGCGGGCAGTGCGCCCAACAGCGCGAGAATCAGGATGATCAGCAGAATGGTGCCTATAGTCATGGCTTACCTCCGTGTGCGCCTGGCTAGGCGAATATGCGACTCGTCGGGCATCGCGCAAAACGATCAGGCGCGCACCGGCCGGGGATCGATGCTGGCGAAGACCTTGATCTTCTTCGCCAGCCGATCGCCGTCGGGCGGCCTTCGCGACCGCGCGTTATTGGTTGTACCGGGCCTTGGCGTCCGCGAGGCACTTGCTCTTGGCGTCGCCGCTCAGCGCGTCGCATTTTTCCTTCGCGACGGCGTAATTGGCTTCGGTCTTTTCGTGCGACGCGGTCGCCATCGCGTCCTTCGACTTGCGGCTGGCCTTGGCGTCTTCCTTGGCCTTGGTCAGGTTCGCCTTCGCTTGCTTGATGCAGACGTCCTTGTCATTGCCCGACTTGGCGTCGCATGCGGCCTTTTCGGACTTGTACTGGGCCTCGGCGCTGGCGACGGCTGCCTTGTACTGGGCCTTGTCGGCCTTTTTGGTATCGTCACCCACGGCGGCATGGCTGCTAAGCGCGAAAACGCCGAGCGCTGCGGCACAGATCACTTCTCTCATCGCGATTCTCATCGTTTTCTCCTTGGTTGATTTGCCGGTCCCGTGCCGCGTCGTATTGCTCCCCGCGCGCGGCGCGGAAATACCGGTGGCGCCTAGTGCATCTTTTCCCAGTCCTTTACCTGCCGGTCGGCCTCGTCGCGGCTGATGCCGTAGGTTTCCTGGATCTTGCCGACAAGCTGATCGCGTCGACCGCCGATTTCGGCGAGCGCATCGTCGGTCAACTTGCCCCACTGCTCTTTCACTTTTCCGGTCATCTGTTTCCAGTTGCCTTCTACCCGATCCCAATTCATCTTTCTTCCTTTCGATGACGCAGTCGCGGCTGCATCTGCACGTCGAGTTCAGCAACCGTCGTGCCAGACTAATTTATGGTGTAAAAACAGTACCTTGTGGTCAGGTGTCCGATGCGGCCGACGGGACCAACGTAAGAATTGCCTGGAGCGGCTGTAAATGCTGCTTGGAACGTGCGCGACGATGTCGCGTTGCGCAGCAAACAGACGAAGAATCAGGTCGGACGGCCGCCTACGCGCCGCTTGTGCCCGGCCTTTCGACGGCAAGTCTTGTATTCAAGGGCCGAGGATGTCGCCGAACGGCTTCAGGCGTTCGACGTGGTCGCACAGCGTCTTGATCGCCACCATGATCGGCACGGCGAGCAGCAGGCCCCACCCCCCCCACAGCATTCCCCAGAACAGCAGCGACACAAACACCGCGGGCGTGTTCATTCGCGCGGCGCGTCCCATCAGCCAGGTCTGCACGCCGATACCGAGAATCGCGGCGACGAGGATCGGGATCGCGGCCGCGAGCAAGGCCATCTGCAGCGTGCCGAATTGTCCATAGGCAACCAGTGCGGCAGCGCCGGCCAGCATCGCCGACCCAACATACGGGATCGTGTGCAGCACCGCCGCGGCGATACCCCACACCGCGGGGCGCTCGAGCCCCATCGCATAGAAGCCGGCGCCGATGACGATGCCGACGGCGGCGTTGACCACAAGCACGATCGCGAAATACCGCTGGTTCTGCCGGTCGACGTTGTCGAGGATGCGCAGCGTCGTCCTGCGGCGGGAAAAGTCGCCGCCGACGGCGTGCAGGAACTTGCGCCGGAACAGATCGCCGGCGGACAGCAGGAAAAAGGCCAGGAAAAGCGCCGAAGCGAGCTGGCCAAGGGCGATCGCCATGCTGCTCGTACCGATCAGCAGCATCGAGCTGATGTCGACGCCGGGACCGGCCGCGGGAGCTTGTTGCTTTGGCCGCGCCGGCGCCGGACTGGCCGCTTCGGCGAGCTTCTGCAGCTCGGACGCGGTCCTTTGCACGTGTTCCAGTGCCCCCGTGTGGTCCTGTTGCGCGTGCGTCAGTGCGATGCGCAGCCGCTGAACCGCCGAAGGGATTTCCTGAATGACATCGCCCGCGTCGCTGCCAACCCGGTAGAGAGCGCCGGCGATCGCGGCGCTGAACGCGAGCACGACCAGCGCGGCGCCCAGCATCCGCGGCACGCCCCAGGTCGCCAGCCGACCGACGACCGGGGACAGCGCGTAATTCAGAAACAGGCTGAGCAGCAGGGGAATGAAAAACGCCGCCCCCGCTCTGATCGCGAACAATCCGAGGATCAGCGCGATCAGCGTCAGCGCGACCGTGCTCGGCCGCGGCGGCGGCAGCGGCGCCTCGCTCTGAGGACGCGCTTCTTCCAGCGCTCGCGCCGCGTTGCCGCGGCGCGCACGAGCCCTGCTATCCGCCTCCATCGAGCCTCCCTCGGTAGCGGGCGTATTGACTCCCTCCGCCAAGCCGGCGCGCTACGCCGGCCTGGCGCCGGGACGCTCGCTTACATCTTCTGCTTGGTTTCCTTCGCTTCTTCCTGGACCTTCTTGCCGCCCGCGGAAACGTCCTTACCCGCGCCTTCGATCGTATTGCAGGCGCTGATCAACGATACGACGGCGATGCTCGCGAAGCCTAATACGATCTTCTTCCACATGACCCATCTCCTTATCATTATGTGCGAGGCGGCCGATGCCACCTGCATCGACAACAGCAATCGCCGTGCCACTGCCTCGGCACGGCGGCGCGGCGGCGCGGCTAGGAAACCATTTCCGGCGGCTCGTCCCGGTGGCTCGCGGCCGAGGCCTCGTCGCGATGCGGGTGCAAGGCGCGCTCGACGGCGACGGCCGTGATGCCTTTGAATATCGGCGCCCAGATCGATCGCACGATCGCACCGAGAAACGAAGCGCCGCGTCGCCTTTCGGCTGCTTCCGCGGGCGCTTTCCGGCGTGCGCCTATCAGTCCGCCGGCGACGAGCAGTAGCGCGAGCGTCGACGGCCGGGTCAGCGTTCGCCGGCATTGTTCGGTCAACGCGCGCTTTGCCTCGGCCAGCGCGAGCTTGCCGTCGCGCAGCCTCTGCTCGGCTCGCAGGGCCTCGCTCTCGTCGACGCTGAAAAGCACGGTGTCGCGCGCCTCACTCGTCGCCGCGCAGCTGCTGCCTCGATCGCGCGAACAACGCGCGCCGGGCAAGCGAGCGCAGCCGCAGCACAAACCAGGCGGCGGCGAGCGCGCAAACCAGTGCGACTCCGCCGGTGGCCGCTGCGCCGGAGAATCCCCGCTCTATCATGCCCATCGCGATTGCGGCGAGAACACCCGCGGCTGCGAGGATGCCCAGCACCGCGGCGCAAACGGCGGTGACGACCAGCGCGGTCATCGTCTGCAGCGCGACGTGCGCTTCGGCCGCGACCAGGTCAGCGGCGTCGGCCACGAGCTCTCGTCCGCTGCCGAATACCTGCCCGATCGCCGCCACCAGCGACGACTGCGGGTCGCCGGCAGGCGCCGGCGCGCCGATCGCCGATTCGCTCACCGTCCGAGACGCCCGATCAGATACCCGGCCGCCAGCGCAACGCCCAGCGTAATCAGCGGGCGCTCGCGGATGTAATCGCGCGCGCTCGTCACCATCTGGTCCTGCGTCTGCCTGACGCGCTCGGCGCTGTCGCCGATCCATTCCGCCGCGGGTTGCGCCGCCTGGGCGACCTTGTCGACGGTCTGGTGCGCTGCGCGCGCGACGCGATCGATGGCGGGGCCGGCCTTGTCGGTGGCCCTGCGAGCGAGCTCGTCGACGGTCTGGTGCGCCTGGCTTGCCGTGCGCTCGATCGCGTTGTTGTTACCGGTAAGTTCCATTTGGCTACTCCTCTCAATCACGAAAACCATTGATGGTTGCAAAAAACACGGGCGGAGCGGCTGGAGAGGGACCGGAAGGCTCCGCCCGCGACGGGACGCGGTGGCGTGGCGAAATTCGCCAGCCACCGGACTTCACTGCTTGGAGTCGGTCGCCGTAGTCGAGTGGTCGTTCGCCTGCGCCGGCTTGGGCATCGCGCTCGACTCCTCTTCCTTGGTCATCGTCTCTTTGGCCTTGGGGTCGCTGCCCTTCGCGGTCTGATCTGCCGCAGCGGGCTGGTCGCCGGCGGAATTCACCGCGGGTGCCGCCGCCGTTTGCGACGACGACTCGAGCACGGTATCCGCTTTGGGCGGCATCACCGGCGCCGGCTCGGCGGACGGAGGCGCGATGGCCGGAGGTGTCGGCGTCAACTCGGGCTTCACCGACGCCGACCTCTCCGGAGCGCGATCGCAGGCAGCCACGCCGACCGCGAGGGCGATCGCCGCAACCACGACCGGCATCCGCGCGCCCTTCATGATCGCGGCAGCCGCGCGTCCCACCTAGCCGCCCCCGCGACGGAACAGTCCAACCACCAGCGAGACCACGAACAGAACGAGGAAAATGAAAAACAGGACCTTGGCGATTTCGGCCGCACCGGCGGCGATGCCACCGAAGCCGAACAGCGCCGCAATCAACGCGATGACAAAAAACACGATGGCGTAATGCAACATTTTCAATCCTTTCTGCTCGACTTAGAGCAAGAGTTACTCGGACGCAGGCACCGCGACACGCAAACCTCCGCTCGATGCGCCTGCCACGCCTAGCTGGCGAAACTGACGCAAACCGCATGCCAGTGGCCGCGCCGCCGGATACTCTTCGAAAAAGGAGAAATTCTGTGTTGCTGGCGCAGGCGAAATGCGCCTGCCGCGCGTCGGCGCGCCGCTTACATGATCTGACGCAGGCGCGTCAGGAAGCTGTCGTACTCGGATGACTTGTCGAAAAACGCGTCGGCGCCCGCGAGCGAGCACTGCACCTGGTATTCGGGATAGGCGAAGTTGGTCAGCACGAATATTTTCGGCTGCGGCGTCGTTTCATCGGCGCGAATGTTGCGGACCACGGCGATGCCATTGCCTTCCTTCAGGCGGATGTCGGTAACCACGACGTCCGGATGCAGGTTCTTTATCGCCGCGATCGCCTCGTCTTCGGATTCGGCAAAGCCGACGACGTCGTACCCTCCCATCGACTGGAGATTGTCGATGATCCGCCGACGGATCAGCGCCGAATCCTCGACGACGAAGACGCGGAGCAGCGCAGTTTTCACCAGAAGGGCCGCGAGCATTAGCTGATCAGACTGTGCCGCAGCGCGTATGCCGTGAGCTCCGCATTGCGCGCGAAATTCATCTTCTCGAGGATGCGCGTGCGATAGGTGCTTACGGTCTTGACACTCAGGCAAAGCTCTCCCGCGATGTCGGTGACGGTCTTGCCGGCCGCAAGCTGGACGAAGATCTGAAACTCGCGGTTGGACAACTGGCGGTGCAGCGGCTCGGCGGCGTCGCCCGCAGCCTCCATTGCGAGGGCCTCGGCCAGCGACGCGCTGATGTACTTCTTGCCGCTGGCAATCGTACGCAGCGCCTGCAGCATGTCCTTGGCTTCGCCGGCCTTGGGGAAAAAACCGCTGACGCCGGCGCGCAGCAGATTGACCGCGTACTGCTCCTCCGGATACATGCTGACGATGAGAATGGGCAGCTCGGGCTGCTTGCGGCGCAGAGAGCTGACGGTTTCCAGGACGTTGGCGTCGGGCAGCGAAATGTCGAGCAGGACGATGTCGAATCGGCCGGTCGCGGCGAGGCTCAACGCAGCGGCAGCGGTTCCTGCTTCGCCTGCGGCCTCGAGGTCGTCCGTCGTGTCGAGCAGCTGCTTGAATCCGGCCCGCACCAGCGCATGATCGTCAACGATCAACACGCGCGTCTTGCGTCCCGGCAGCGCGGCACGTTCGCCCTGCGTCATAGTTTCTCCCCCCTCACGCATCACGGCTCTCCCGAATTATAGGTCGGCGCGCCGCGGCCGACCAGCCGCGGCGGTCAAGCAGCCAATGCATCGTATCCGGTCGACGGCATCGGCTTGCGCCGAATGCATCCGTCGCCGTAGGCGTGCAGGCGGTTGTACATCGTCTTGAGGCTTATGCCCAGCAATCGCGCGGCTTCGGTCTTGCTGCCTCCGACCGCCTGCAGCGTCGCCGTGATCAGCGTCCTTTCGACGTCATCCAGAGACATGCCGACGGTAATCCGCAGCACCGACGAATCGGACATCGCCGGCGTGTTCATCGCGGGACCGATCGCCGTGACCGCACCGCTTTCCTCGCTGCGCTCCTGGCCCAGCGCCGAAAACGTGCCGATGTCGACCTGCACTTCCTCGTCGGAAAGCACGAACGCCCGATGGATGACGTTCTTCAGCTCACGTACGTTGCCGGGCCACGCGTGCTCGACTATCCTCCGCCGGCCCTCTGCGCTCAGGGTTTTCTGCTCACCCTGCTCCTCGTTGAGCTCGGCGAGGAACATTTCCGCCAGCAGGACCGCATCGTCGCCGCGATCACGCAGCGGCGGCACGTTCACCGGAATCACGCAGAGCCGATACATCAGATCCTCGCGCAGCTTGCCCGACGCGACCGCCTGCCGCAGATCGCGATTGCTCGCGGCGAGCACCCTGACGTCCGAGCCGATTTCCTGATCGCCGCCGACGCGGGTGAACCGGCCCGTCTCGAGCACGCGCAGCAGGCGAACCTGCATCTCCACCGGCATCTCGGTGACTTCGTCGAGGAACAAGGTGCCGCCGTCGGCCCGCTCGAAGCAACCGCGGTGCGTCCGCGCGGCGCCGGTAAAACTGCCGCGCTCGTGGCCGAACAGTTCGCTTTCGATCAGGTTTTCGGGAATCGCGCCGCAATTAACCGCGATGAACGGGCGGTCCTTGCGCGGAGAAAGATGGTGCAGCGTGGTCGCGACCAATTCTTTGCCGGAGCCGCTTTCACCGAGGATCATCACGGGCGCCGTCGAGCGCGACAGCCGATCGAGGCTGCGAAACAGCTCGCGCATCGGTGGACACGCGCCGTAGAGCAAACCGAAACGCTCGAGACGTTTTTCCACGGATCCCTTGACTGTCGCGCGGGGCGGAGCCTCAGCGGGCGTGTTGGCCGGATATTTTGCAAGACTCGCTATGCTCTGAAGCTCTCCAAACATGGCCCTCTCCGTTGTTATTGACGTTGGACGGGCCAATACTCCCCTACGCGGATTGGAGCCGGTATAGGTCTTGCTCTGTAAATTCTGTAGGTGTAACGGGGGACCTTGTAGGATCAAGTCCTACAACGGATGGACACGCCCGCTGCAAGCAACTCGTCGGGCGGAAGGCTGCAATTGGCGCCTCGCCTCGCGTGCGGAGGCCGGCGGGTGCGGACAACCTTTTCCGCGACGGCCCGCGGAATGCTTGCGGCACCGTCAATCAAGAGTGGAGCAGGCGCGCCGGGTGTATCGAACTCGGTTCATGGGAGGGCTGAACGAACCCAATGTCCCCGACGCCCTGCGCGTGTCCTGTCGCAAGCCGCGTGCCAGCGCCGGTCCTACTAGGCACCGCCCGCTCTCGCGTCTCGACGGCGGCACGAGTTGCAATCCGGACTGCAATAAACGACAGGCCATTTGTAGAAACGGCGCAAGCGCCCCGGCCGGTCGAGGCGTGCAGGATGCGACCCCTTGGCACGACGCTTGCGACGGTCGCCGCGCGATTTCGCAATC
>DATASF010000053.1:0-7316 GCA_036269335.1 Casimicrobiaceae bacterium
GCAGCGGAGCCCGCCGATGAGCGCGACCATACCGGCGCAGGCACAGGTGGTGATCGTCGGCGGCGGCATCGCCGGCGCGTCGGTCGCGTATCACCTGACCAGGCTCGGCTGCAGCGACGTCGTGCTGCTCGAGCAGGGCAAGCTGACCTGCGGCACCACATGGCACGCCGCGGGCCTGGTCGGCCAGCTTCGCGCGACGCGCAACGCGACGCGGATGAGCCGCTACGGTATCGAGCTCTACGCGACGCTAGAGCAGGAAACCGGCCTCGCGACCGGGTGGAAGCAATGCGGCAGTCTCAACGTCGCCCGGACGCCGGAGCGGCTGAAGCTGCTGAAGCGCCAGATGGCGCGCGCCCGGGGCTTCGGCATCGAGTTCGAGTTCATCACGCCCGGCGAAGCCGGAAAGATCTATCCGCTGCTTCGCACCGACGACTTGAGCGGCGCGGTCTGGATACCCGGCGACGGCAAGGCGAATCCGACCGACCTGACCCAGTCGCTGGTCAAGGGCGCCCGCATGCGCGGCGCGCGCATCGTCGAAGGCGCGGCGGTGAGGGGCGTCATCGTCGAGCGCGGCCGGGTCGCCGGCGTGCGCTATCGCGGCGAGCACGGGGAAGGCGGGCTCCGCTGCGAGAGCGTGGTCAATTGCGCGGGACAGTGGGCGCGCGAATTCGGCAAGCTCGCGGGCGTCAACGTGCCGCTGTTCTCGGCCGAGCATTTCTATATCGTCACGCGGCCGATCCCCGGCGTTCATTCCGACCTGCCGGTCATGCGCGATCCCGACGGGTACATCTATTACAAGGAGGAGGTCGGCGGACTGGTGATGGGCGGCTTCGAGCCGGTGGCCAAGCCGTGGGACGTGCCGGCGATTCCGGACCGGTTCGAATTCCAGCTGCTCGCCGAGGACTGGGACCAGTTCGAGATCCTGATGAAGAACGCGATACACCGCACGCCCTGCCTCGAGACCGCGCAAGTGAAAATGCTGCTGAACGGGCCGGAGAGCTTCACCCTGGACGGCAATTTCATCCTGGGCGAGGCGCCCGAGCTCAACGGTTACTTCGTATGCGCCGGCTTCAATTCCGCCGGGATCGCCAACGCCGGCGGCGCTGGACGCTTGATGGCCGAATGGATCATCGGCGGCGATGCGCCGGTCGACCTGTGGGACGTCGACCTGCGCCGCTTCGCGCCGTTCCACGCCAATCGGCGGCATCTGTTCGACCGTACCGCCGAAACGCTCGGGCTGCACTATGCGATGCGCTGGCCGCGCGAGGAGCTCTCGACCGTCCGCCCGCTGCGGCGCTCGCCTCTGTACGACCGGCTGAAGGCCAGAGGCGCCGTATTCGGAAGCAAGCTCAACTGGGAGCGCGCCAATTATTTCCTGCCGCCGGGCGCGCCGGCCATCCCGTACACGCTGGACACGCCAGGATGGCTGCCGTTTATGCTGGACGAGCAGCGCGCCGCGCGCGAGGACGTCGTCGTGTTCGATCAGACTTCGTTCGCCAAGTTCGTCCTCAAAGGCCGCGACGCCGTCCAGGTGCTGCAGCGACTTTGCGCCAACGAGGTCGACGTGCCACCGGGCCGGATGGTCTACACGGCGATGCTGAACGAGCGCGGTGGGTTCGAAAGCGATCTGACCTTGACGCGGATCGCCGACGACACGTATTTCATCCTTACCGGCTCGGCGCAGGCGACACGCGACGCCGACTGGATAGGCAAGCACATCGGCGAGGGCGAATACGCGGCGCTGGTCGACGTGACTTCCGCCTACTCGGTGCTTTCGGTGATGGGACCGAAGGCGGCCGACCTGCTCGGCCTGCTTTCCCCGGACGACCTTTCCCGGCAAGGCCTGCCGTTTTCCGAAACGCGCGAGATCGACGTCGGCTACGCGCGAGTCCGTGCGGCGCGCATCAGCTACATCGGCGGGCCCGGCTACGAGCTCTATGTCACGACCGACCAGTGCGTAACCTTGTACGACGCCTTGCACGAGGCCGGCCGCGCCGTTGGCCTGCGCGACGCCGGCTATTACACGATCGACGCCTTGCGCATCGAAGCCGGGCGGCGCGCCTGGGGCGCCGAGCTCGGCCCCGACGAGACCCCGCTCGAAGCCGGGCTCGCGTACGCGGTCAAGCTGGGCAAGGCTTCGAATTTCATCGGCCGCGACGCGCTGCTGCGACAGCAGGCCGAAGGGCTGAAAAAAAGGCTGCTGCTGTTCACCTTCGACGATCCAGCGGCGTTTCCCTGGGGCGGCGAGCCGATATCGATGAACGGGCAAAGCGTCGGCGAATTGACCTCGGCCGGCTACAGCCGCAAGCACGGGCGTGCGGTGGCGATGGGCTACGCCCGCAGCGACCGGGTGTTGACCGATGCCGAGCTTCTCGCCGCCCGGTACGAAGTCGACATCGCCGGGGAAGCGTTCGACGTCACGCCGCATCTGAAACTGGAATAAGACTACTCGGACCAGGCTGCGGGCGCTGCCGAGCGGCGGCCGCGGCAATGCGTTATTGTTGCATTCCGAACAACGACCACTGCTGCTGACCCCGATGGCTCTCCGCTCGATCGCGCCGCCGCGCCGCGGCCGTACGCCGCACAAACCTGGCGCGCCTACCGCCCAGGTGCAGAGCCTGACGCGCGGGCTGTCGATCCTCGAGGCGCTCGCCCAGGCCGACAGCGGCCTGTCGCTGACCGAGGTCGGCCACCGCGCGCAGTTGCCGGTGTCGACGACGCACCGGCTGCTGGCGACCTTGGAAAAAATGGGCTACGTCTATCAGGCCGGCGACCTCGGCCTGTGGCACGTCGGCCTCCAGGCCTTCACCGTCGGCAGCACGTTCCTGGCCAATCGCGATTTCATCGGGCGCAGCCACGCCTACATGCGCCGATTGATGGAGCAGTCCGGCGAGACCGCGAACCTGGCGATACTCGACGGCACCGAGGCGGTGTTCATCGCGCAGGTGCAATGCCACGAGACGATGCGCACGCTGGTCAAGCTGGGCAGCCGCGTGCCCTTGCATGCGTCCGGTGTCGGCAAGACGCTTTTCGCCTCGCTGCCGAACGAGCAGATCGACGCGATACTCAAGGTGCGCGGCCTGCCTCGCATCACCGAGAACACGATCGTCGCGCCCGAGACGATGTGGGCGGCGCTGCGCGTGATCCGGCAGCGCGGTTATTCGTTCGACGACGAGGAGCACGCGCGCTCGACCCGTTGCGTCGCGGCGACCGTCTACGACGAGCATGCCGAGCCGCTGGGCGCGATCTCGCTGGCGGGCCCGTCGTCGCGCCTGTCCGACGAGCGCATCCGGCAGCTGGGTCCGCTGGTCGCGCATACCGCGGAGGAGCTGACCCGCACGCTCGGCGGCAAGTGGCCGCATCCGTACTGAAGCCTGGCAGCTAGCCGCGGCTCATCCGGCAGCGGCCTCGCGAAGCAGCGCTTTCATCTGCCGCACCGCCTCGCGCAGTCCGACGAACACCGCGCGGCTGACGATCGCGTGTCCGATGTGCAGCTCGCGCACGCCCGGCAGTGCGGCGATCGATTGCACGTTGAAATAATTGAGTGCGTGTCCGGCGTTGAAGCGCATGCCCAGCGCGCGGATCGCCGCGCCGGCCTCGCGCACCTTGGCCAGTTCCGCGACGACCGCCGCGCTCTGTGGGTCGCGTCCCTTGGCGTGAAACGCGTGCGCATACGGGCCGGTGTGGATCTCGCACACACGGGCGCCGATCCGCGCCGCGGCCTCGACCTGACGGACCTCGGCATCGATGAACACACTGCTGATGATTCCCGCGTCGGCCAGCCGCGCGACCGCGGTCTTGAGCCGCGCCTCTTGCGCGACGACGTCGAGTCCGCCCTCGGTCGTGACTTCTTCGCGACCCTCGGGCACCAGCATCGCCATCTCCGGCTTGAGCGAGCACGCGAGGGCCACCATTTCGTCGGTCGCCGCCATTTCGAGGTTGAGCTTGATCTGGACCAGCGCGCGAAGCCGCCGCACGTCCTCGTCCTGGATGTGCCGGCGATCTTCACGCAGGTGCACGGTAATGCCGTCGGCGCCGCCCAGGTGCGCCTCGGCCGCGGCCCAAACGGGGTCCGGCTCGTAGGTCCGCCGCGCCTGCCGCAAGGTCGCGACGTGGTCGATGTTGACGCCTAGCTCGATCATGATCGACGTTCCTCGCTGCCCCCGTTTTCGTCGTCGAGCGCCTGCAGATCGCGCACGACCCGCCGGCTGAAGATCGCCCGCTGCTCGAGATAATGGTCGAGCACCTCGCGCATCAGGCGCTTGGCTTCGGCCGCCGCGTCCGCCCCGCTGTAGTCGTGCTGCGCCAACGCCAGCAAGGTCGCGCCGCGCACCAGTGGATAACGGCGCCCGGGTTCCGCCGCGGTGCTGCGCGGACCGAGATCGAAGGCGTAATAGTACCGTGCCGACGGATCGACCGGCCGCCCGGTATCCGCCTCGTGCGTCAGCGGCAGCGCGTAACCGAGCTCGGACAGGAGGCGAACCTCGAACTCGCGCAATATCGGCGCCTGCGGATGACCGCCGGCCAGCCGCGTCAACGCGGCCTCGTAATCGCGAAAAAGCCGCGGGTGCGGGTCCTCGCGCGGCAGGAGTTTGAGCAGAAGCTCGTTCAAATAAAAACCGCACAGCAGAGCCGAACCGGCGACCAGCGGCAGGCCGCCGCGCCATTCGGCCCGGAGCAGCGTCCGCAGCTCGCCGCCGCCGGCCCACGACAAGGTCAGCGGCTGAAACGCCTGCAGTATCCCGCGCAGCTCGGAACGCGGTCGCCGCGCGCCGCGCGCAACCAGTGCGACACGGCCGTGATCGGCGGTCAGCGCCTCGACGATCAGGCTGGTCTCGCGATACGGGTAGGCGTGCAGGACGAACGCCCCCTGCTCGTCGCGCCGGTCGCGCGGTTGTTTCATCGGACAGTTTCCGGGGCCGATTCGCGCACGTTCGCGCTTCAGTAGCCCAGCCGCGTCAGCTGCGCCTCGTCATCGGCCCAGCCGGACTTCACCTTCACCCATACTTCGAGAAACACCTTGCCGCCGAACAGGCGCTCCATGTCCCGCCGCGCGGCGCTGGCGATCGACTTCATCGTCGCGCCGTCCTTGCCCAGCAGGATCGCGCGATGGCTGGCCTTGTCGGCATAGACGGTCGCATGGATCCGGCGCAGCGCGCCATCGTGGTCGAAGCTGTCGACCGCTACCGTCGTCGCGTAGGGAATTTCCTCGCCGAGCAGGCGAAAGATCTTTTCGCGCACGTACTCGGCGGCAATGAAGCGCTCGTCGCGGTCGGTCAGGTCGTCCGGAGCGAACAGCGGCTCGCCGATCGGCAGATGGCGGGCGACCTCCGAGGTGAGCAGATCCAGCTGCATGCCCTTCTCGGCGCTGATCGGCACCATCGCGGCAAATGGATGCGCTTTTTCCAGCATCGACAGATAGGGCAGCAGGCGCGCCTTGTCGGCGAGCCGGTCGACCTTGTTGATCGCGGCAATCGCCGGAACGCGCGGCGGCAGCAGCGCCAGCACCGCGCGGTCGGCGTCGGTCAATTTCACCGCTTCCAGGACGACGATGATCGCGTCGACGCCGCCGATGCTGTCGCGCACCGTCCGGTTCATTCGCTCGTTGAGTCGCGAGCGATGCGCGGTCTGGAAACCGGGCGTGTCGACAAAGAGGAACTGGGCCGAAGGCGTCGTCATGATGCCGAGGATGCGATGGCGCGTCGTCTGCGGCTTGCCCGACGTGATTGAAACGCGCGCTCCGACCAGTGCGTTGACCAGGGTCGACTTGCCGACGTTCGGCCGGCCGACGACGGCGACGTAGCCGCATCGGAACGCCGCGGCGGAATCAGGCACCGGTCGCCTGCTCGTAAGCCGCCGCGGCGGCCGCCTGCTCGGCGGCGCGCCGGCTCGGCCCCGATCCGGTTGCCGCGATGTCGAGTGCCGGGATCCTGCAGACGACGTCGAAGGTCTGCACATGCGCCTCGCCCCGGACGGCGGCGACTTCATAGTCGGGCACCGTCAGCTTTCTGCCCTGCAGCCATTCCTGCAGACGCGTCTTCGGATCCTTGGCGAGGCCCGCGGGATCGATGGTCGCGATCTCGCCGTCGTAGAGCCGGCCGATCGCAGCATCGGCGGCATCGAATCCGCCGTCGAGGAAGATCGCGCCGAGCATCGCTTCCAGCGCATCGGCCAGTATCGACGGCCGCGAGGCGCCGCCGCTCCTCAGTTCGCCTTCGCCGAGACGGATCGCGCTGCCCAGATCGAGCGTGCGCGCCAGCCGGTAAAGCGTGTCCTTGTTGACCAGGTTGGCGCGGATCCGCGAGAGCTCGCCTTCGGGAAGCTGCGGGAAGCGCCGGTACAGCGCCAGCGCGATTGCGCAGTTGAGAATCGAATCGCCGATGAACTCCAGCCGCTCGTTGTGATCGGCGCCGAAGCTGCGGTGCGTCAGTGCCTGGCGCAGCAGTTCCGGGCGGCGAAATACGTGGCCGAGCGATTCGGTCGGGGCGGAGGGCGGCATCAACCCCGGGCCGTCACTTGCTGACGGTGGCCTCGAAGTCGAGCACGATGCTCACATTGCCGACCATGTGCAGCTTGTTGCTCCACGTCGCGGTCGCCACCAGTGCGTTGCCTTCCTTCACGACGTCGATGTCGCTGCCGCGCACCGAGTCGATGTAATCGGCACTTGATTTCAGATCGAAGTCGTTGCGGAATTTAGTCAGCGAGAACGGCTCGGGCGAGTCCTGCAGCGCCTTGGCCATCACCTTCTTGACGGTGTAGTACTCGATGTACGACGGCACCGTGCGGAATCCGATCATCACGACGGCGACGACGACCGCGGCCACGAACAGAAACCCCATCATCGACAGACCGCGCTGCGCAGTGCGCTTGTTCATCCTATCTCCCGTCAGCGGATACCGGTGCCGATCCGCTTGAATGCGAAGCTGCTGATATCGTCCCAGTTGAACCAGATGAAGAAGGCCTTGCCCCGGATGTGGTCGTCAGGAACGAAGCCCCAGTACCGGCTGTCGTCGCTGTTGTCGCGGTTGTCTCCCATCATCAGGTAGCTGCCCGCCGGGACCTTGCAGCTGAATCCGCGGTCATTGTAAACGCAGTTCTCCCTTCCGGGGAAAGACCGCACGCCGTTGATGTTGACCGGAGGCGCAGCCGGGTTGACGGCAATCGAGTGCACGCGTTCCCCGATCCGCTCCTCGAACCGCTGCGTCGTCGCGTACGTCAGCCCCTCCAGATAGCTGTAGCTGCTGTCCGGCTTCTGCGGCCATGGCTGGCCGTTGACGATGACCACCTTGTCCCGGTAGACGACCTCGTCGCCCGGC
>DATASF010000054.1:0-5465 GCA_036269335.1 Casimicrobiaceae bacterium
GTGACGAAGCCCGGCGTCGTGCTGGACGACGACCCACCGCCGCCGCCGCACGCGGCGAACGCGGCGACGGCGCCGAATGCGGCGCAGCGCGCGCCGGCCGACAGCTTCATTCGGCTCACTGTCGTCGTCGGGTCGACTGCCCCGTCAAGATCGTCGTCGTCACGACGATGTTCGACGTAGCCGTGTCGCTGTGCGAGTCCGTGTACGTGATCGTGCACGAGCCGGCGCTGGTCGCGGTAACCGTAAAGGTCGCCGGAGCCGCCGCCGACGCCGGCGAGACGGTCGCGATCCCGCTGCAGGTGTTCGTCTGCGCGATCTGTCCGGTGTAGCCGGTCTCGCTAACCGTCTCCGTCGCCTGCTCCGACGAGCCCGCGCCGTTGAACGACAGCGAGGACGGCGTCACCACGAGCTTGGTGCCGGCGCCTTGGGTGAACGGCCCGACCGCGAGCGCGATGGCCCAGTCCAGGTCGGTAGAGCTGATCGTCGCGAGCGGAATCGTCTGCATCGTGCCGCTGTCCGAAGCATATCGGCGCAGCTGCGCAGTACCTGACTGCGTGATCTCCTGCACGAACAGCGAGCCGTTCGGTGCCCATTGCCCGAACGCCTGACCGAACGCGGAAAGGTACGCGATCGACGGTACCGTGCGCACCTCGTCGTCGACGAAGCCCGTGCCCGGATAGGTGTAAGGAAACGTCGTGACGTCACCGGCCCCGTCGAGCGACGGAACCGGAACCGGCGCGGCACTCACGACCTTGATTGCCCCGGACGGCAGATAGGTGCCTGCGCTGGGCGTGTAACGTACGACGAGGTCGATCCCGACCGGCGGACTCGAGACTTCTGCCGATATTCCGACCAAGAGATTGCCGGCGCGGTCGAAGCTGAGGCCGCCCACCAGGAGATCCGAGAACGGCATGTTCTTGATCGGGTGCGCGCAGTCGCCGATCGCCGTCGGCGTCTCGCTGCCGTTCACGATCGGAGCGCGGTAGAGCGTACAGGTCGAGCCATTGAGAACGAGCATCGCGAAGTACGCGTTGCCGGCGCTGTCGATCGTCAGACCGCTGAGCGATCCGAGGTTCGACGGAAACGTGGTGACCGCCGACGGGGCGACATTCCCCGTCGCCCCCGCATCGAACGTGTAGATCTTGTTCCCGCTGCCGACCGAGACGTTCCCGTGCTGATCGGTCGCGAGTCCGATGTCGACCCCGCCGAGCGCCGGCAACTGCGTCGAGCTGCCGCTGATGCGGGCGAGCGGCGCCACGTTGGCAGTCGCGTTCTCGTCATATGCAAGCAGTATTGCCGGCTCGGCGGACGGCATCGATATCCCGTTCTCCAGGAACGGTTGCGTCAGCACCCACACCGCTCCGCCGGAGCTCGAGCTCGGCGCGGATGGACTCATCGCGGCGGTCGCCTGGTGCAGACCACTCGCGGTGGCGGTCAGCGTAACGCTGGGCGGCGACGTTGCGCCGCTGTACGCCAGGCATGCCGAGATGTACGACCCGGTAACGACCGCCAGCGACTTGGTGCCCGCTCCGGGGGCGGCGCCGCATTGACCGCTCGTCGTCGCGAACAAGTACGTTGCCGATGAGGTGTCCGTATCGGAAAGCGTAGCGGAGGTGTTCGTTCCCGGACCGATGATCGCGTAGCCAGCGGCGTCGACGGTGTACACGACCACGGGGATGACCAGCGGCGACCCGGTCGGCGGCGACGAGGTACCGAGCTCGAGAACGAGCGCCGCAGGTACGCCGTTGAACGTCACTGCGACGTCATTGAGCTTTCCCGGCACGATCGTCGTCGAGATGCTGCCGCTGGAAAGCACGCTGCCGGTCGCGTTCGGCCCTGAGTACAGGGTGACGACGAAGGTAGCAGGTCCCGACGGAACGACCAGCGTCCAAGTGCACGTCGCCGCCGCGGTCGGCATGTAGGCGGGCGTGCTGCAACCGGATACCTGCGTACCACCCGCCGGGATGGAGAAGACTTGGGGCGGGCCGCCGTTGACGACCACCGAGATCGACTGCGTTCCAGCCGAAACATAGTCGGGGCGGCGCGCGTTCGCGGCCGCGTTGCGCGTCGTCGCCGGGATCTCGACCTGAAACGTCACCGACTGCGGTGTCGTCGGACCCGGACTCGACGCGCTCGCCGGAACCGTGGAGCTACTCGAACCGCCGCCTCCGCACGCGCTTACCACGCAACACGCCACTGCGGCTACGACTGCGATCATCGAACGACGCATCTGTTTCCCCCAAGAAGATAGCGCGCAGGCCAGGACCCTTTCGCGGGGCGCCGATCGACCCCTAGAAGGCTGGGAACGTGTCTATGGCCTGTTTCGGGCGGCTCTCGCGGCTGCAAAGGGTCGCCGACATTTTCGAATAAGCCACCCCGTCAGCGCTCAGCTGCATGAAGTGAGGATGGTCGCGCATGTCTTGGGAGGCTCTCGGCGCGCTCGCGTCCTTCGCGAGCGCGATCATCGTGCTCGTGGCAGCGATTGCGGCCGTGCGCCAACTTCGGCACATGCGTCTCGCGAATCAATTACATTCCTACCACGAGATCATGGCGTGGATGCAATCCGCGGAGTCGCTCGAGGCGCGCCGATTCCTCAATTCATTGGATCTCAGCGATCCCGCGACGCTTCTCGCCGTCACGACGCCCGTGGTCGATCAACGGCTCGCCGCGCTCGGAGCTCATTATCAAAACGTCGCAAGGCTGCTCAATCTCGGTGTGCTGGACGAGGTTCTCTTCGCCTTGTATTACGACATGACACCCCGCATCTGGCCACAGCTACAGCCCGTGGCGGCCGTGATGCGCGAGCGAACAGGTTCCCCGATCTGGATCGATATCGAATATTTGGTCTACCGCGGTCACAAAAAGCAGATCGTTCAAAGGGTTCTGCGCCGTTACCCAGCTGATTTTGCGAGAAACGCAAAACTGACCTATGCCGTCTCAACCCCTGGCAGCGGTCGCCGCGAATCGGAGCCATCCGACCGAGACGAGAGTGTCGGTTTCTCGCCCCCCTAGACCTCGGGCGCAGTAACCGTAGGCATTAGAGCGCCTCGACCCCCTCTGCCATTCGCAGCTCGGCCAGCGCCGCATGGTATTCGCTTGCCAGCCGCTCGACGAGCTCGCCGGCGCTTGGAACGTGCGCGACGGCACCGATCCCTTGGCCCGAGCCCCAGATGTCGCGCCACGCTTTCGCCGCGCCGAAATCCATCTTCGACGGATCGCTCTGCGGCAAGTTCTCCGGATCGAGCCCGGCGTTGAGAATCGACGGCCGCAGATAGTTCCCGTGCACGCCCGTGAACAGGTTCGTGTAGACGATGTCCTGCGCGCTCGACGCGACGATGCTCTCTTTGTACTGCTCGCTGGCGTTGGCTTCTTGCGTAGCGATGAAGGCCGAGCCGACGTAGCCGAAGTCGGCGCCCATCGCGCGCGCCGCAAGCACCGCGCGGCCGTTCGCGATCGCGCCCGATAGTGCCAGCGGCCCGTCGAACCAGGCGCGGATCTCCTGTACGAGCGCGAACGGTGACCACGTGCCGGCATGTCCGCCCGCGCCGGCCGCGACGGCGATCAACCCGTCGGCACCCTTCTCGATCGCCTTGCGCGCGAAGCTCACGTTGATCACATCGTGCAGCACGACGCCGCCGTAGGCATGCACCGCGTCGTTGACCTCGGTCCGCGCACCGAGCGAGGTGATGACGATCTTCACCCGATGGCGCACGCACGCGTCGAGATCGTGCATCAAGCGCGTGTTGGTCTTGTGCACGATCAAGTTCACCGCGAACGGCGCCGCCGGCCGCTCCGGGTGCGCGGCATCGTGCGCGGCCAGCTCCGCCTCGATCCGATCGAGCCATTCGTCGAGCGCGGACTCCGGCCGCGCGTTGAGCGAAGGAAACGCGCCGATCACGCCTGCCTTGCACTGCGCGTTCACCAGCTCGGGCCGCGACACGATGAACATCGGTGCCCCGATCACCGGCACCGCCAGCCGCCGATGCGACAACGCCCCCGCCAGCACCCTCATCGCACACATCGCCGCATCGTCATCTCACGCAGCATGCCGCATCGTTATCTCAAGCGGCGCGTGTCGCGTCGCCATGTCACGTCGGGCATGCCGCATCGTCATCTCACCCAGAGCGTGTCGCGTCGCCATGTCACGTCGGGCATGCCGTATCGTCATCTCAAGCGGGGCGTGTCGCGTCGCCATGTCATGCTGAACTTCACCCCGTTTCGTGGACCCCAAGATAAGGCTCACTAAGTGAGGAAGGTAGGGGTCAATGGAAAGGCAGCGCAGAGATTTCTCGCCGGAGTTCAAAGCCGATGCGGTGCGAATGGTCAAGGCAGGCGGCAAACAGGTAACACAGCTCGCGCGCGAGCTCAACGTGTCTCGCCAAATGTTATACAGCTGGGTGCGCCAGGCCGATCGCCGCAAGGGTAAACCTCCCGCCGAGGTATTTCCCGGTCATGGAAGACGAAGCGCTGAGCAAGCGGAGCTCGAGCGATTGCGGCGCGAGAACGCTCGACTCAAAGTCGATGTCGAGATCTTAAAAAAAGCCAAGGCCTTCTTCGCGAAGCACCACCGCTGAGGTTTGCATTCGTTCACGCGCAACGGCAACGATTTCCGGTCGCGTGGATGTGCAGCAATCTCGACGTGTCGAAGGCCGGTTATTATGCGTGGCGGCGGCGCAACCAAAGCGAGCGGTTCAAGCGGAACTTGCAGCTGGTTCGCGAGATTCGGCGTGTGCATCTCGAAAACCGGGGCCGCTACGGCGGGCCGCGAATTCATGAGGACTTGCGCGCCGGCGGAGTCGCGGTCTCTCGTAAGCGAGTCGCCCGGTTAATGCGAATGCACGGGATCAAGGCCAAGAAGCGGAATCGGTCCAAAGCGTTATTTTACTCGCCCGGCACCATGCCGGCCGCGCCAAACCTCCTGGGCCGGCACTTTGCGTTCGCACAACCGAATCGCGCCTGGGTCTCGGATATCACCTCCGTGCCGACGGCCGAAGGCTGGCTCCATCTGGCGGTCATGATTGACCTGTACTCTCGTCGCGTCGTCGGCTGGTCGATGAGTAAAACGAACAACAGTGATCTGGTCTTGAGCGCTCTCACCATGGCGCTCCTGAATCGCCCTGTACGTCGGCTGATCGTCCACAGCGATCGCGGACGTCAATACACTTCGCAGGCGTACTACGACTTCCTGAAGACACACGACATCACCGCGAGCATGAGCCGCAAGGGCAATTGCTGGGACAATGCGGTAGCGGAGAGTTTCTTTGCATCACTGAAAGTCGAGTTGAAACCAGACCGGCCTTGGCGATCGCGTGACGAGGCCCGGACTGCGATTTTCGAGTACATTGAAACCTGGTATAATCCTCGGCGTCGGCACTCGGCCAATGCATACCTGAGTCCTCAGGCGTTCGAGGCGGCCGGTGTATCTTAACTATCCGTCCACGAAACCGGGTCAGGTCTATCCTGAG
>DATASF010000055.1:0-2106 GCA_036269335.1 Casimicrobiaceae bacterium
GAGCCCGCAGGCGACGCCGATCTTCCAGGGCTTCCGCTCGGAGAAGGGCGAGAGCCTGATCCTCGACCGCAACATGTTCGTCGAGCGCGTGCTGCCCGGTTCGGTGCTGCGCAAGCTGACCGAGGCCGAGATGGCGGAATACCGCAAGCCGTTCCTGACCCGCGAGGATCGCTGGCCGACGCTGACTTGGCCGCGGCAAATCCCGATCGCCGGCGAGCCTGCGGACGTCGTCCGGATCGTCGCCGATTATGCGGCGTGGATGGCGCGGAACGGCCTCCCGAAGCTGTTCGTCAATGCCGATCCCGGCGCGATCCTGATCGGGCCGGTGCGCGATTCCTGCCGAAGCTGGAACAACCAGACCGAGATCACGGTACCGGGCTCGCATTTCATCCAGGAGGACTCGGGCCCGGCGATCGGCAAGGCGATCGCGGGCTGGATGGCTACCCATTCGCTCTGAGAGCACGCTGCGATTCGCAGCGATCAAGCCCCCGTTCAACCACCGGTCACGCTGGTTAACCCTTCGTTAGACAATTGCATTGCATCCTCGCACGCGGAGGGGGGCCCCTGCGATGATTTCTAGCCGCGACGCTTACGACAGCGATACCTGCCCGGTCCGCGACGAATTGCTTGGCGAGATGTACCGCGCCAGCGAACATGGCCTGCCCATGCTGGTCGAGAGCGTCTCTCCGCAAGTTCGCGCCATGCTGGCGCTGTTCTGCTATCGCCGTAGCCACCTTCATTCGCTGGCGCTGTCGATCGCCGCAAGCTGCAGCGAGCGCGATCTGGTCCATATTGGCGGCCGCGTCGGCTCCACGCTCTACGCCCTGTCGCGCGAAACGCCCGCAAGCCGCGCCGCCCCGTCCACCTCCTATGGCGGCCGCAAGCCGATCACCCTGTCGACCAAGCCCCTGTCGACCTTCGTGCCGCTCGACGACGAACTCGACGACGACGTCGCGCAAGCCGTGACGGCGTAAGCGCCAAAATCCGCTTTCTACATTTGCCGCGCGCCGGCGAAGGCGCTCGGATCAGGGGCTGGCAATCCCCATTTCGGCGCGCTATGCGCATTTATCGGCGTATTGAGGACGAGGCGACCGGCACAGGTCGCCGCGGTCCTTCCCGCAGCAACATTCCATGTGCCAGGGCGGCTGCAATTTCGTCCGCAACGATCGGCCAACGTACGACGTCGGAAATGCCCGCAGCGACTAGCGTATCGGCGCCGATTTCTTCAGTCGTTTTCGTCGCCAGCACGATCGGCAGATGCGGCGCCATCGCATGCAGAGCGGTCGCGAGCGCGAGCGATGCCGCCGGTGGTCCCAAAGGGCCTACGATCAGGATATCGAAGCGCCCGGGCTTGGTGCGGTAGGCCGACAAGACCGCCGCTGACGTCGTGAAGCCGACCGGCTCGTAGCCGAGCGCCGCCAGCGTCTCTTCATCCCGCAGCAACAGCGCGGCATCGGCTGCGGCCATCAGGACCGTTTCGCCCCGTCCGGCCGCGCTGCTCGGCGCGTTCATATCCGGCGCCGGCTCGATGGTCGGCGAGCAAGGCAGCCAGACCTCGAAGCGGCTGCCTTCGCCGGGCGCGCTGCGCACATCGATCGCGCCGCCATGGTCGCGCACGATTTCGTGCACCGTCGCCAATCCGAGGCCGTTGCCCGATGAACGTGTGGTGAAAAACGGCTCGAACACGCGCGCCAGTGTCGCCTCGTCCATGCCGTGGCCGGTATCGCTGATTGCGATGCAGGCATAACGTCCCGGCCGCAACTCGTCATGTGCGAATTGCTGCACAATTGCGAGATCGCGCACTTCCATTGCGATGTCGATGCGTCCGTGCCCCTCGATCGCCTGTGCGGCGTTGTTGCAGAGATTGAGGATCACCTGCTGCAGCTGCGCGGGCTCGCCTGAGACGATGGCGGCCACCGGTGGCTCATGAACGGCCAGATCGATGTCTTCCGCCAGCGACACGCCGAGAAGCGCAGCCGCTTCGGTGATCAGCGCATTGGCGTTCAGCGCCCTCGGGCGCGCATCCCGGTGCCGTCCGAAAGCCAGGATCTGGTCCACCAGGTCGCGCGCGCGTTCCGAACTGCGACGGATCGCGGCGAGGTTGCG
>DATASF010000056.1:0-35618 GCA_036269335.1 Casimicrobiaceae bacterium
GAAGGGTCGTGGCAGACCACCACGTTGATAGGTCGGGTGTGGAAGGGCGGTAACGCCTTGAGCTAACCGATACTAATTGCCCGTGCGGCTTGATCCCATAACGGTGCGTGCTCAAACGCCAGCGTTACGGTGTGAGCGCAATACAATCTATCCCAAGCATTACTTCTTCCCTTCGCGTTGGCCCAGGCGAGACGAGCGCTCCCCCGGGCCGACCCCAGTCAATGCCTGACGACCTTAGCCCGCTGGCCCCACCCCTTCCCATCCCGAACAGGACCGTGAAACGGCGGCGCGCCGATGATAGTGCGGATTGCCCGTGCGAAAGTAGGTCATCGTCAGGCACCCTAAAGAGAAAACCCCCACCCGAAGCGGTGGGGGTTTTTGCTTTGTCGAGCTCAAAGCCCGCGTCACGTGGGCTTTGTCTTTTGGGCAGCTGAATTCACCCCTCGGGAAACAGCTGCTGTCGCAGTCGATCGGTAACAAGCTCCCAGGTGAAATTCTGTCGCGCGTGATTTGCCGCCGCCGACCCCATCGCCGCGGCCTCGTCGCGATGCCGAATCGCCTGTTGCATCAAGTCGACGAGGTCGTCGAGATCGGGCACGAGCGCTTCGCCGACGTGGTCCTTGTCGATCCGAACCGTCTCGATTCGACTGCGTATCCTTCGCGACGACAGGGGATCGATGAAGTCGTCCGTGGGTCCGCCCGCCGTGCAAATCACCGGCACGCCGCTCGCCCCGGCCTCGAGCACGGGCAGGTTGAAACCTTCGGCCCGGTACGGTGAAACGTACGAGTCCGCGACATTGCAGAGCTCCGCCATCCTTTGCGCCGACAGCGTCTCGCCAATATAGAGAAGCCGGCTTGCGACGGCCTCTCGCGTGCCCGGGGCCAGGGCGCCGAGAAGGCCGCGGACGATATTGCCGGAGTCGAACAAGCTGTCCGCGCCCTTCAATATCAGGCGAACGTCGGGATAGAGCGCGATCACGCGTGCGAAAGCCGCGAGCAGCAGGTCGATTCCCTTGACCATCGTCATCGAGCCGGTGGAAAGGAATACAAAGTCCTCGCCGATGCCCAGCTTGTTGCGCATGGCGAGCCGCCTGGTTTGGTCCGGCCGGAACACCTCTGGATCGAAGCCGAGCGGAACGACGTGGATCCGGTTCAATGGCACGCCGAAGCGTTCGAACGCGACCGCTGTCCACCGCGACGGCGTCAGGAAGTGGACTGCGTCGGGGATTTGGCCGCCGTCGCGAAAGCCGCTCGCCGCCGGTTGTCTGAGGACGCGATATGCAGGCGTGCCGAAGACAAATCTCCTGCCCGATACCGGAACGGTGAGATTGGGTCCGCCGGCGCTTATGGTCAGCGTCGCCTCGGGAGCGAACGTCGGCTCGGGCGCGGCCATCGCGGCAAGAGCTGCCTCTTCGTCCGGGCCGAAGAGCCCCGAAGTCCGACGCCATGTCTTGTTTCCGTAGGGAACGTCCAGGAAGCGAAGATCGACGTCGTTTCTCCGCAGCATGCACAGGCCATACGCCTGCGCCACCAATGCGTACGAGTGATGAATGAAACGCCAGCCTTCGATCAACAGGCGTCTGCGCACGGAAGGATGGGATCGCTAAGTGAAATCAGTGGACAGGCGTCGCGGGGGCCGGTGTCGATCACCGAGAGTCGGGGTTCGCGCCGTAGGTCCTGAACTTCTCGAGGACCGTGTCCATCTCGCCGTCGGAGAGAAGATTCGGCGTGCCGATCTGCAGCGAACGCCAGTACTGTTCGGCCAGGGCCTCGACCTCGACGGCGAGCGCGAGCGCGTCTGCCAGCGACGCACCGACGGCGATCATGCCGTGGTTGGCGAGCAGGCAGGCCTTGCGCGCCTCGAGCGCGACCAGCGCGTGATCCGACAAGGCTTGCGTGCCGAACGTCGCATACGCGGCGCAGCGGATGTCCTTGCCGCCGGCCACCGCGACCATGTAGTGGAACGCGGGGATGTCGCGTCCGAGGCAGGCGAGCGTCGTAGCGAATGTCGAGTGCGTGTGCACGATCGCGCCGACATCGTGCCTCGCGGCGTAGATGTCGCGGTGAAAGCGCCATTCGGACGACGGTTGCCGCCGCCCGCTGGGCTGGCCGGCGAGCGTCACCGCCGCAATGTCCTCGGGCCTGGTTTCCTCGTAGGGCAAACCGCTCGGCGTCACCAGAAAGCCATCGCCGGCGCGCGCGCTGACATTGCCCGATCGGCCGCGGTTGATGCGCAGCTCGTTCATGCGCAGCGCCGTCGCGATGATCTGCTGGCGCAGCACGAGCTCGCTCATCGCCTGGTCCCGGGTGCGAACAGCGCCGCGAGTCCGCCGGCAGTGGCGCTGCATATGCCGCGTTCGGTGACGATGCCGGTCAGCAACCGTCCGGGCGTCACGTCGAATGCCGGGTTGAGGACGCGCGTGCCGGCAGGCGCGATCGCATCGTCGTCCAGTCCGATGACTTCGTCCGCGCCGCGTTCCTCGATCGGAATGGCGTCGCCGTCAGGGAGCGTCCAGTCGATCGTGCTCGAGGGAACGGCGGCGTACATCGGAATTTGGTTGTCGTTTGCCGCCAGCGCCTTTTCGTAGGTTCCTATCTTGTTGCAGACGTCGCCGTTGGCAGCCACCCGGTCGGCTCCGACGAGCACCAGATCGACGCGGCGCTGCCGCATCAATGCCGCGCCGGCCGAGTCGACGATCAACGTGTGCGGCACGCCGCTTGCGCGCATTTCCCACGCAGTCAGTTTCGCACCTTGCAGGCGCGGCCGCGTCTCGCTCACCCAGACGTGAACCGCGATGCCGGCGAGCTGGGCGAGATAGATCGGCGCGGTCGCGGTGCCCCAGGCCAGCGTCGCCAGCGCGCCGGCATTGCAATGGGTGAGCACGTGGACCGGCGAGCGCTTCGCGGCGAGACGCTCGATGATGGTGAGGCCATACTCGCCGATCGCGCGATTGCTCGCCACGTCCTCGGCGGCGATGGCGTCGGCTTCGTCCCATGCGGCTTCGGCGCGCGCGGACGGCGCCAGCGGTGCGACCGTCGCGCGAACCCGTTCGAGCGCCCAGCGCAGGTTGACCGCGGTGGGCCTGGCCGCCAGCAGCATCGTGTACGCATCGTCCATTGCGGCATCGGACGGATCGGCGCCGAGCGCCAGTGCGAGTCCGTACGCAGCGGTGACGCCGATCAGCGGCGCGCCGCGCACCTGCATCGTCGTGATCGCACGCGCCGCATCTACGGCCGAGGTCAGGCTGACCGGAACCTCGTCCCGGGGAAGACGAGTCTGGTCGACCACCTCGACCACGCGGCGGTGACGAAACGCGCGCAATGGCAGAATCGCGGGCGCCGACGCATCGGGGGATAACGTACGCAACATGCGGGAATTCTAGCAGCCGCTTCCGATGGAACGGCGCACGGCGGAACCGAAGGATGCAGCGCCGCTCGATTCGGCGGCGCCCATCAGCCCTACTTCAGCACCCGGACGATATTGTTGAAGTCGTCGGTCCACGGAGCCCAGTCGCGTCGTGGCTCGATCGGCTTGGCGACCGCGCCGATCAGCGGAACGGTCAGCGAGCCCGCGCTATCCGACACCAACACCCAGTCGCTGCGGCTGCTCAGGCCCTGCTCGCCGTCGTCGGCGACCAGCACCGCGTGCAAACCTTGCGCGTCGGCCAGGCGCTCGACGACCGGAACCAGGTCGAGATAACGATTGGTGACGTGAAACGCGATGATGCCGCCGGGCTTCATATGCCTGCGGTAAATCGTCAGCGCTTCCTGGGTGAGAAGATGGACGGGAATCGAATCGCTGGAAAAGGCGTCGATCGCCAGCAGATCGAAATCCTGCGCCGGCTCCCGCTCGAGACTGAGCCTGGCGTCGCCGAGCGGCGTTTCGATCGTCGCCTCGCTGCTCCGGAGGTACGTAAATTCGGTGTTGGCGATGCGGATCACCGCGGGATTGATATCGTAGAAACGGTAGACATCGCCTTTGCTTCCGTAGGCCGCGATCGTGCCGGTGCCCAGGCCGATCACACCGACTTTCAATCGCCGCATCGTCGGATGCATCGATTCGAGCGCTCGGCCTACACCCGAGGTATGCGTGTAATAGGTCGTCGGAATGCGCGCGAGATCGGGCGCGAGATACTGGTTGCCGTGGAGGATGGTGCCGTGGACGAGCGAGAGGTGGCGACCCGCCTCGATGCCGCCTTCCTGCACCCGAAGCACGCCGTAGAAGTTGCGCGTCGCCAGGATCGTGCCATCGTAGAATTCGCGAATGCCCCAGCCGGCCGTGCCCAGGGTGAAAAGCACGGCCGCGACGGCGAGCGCGATGAACACCGGATGCTGGCGGCGAACCTGCAACGCCAGCAGCAGCGCGCAGACGACAAGGCCCGCCGAAAGCTCGAAGTACGCAGGCAGGACCAACGGTGCAACGATGCCCACCAGCGTCGATCCGAGTGCGCCGCCGGCCGAAACCATCAGGTAGAACCGGGTCAGATAGCGCGGCGGCGGCTTGAGGCGCGCGAGCTCGCCATGGCAGAACATGCAGGCGACGAAAAGGCCGACGCAAAAGACGGCGATCTGCAGCTCGAGCCTGTGGGTCAGGTCGCGACTGGCGAGCGTCCAGCCCATCACGCCCAAGGCGGCCGCGAGTGTCGCGGCGACGAGGTCGCGGCGGTACCAGCGCGAGCTGTCGAAGCAGAGAATGAACGTCAGCAGGTAGATCGACAGCGGCACGATCCACAACAGCGGGATCGACGAAATGTTCTCGCAGATGTGGTTGGTCACGGCGAGCAGCAGGAACGATCCCGTCGCGGCGAGCGCTACCCAGAGCACTTGTTGCGCTGCCGTGGGGGGACTTTCTAACGCGGGCGCCACACCGTCCGGCGCGTTTGCATCGCCGGGCGGCGGCGCGCGCAGGCTGTACCAGGCGCACGCGGCGCACAACAGCACGAACACGACGTAGGCGGCAGACCATCCATAGGACTGCATCCGGGTCGTCACCCAGGGCTCGAGCGCGAACGGATAGCCCGCCAGCGCCAGCATCGACGCGAGATTCGACAACGCAAAAAGCCGATAGGGACTTCGACCGGGAAATCGCCGCGCGAACCACGACTGAACGAGCGGACTGGTCGTCGACAACAGGAAATACGGCAACCCGACGGTCAGCGCGAGCAGCCCGAGGATCAATGGCGCCGGGCTCTCGCCGCCCAGCGGCTTCCAATGCGCACCGGGAATGATCGGCAGCACCAGGCAGCTCAGCGCGAGCAGCGTCAGGTGCAGCCGCAACTGGGCGCGGGCTTGAAGACGTCGCACCACCAGATCGGAATAGGCATAACCGAGCAGCAGCACGAGCTGAAAGAAGACCAGGCAGGTCGTCCACACATTGGCCGATCCGCCGAACCACGGCAGGATCTGCTTGGCCATGATCGGCTGCACGAGAAACAGCAGGAACGCGCTGCAGAAAATCGTGATCGCGTAGAGCGGCATCGGACGGGAAGGGAAGGCGCGCCTGTAACGGTTGCGCGGGCAGCGCGCATTGTACGTGTGCGCCCGGACTTGCGCGGCCTGCCGGGCGCTGCGAGCCCGGCGGCGGGGAGATCAGTAGCCGGTCTTCTGGCGGAAGTAGTCGATCCGGTCGATCGAGTGCACCTCGATATCGCGCACGTCGATACCCTGCAACAGCCGCAGCGGAATGTCGCTGCCCGCGGCGCCGCGCCCCCATATCTTGCGATAGAACTCGGCTTGCGAGCGCACAGCCTCGTTGCCGACCGCCAGGATGATGTCGCCGGCCTTCATTCCGGCCTGGTCGGCCGGGCCGTCGGGCGATACGCGCGTGACGATCAGCCGGCCCTGCACTTCGTCGGCCGCGACGCCGAGCCACGGCCGTTCGGGGCCGGAACGGTGCCCGGTCTGGACCATCTCGGAAAGGATCGGCTTCAACAGGTCGATCGGCACGAACATATTGCCCGGCAGGTGCGGGTCGGCTTCGGTCGCGTCGCGCAGGATCAGCGATCCGACGCCGAGCAGCTTGCCGTCCTTGCCGATCAGCGCGGCGCCGCTCCAGTTGAGCGTCGGCGGCGAGGTGTAAATCGCCTGGTCCAGCAGGTATTCCCAGCTGCCGATGAACGGGCGCCGCGAAACCACGTAGGCGAGCGTCGCCTGCTCGCGTCCGCCGTGATTGACGATCAGCACCGGATCGGTCGCGGCGAGCTTGCCCGAGTCTCCCAGGGGTAACGGCGAAGCCTTGAGCGGCACCAGCGGCTGTACCAGCCCGAGTCCGCTGGAATGATCGTAACCGACGACCCGCGCCGGCAGCGTATGGCCTTGATCGTCGACAATCTCCACCTGGTCCGCCTCGACGATCAGATAGCCGATCGTCAGGATCAGCCCCTTGTCGTCGATGACGATGCCGGTTCCCTCGCGATCGGTGCCCAGCGTCTCGGCGCTGCGCGCGTCGGGCAGCGCGTGGGTGCGCACCTTGACCACGGCGGAGAAGAATTTTTCGGCGTCGATGCCTGACGCGGTGTCGGTGGTCGAAGGGTCCGCGGCGCCTGCGACGGGGACGAACAGGCAACAAGCGGCAACAACCGCGCCGCCGATCAGGCGGCGGCATCGATCATCGACCAACTGTCCGAGCATCGTCGGCCTCCGCGGGACGCGCGGCCCGTGACGGCGCCGCTGCGAGTTGCCTTTTCGCGCTGGCACCGAGGGTTCGCTTCACAGCCCTCGCACGATTACAGCGATTTTGACCGCGACCACAGCGGCCGGGTTCCGGTCGCTATAATGCGGGCACTTCGCCGTCCCGTCTAATGAAGGGCAAAGGTTGAGCGCAACGCGCAAAAGGCCCGACGAGCTCCGTTCGCACCGCTGGTTCGGCTCCGATGACATGCGCCAGTTCGGACACCATTCGCGCATCGCGCAAATGGGCTATGCGCGCGCCGACTACATGGGCAAGCCGATCATCGCCGTCATCAACACCTGGAGCGACATCAACGCCTGCCATTCGCATTTCAGGCAGCGTGCCGAGGAAGTGAAGCGAGGCGTGCTGCAGGCCGGCGGATTTCCGCTGGAGATGCCCGCGATCGCGCTGGCCGAAGTGTTCCAGAAGCCGACGACGATGCTGTATCGCAATCTGCTGGCGCTGGAGACCGAGGAGCTGCTGCGCTCGTATCCGGTCGACGGCGCCGTCCTGATGGGCGGCTGCGACAAGACGACGCCGGCGTTGCTGATGGGCGCCATCAGCATGAACCTGCCCGCGATCTTCATGCCGGCGGGCCCGATGCTCTCCGGCCATTGGCGCGACCAGGAGCTCGGCAGCGGATCCGACGTCTGGAAATACTGGGCGGAAAAGCGCGCCGGCAACATCAGCGACCGGCAATGGCTCGAGCTCCAGGACGGCATCGCGCGTTCGCCAGGGCACTGCATGACCATGGGCACCGCGTCGACGATGACGTCGGCCGCCGAAGCGCTTGGGTTCACGCTGCCCGGCGCGGCGTCGATCCCCGCCGCGGACTCGCGGCACGGCAGGATGGCCGCGGAGACCGGGCGGCGCATCGTCGACATGGTGTGGGCGGATTTGAAGCCGCGCGACTTCATCACCGCCGGCAGCGTCGACAACGCGATCACGACGGCGCTGGCACTCGGCGGCTCGACCAACTCGGTCGTGCATCTGATCGCGATCGCCCGCCGCGCCGGCGTGCCGCTGAGCCTCGACCGCTTCGACGCGCTGGCGCGCAAGACGCCGCTGGTCGCCAACATCCGGCCGGCCGGAGCGCACCTGATGGAGGATTTTTTCTACGCCGGCGGCCTTCGCGCCCTGCTGGCGGGCATCACCGATCTGTTGTCGGTCGGAGAACGCACGGTCAACGGGATGACGCTGGGCGAGAACATCGCCGGCGCCGAGGTGTTCAACGCGGACGTCATCCTGCCGCGCGACAAGGCGCTGGTGTCGGGCAGCAGCCTCGCCGTGCTGCGCGGCAATCTCGCTCCCGATGGCGCGGTGATCAAGCCCGCGGCGGCCGAGTCCCGGCTGCTCAAGCACACCGGGCCCGCGATCGTCTTCGCCGACTACAACGACATGGCGGCGAGGATAGACGATCCAGCGCTGCCCGTGACCGCCGATTCGGTGCTGGTGCTGCAGAATGCCGGTCCGCTGGGCGCGCCGGGCATGCCCGAATGGGGCCAGCTGCCGATCCCCAAGAAGCTGCTGGCGCAGGGCATCCGCGACATGGTCCGGATATCGGACGCACGCATGAGCGGTACCAGTTACGGCGCATGCGTGCTGCACGTCGCGCCCGAATCGTTCGCCGGCGGCCCGCTGGCGCTGGTGCGCGACGGAGACCTGATCGAGCTCGACGTCGAAGCGCGCAGGCTCGAGCTCAAGGTCAGCGATGCCGAGCTCGCGACGCGCCGTGCCGCGTGGAAAAAGCCGGCGCCGCGGTTTGTGCGCGGCTACGGCGTGCTCTATCAGCAGCACATCACGCAGGCCGACCAGGGTTGCGACTTCGACTTTCTCGAGGGAACCGCGCCGACCGCCGAGCCGGAGATCCACTGACCGTGTGTCCTTTCCATGGGCTCCCTCGCCGCGCCGGCGCGGACGTCCAAAGGCGATGATGAAAACCGTTCCGGCCGCAAAGCTGGTCACGCTCGTGACCGCCATCATGCAAGGCGGCGGTTGCCACGCGACCGAAGCCGCCACCGTGGCGCGACGGCTGGTCGATTCCAACCTGGTCGGCCACGACTCGCACGGCGTGATCCGCGTCGGCAAATACCTCGAGTGGGTGCGCGCCGGGTGGCTCGTCCCCAATGCGAGCCCGACAGTCACATTCGAAAACGACGCGATCGCCATCGTCGACGGCAATCGCGGCTTCGGGCAGGTGGTCGGCGAGTTCGCGGGCGAGCTCGGCACGCGCAAGGCGGCGGCAACGGGGATCGCGATGGTCGGCCTGCGCAATTGCGGTCATCTCGGGCGCGTCGGCGACTGGGCCGAGCTTGCCGCGGCGAAAGCCCAGGTCTCTCTGCATTTCCTCAACACGTCCGGCGCCCAGCGCGTCGCGCCGTTCGGCGGCAGCGACCGGCGCCTTTCGACGAATCCGATCACCATAGGCGTCCCGGTCGGCGGCGGCGATCCGGTCATCCTCGACGTGACGACGTCCTCGGTGGCCGAAGGCAAGCTGTTCGTCGCGATCAACAAAGGCGAGCAGGTGCCGCCGGGCTGGATCATCGACAAGCATGGCCGCCCGACGACCGATCCGAAGGATTTCTACGACGGCGGCGCATTGCTCACCGTCGGTGCGCACAAAGGTTCGGGATTGTCGATCGTCGTCGACTTGCTGGCCGGCGCGCTGTCGACCGGCAAGAGCTCGGACCCGGACGACACGGTGCTGCGCAACAACATGCTGTCCATCTATATCGCGCCCGCGGTGTACGACCCGGACGGCGCGATCGCGCGCGAGATCGCCCGGTTCGTCGCATGGGTCAAGGCGTCGCCGCCGGCCGTGCCGGGGCAGCCGGTGCTGATGCCGGGCGAAATCGAGCGGAGCACGCGAGCAAAGCGGACCGCCGACGGCATCGCCATCGACGACAAGACCTGGGCGGATATTCTGGACGCCGCGCAATCGGTCGGCATCGCTGCCGCCCGAGTCGAAGCAATCGTCGCCTGATCGAGGCGTCGGGCCCATCTCGTCTCGCGGCAGCAGAGGCAACTCTGGTAAAATCGAGCGCTTGGCCAAGTAGCTCAGTTGGTAGAGCAGCGGACTGAAAATCCGTGTGTCGGTGGTTCAATTCCGCCCTTGGCCACCAGATTTGGCGTGGCGCGAAGCGCCGCGCAAAATTGGCCAAAGGTTTTAATTCCGCCCTTGACCAGATTTGGCGTGGCGCGAAGCGCCGCGCAAAATTGGCCAAAGGTTTTGATTCCGCCCTTGACCAGATTTGGCGTGGCGCGAAGCGCCGCGCAAAATTGGCCAAAGGTTTTGATTTGGCCCTTGGCCACCCATTTCACCCCAAGTCCAGTCGTTCCATGCCGGTATCCGCAATGACCATGGCAGCGCCGTACCAGCGGCTGGGAGAGGATGGCTACGCGTTCCGCACGCTCTGCGTGCTGATGACGATTCTGATCGCGATCCTGCCGCTCGCGCACGTGACCGGCATGCGCAACGCCCTGGTCGGCATGGCCGTCGCGGCCGCGCTCTTCCACTACCGGTCTCAACTATGGAGGGAAAACCCGGTCCTCGTGCCCTGCCTTGTCTGGCTTGCGTTCGCCGCGGTCTCGATCGCCTGGTCGGACTACCCGGCGGTCTCGTTTCGCGCTTTTCGCACCGACCTTTTTTATCCGTTCGTCCTGTTCCTGATCAGCTTCATGCTGGTTCGATCACGCAACGGCAGACTGGCGCTGACTCTTGGCGCCGCCGTCGGCACCGTCATATCGCTGACGACGACCTTCGCTGCGGCAGTAACGCCGGTCGAGCCCGGCATGGAGGCAGCCGCACCCGGCGTGCTGGGATGGCTTGCATGGAAGGCGGGGGAAGCGGTTGACTCGAGCACCTACATCGCTTTCCTCGCGGTGCCGCTGTTCGTCGTCGCGCTGACGTCGACCCGCGCGTCGGTGCGCTGGGCCGCAGCCGCCTGGCTCGTCGCCTTTGCCGGCCTCGGGCTGATGAGCGAAAGCCGGACGCTGTTCGTTTCGCTGTGCATTTCGCTGCCATGCCTGCTGATCGTGTTCGGATTGCTGCGCGGAAGGCTGCATCTGCGTCCGGTGCTGATCGCGATTTGCGTCGGCCTGGTCGTCTCGGCGATCAGCCTCGAACTGATTTCTCGCCTGCGGCTTCCCGAGCAACAGCCGTACGACCGTAGCGCCGCGCTGGAAATGATCGCCAGCGATTCGCGCCCGGCGATCTGGGCCGTCTACTACGATCTCGCCAAGCGGCACCCGTGGCTGGGCGTCGGATTCGGCCGATCGGTTCCGTCGAGGACCTACGATCTGGCGCAAAGCGAGGACCTCAGGCGGATCGATCGCCAGGCCTTTGCTCACGCCCACAACGTGCTGTTGAGCCTGGCCTTGCAGGTTGGCCTGGTGGGCCTGGCGATCTGGACCTGGCTGCATGTCCGCCTGCTGAGCCTCGCGGTAATCTGTGCCCGGGCGCGTGGCGAGCGCGAAAAGGCCTGGGCCGCCGCTGCGATCGCACTGGTGCTCGCGATGCTGGTGAAGAATTCGACCAATGACCTGATGGTCTTCGGCAACGCGATCCTGTACTGGACGCTGCTGGGGGCGATTCTCGGCCGCATCTGGTGGGGCGGCGGCGCCGAGAGCCTCACCCTCTCGCGGATGGACCCGGCGGCCCGCTAAGGCCGCGCCAGGTCGTCGCGGCGAAAAAAAGGCCGGGCGATGCCCGGCCTTTTTGTGGTGCGCTGAAGTCAGCGTCAGACTGCTTGGATATTCGACGCCTGCTTGCCCTTCGGCCCCGTCGTCACTTCGAACGAGACTTTCTGGCCTTCCTTGAGCGATTTGAAGCCCGGCATGTTGATCGCCGAGAAGTGCGCAAACAGGTCTTCTCCGCCGCCATCCGGCGTAATAAAGCCGAACCCCTTGGCGTCGTTAAACCACTTCACTGTTCCAGTTGCCATTTTTACCAATCCTTCAAAACAAAAATAATCGGGTCGAACCCGGCCTATGTTTCGATCTCAAGGACAGGGAAGTACGGCGATTCGGCGACAGCGAAGTGCCGGACAGGTCGTGCTTTAGTACTTGAAACAAAACACGAAGCGGACTATACGCAGTATCCCTTGCCGGGTCAAACCCTTATCGGTCCGGAACCCCGCGCGTTTGTTGCACAAATACGTCACTTTTCAAGCTCGGCCCGCACCCGGGCGGCGCCTTCCGCCAGCGCGGCCAGCTTGCCGCGGGCGACGGCCCGGCCCAACGGGACCATCCCGCAATTGGTGCAGGGCAGCAATCGGTCCGGCCTGACGTAGGCCAGGGCGGCGCGGATGGTCGCCGCGACCTCGTCGGTGGTCTCGATCCGGTCGCTCGCCACGTCGATCGCCCCGACCAGGACGTCCTTGCCGTCCAGCAGGCCGATCAGCTCGAGCGGTACATGCGAGTTGGCGCATTCGAGTGAAACCTGGCCGAGCCGCGATCGAGCGAGCAGCGGGAAGGTCCTTTCGTACTGCCGCCATTCGTTGCCGAGGCTCTTTTTCCAGTCGTTGTTGGCCTTGATGCCGTAGCCGTAGCAGATGTGCACCGCCGTACGGCAGCCAAGCCCCTGCGCGGCACGCTCTAGGGCAGCGATGCCCCAGTCGCGGACTTCGTCGAAGTAGACGTTGAAAGCCGGCTCGTCGAACTGGATGACATCGACGCCGGCGGCCTCGATCGCCAGTGCCTCTTGGTTGAGGATTTCGGCAAACGCCCACGCCAGCTTTTCACGGCTGCCGTAGTGGGCGTCGAAGAGCGTATCGACGGCGGTCATCGGGCCGGGAAGCGTGTATTTGACCGGCCGCCGCGTCAGGCTCCTGAGGAAGGCGGCGTCATCGGCAAAGATCGGGCGCCGGCGCGCGATCGGACCGGTGACCACCGGCACATCGGCGTCGTACCGATCGCGGATCCGGACGGTCCTCTTGTGCTGGAAGTCGACGCCCTCGAGGCTTTCGATGAAGGTGGTTACGAAATGGCGTCTGGTCTGCTCGCCGTCGGTCACGATGTCAATGCCGGCTCGCTCCTGATCGGCGACCGCCAGCCGCACCGCGTCGCGCTTGCCTTCCTCCAGCAGCGCTCCCTCGAGCAGCCAGGGCGCCCAAAGCTGGTTTGGCGGCGCAAGCCACGCTGGCTTGGGGAGGCTGCCGGCGATCGTCGTGGGTAAGAGCATCGGCGGATTCCAGGAGCGTACCGCCTTCAGAGGCCGGATGACGCGGGATGATTATAGCGGCCGCATCGCGCCGCAAGGCCAGTTGACCAACGCAGCGATACCGACGTACCGTTTGCGGCCCGGAGCGCCCGCCGCTCGTCAGCATTCCCCAAGATCCGATGGCCCGCGTCCTGATCACCGACCAGAACTACGCAAACCTGGCGCTCGAGCGCGAGCTCTTCGGCAACGCCGGCGTCGAGCTCGCCGTTGCCCAGTGCACGACCGAAGACGAGGTGCTTGCGGCTGGCCGCGACTTCGACGCCTTCCTGGTCCAGTACGCGCCGGTCGGCGGACGCGCGCTGGCGCAGCTGCCGCGGCTCGGCATCATCAGCCGCATCGGCGCCGGCTACGACACGATAGACACTGCGGCGTGCGCGAAATACGGCGTGTGGCTTGCGAACTCGCCCGATTACGGCGTCGGTGAAGTGGCCACGCATGCCCTGGCACTCGCGCTTGCGCTGATCCGCAACGTCGTCGCGTACCACCGCGACATCGCCGCCGGGCGCTGGCATTACCTGTCGTCGGGCAGAATTCGCCGCGCCAGCGAGCTCACGCTCGGCATCGTCGGCCTGGGCCGCATCGGCAAGCGCATGGCGCACGTATCGCGCAATGTCTTCCGCCGCGTCGTCGCCTGCGATCCCCACCTGATCGACGGCGATTTCCCGGCCTATGTCGAGCGCGCGACGCTGCCCGACCTGTTCGAGCAGTGCGACCTCGTAAGCCTGCACGTGCCGCTCAACGACGAAACCCGGAGCATCGTCGACGCGACGATGCTTTCGCGAATGCGGCCGGGATCGTATCTGGTCAATACCGCGCGCGGCGCGCTAGTCGACATCGACGATTTGCTTGCCGCTGTCGATAGTGGAATACTTGCCGGCGCTGCTCTGGATGTCCTGCCGGTCGAACCCGTTCCCGCCGATAGCCGGCTGCTCGGCCACCCGAAGGTGATCCTGACGCCGCATGCCGCGTTCTACAGCGCGCAGGCGGAGATCGAATTGCGGCGCAAGGCAGCACAGAATATCGTCACATGGCTCAAGACCGGACGTCCCGAATACGTCGTCGTCGCCGGGACCCGGCGCTACGCCACGTAGGCGGATGATCCGGGCGCAGCACGCGCGACGGAAGGAGAGCATTGGCCGCAGTCAGCATACGTGCAGTTGAAAAGCGCTTCGGCTCGACGCCGGTCATTCGCGGCGTCGACATCGAGATCGCCGACGGCGAATTCTGCGTGCTGGTCGGGCCCTCCGGCTGCGGCAAGTCGACGCTGCTGCGCATGCTGGCCGGTCTCGAGGAGATCACCGCCGGCGAAATATGGATCGGGTCCAGGGTCGTCAACAAGGTCGCTCCGAAAGAGCGCGACGTCGCGATGGTGTTCCAGAACTACGCGCTGTACCCGCACATGACGGTGCGCGACAACATGTCATTTGCGCTGATGCTCGCCAAGCAGTCGAAGAGCGAGATCGAGACGCGGGTCGCCAAGGCGGCCGGCATCCTGGGACTTGCGCAACTGCTCGATCGCTATCCGCGGCAGCTCTCGGGCGGACAGCGTCAGCGCGTCGCCATGGGGCGCGCGATCGTGCGCGATCCGCAGGTGTTCCTGTTCGACGAGCCGCTGTCGAACCTCGACGCCAAGCTGCGCGTGCAGATGCGCACCGAGATCAAGGAGCTGCATCAGCGGCTGAAGACGACGTCGATCTACGTCACGCACGACCAGATCGAGGCGATGACGATGGCCGACCGGATCGTCGTGATGCGCGACGGCATAATCGAGCAGACCGGAACGCCGCTCGACTTGTACGACACGCCGGTAAACACCTTCGTCGCCGGGTTCATCGGGTCGCCGGCGATGAATCTCGTGCCGGGTGTCGCTCGCATCAACGGCGCGGCGCCGGGCGTGGAGTTCGACGGCGGCGTACACCTGCCGTTGCCGACGTCCGCACGCGCGAACGACGGCCAGGCGGTGCTCTACGGCATGCGCCCCGAGCACTGCGTGCTTTCGCCCGGCGTCGGCCTGCCGGCCGAAGTCGTCGTCGTCGAGCCGACGGGCGCCGATACGCAGCTTTTCTGCCGCTTCAACGGCCAGGAATTGACGTCGCTGGTGCGCGACCGCGTCAGCTGCCGGGCCGGTGACCGCGTCGCGCTCGCGCCGGATGTCGACCGGGCGCATCTGTTCGACGCCCAGAGCGGCGTGCGGCTGGTCGCAGCAAACGGATGACGGATCTTCGCCGCAACCAATCAACCAATCAACCGCAGACGCGCTCAAACCGATGGCGCGCATTTCTAGGAGGAGCTGATGAGTGAGTTCAAACGCCGTAGATTCCTGAAGACCTCGGCCGGCGTGGCCGCAGCCGCCGCAGTAGGCCCGATGATCTGGGTCAAGGATGCCAACGCGCAGTGGAAGAATGCGCCGGAGAAAGGCGCGAAGCTTCGCGTATTGCGCTGGAGCCGCTTCGTCCAGGGCGACATCGACCAGTACATGAAGAACGTCGCCAAGTTCACCGAAAAGACCGGCATCGAGGTGCGCGTCGACAACGAAGGCTGGGAGGACGTGCGTCCGAAGGCCGCTGTCGCGGCGAACACCGGCGCCGGACCGGACATCATTCTGTCGACCAATGATGACGCCAACCTGTATCCGGAGAAACTGGTCGACGTGACCGACGTCTGCACCTATCTCGGCGCGAAGTACGGCGGCTGGTATCCGGTATGCGACCAGTACCTGAGACCGGACGGCAAGAAATGGATCGGCGTCCCGCTGGGCTGCGCCGGCAACGCGCTCGTCTATCGCGCCAGCATGCTGAAAGCCGCTGGGTTCGATGGGGTGCCCAAGGACTTGGATGGCTTCCTCAAGATGTGCAGGGCGTTGAAGGAAAAGAACACGCCGGTCGGCTTCGCGCTAGGCAACGCGACGGGCGACGGCAACACGTGGACGAATTGGGTCGTCTGGGCGCACGGCGGCAAGATGGTCGACGCCAATAACAAGGTGGTCATCGACAGTCCCGAGACGATCAGGGCGCTCGAATACGCCAAAGAAATGTATGCGACGTTCGTGCCAGGCACGCTGTCGTGGCTCGACCCGAACAACAACAAGGCCTTCCTCGACAGCCAGATCTCGCTGACCAGCAACGGGATCTCGATCTATTTCGCGGCCAAGAACGCGACGGACCCTAAGGTGAAGGAGCTCGAGGCGGACATATTCCACTCGAACTTTCCGATCGGACCGATCGGGCGGCCGACGGAGTTCAACCTGTTCTTCAACCAGATGATTTTCAAGTACACGAAATACCCGAAGGCGGCGAAGGAGTTCCTGCGCTTCATGATGGAAGACGAGCAGGTGAATCCGTGGGTCACCGCCTCGCTCGGCTACGTGACGCCGGCGCTTACCGTGTACGAAAAGCATCCGGTGTGGAAAGACCCGAAAGCGACGCCGTACCGCGACTCGATGAAGATTATGCTGCCCAGCGGTTATGCCGGCAAGATGGGCTACGCATCGGCGGGCGCGCTGGCGGATTTCATCATGGTCAACATGGTCGCCGAAGCCGCGTCCGGATCGAAGTCGCCCAAGGAAGCGGCGGAGCGGGCGCAGAAGCGGGCCGAGCGCTATTACAAGGTTTGATATTGCGTCACGCCGGATCGGCTGCGGCGTGCAGGTGATGCGGTACGTCGGCGCGACGCAATATCTGCGCGCGTTGAACGCGGCGCCTTGCGGCGCCGGTTAACGCGCGCGGACGCGCCGACGATTTGCCGCGGCCGACGACCCCGTCACATTCATTTTCAGACGCCAAACGATTTCCGGAAAATCCTTCCATTGAGTTCAGCGCTCTCCCGATTGCAGGACAACCGCAACGCCCTGGGCATGCTGTTCATGATGCCCGCGGCGCTGGTGCTGCTGGTCTTCCTCACTTATCCGCTGGGCCTCGGCACCTGGCTGGGCTTCACCGACACCAAGATCGGCCGACCCGGCGAGTGGATCGGACTGGAGAATTTCGAGTTCCTGTGGGGCGACGCGGTCACGCGCCTCGCGCTGTTCAATACGCTTTTCTACACGACGGTGGCCAGCGTCATCAAGTTCGCGCTGGGCCTCTGGCTCGCGCTGCTGCTCAACAAGCACCTGCCGTTCAAGGCGGTGTTGCGCGCGATGGTGCTGTTGCCGTTCATCGTTCCGACCGCGCTCTCGGCGATCGCGTTCTGGTGGATCTATGACTCGCAGTTCTCGATCATCAGCTGGGCGCTGATGAGAATGGGGCTGATTCACCAGTACATCGACTTCCTCGGCGATCCATGGAACGCCCGGTTTTCGACGATCGCCGCCAACATCTGGCGCGGCGTGCCGTTCGTCGCGATCACCCTGCTCGCGGGATTGCAGACGATCTCGCCCTCGTATTACGAAGCGGCCAGCCTGGACGGCGCCTCGCCGTGGCAGCAGTTCCGCCACGTGACGCTGCCGCTGCTGACGCCGATCATCGCCGTCGTCATGACCTTCTCGGTGCTGTTCACGTTCACCGACTTCCAGTTGATCTACGTGCTGACGCGCGGCGGCCCGTTGAATTCGACCCACCTGATGGCGACGCTGTCGTACCAGCGGGCTATCCCCGGGGGCAGCCTCGGCGAGGGCGCGGCGATCGCGACGGCGATGGTGCCGTTCCTGCTCGCAGCGATCCTGATCAGCTATTTCGGGCTGCAGCGCCGGGCTTGGCAGCAGGGAGCGGCGGACAAATGAGCGGCAAAGCTCCAGTCGAGGCCGGCAAATGAGCACCGCTGTCGCGACGCCGGAGGCGGTCGATTCACAGGGCATGAATTACCTTGTATCGCTGCCGCGGCGCATCGTGACCATCTATGTGCCGGTGGCAGCGTTCGTCATCGTGCTGCTGTTCCCGTTCTACTGGATGACGATTACCGCGCTCAAACCCAACGAGGAGTTGCTGTCGCGCGAGGGCAACCCGTTCTGGGTCATCCACCCGACGCTGGACCACATCAAGAAGCTGTTGTTCGACACCTCCTATCCGGAGTGGCTTTGGAACACGGTGGTGATTTCGGTCGTGTCGACCTGCCTCTCGATCTTCTGCAGCGTGCTCGCAGCGTACGCGATCGAGCGCCTGCGCTTCCGCGGGTCCCGCTACGTCGGCATGAGCATTTTTCTAGCCTACCTCGTCCCGCCGTCGATACTGTTCATTCCGCTCGCGGCGATGGTCTACAAGCTCGATCTGTTCGACACGCGGCTGGCGCTGATTCTCACCTATCCGACGTTCCTGATCCCGTTCTGCACGTGGCTGCTAATGGGGTACTTCAAGACGATACCGATCGAGCTCGAGGAATGCGCGCTGATCGACGGGGCGAGCCGCCTGCAGATACTGGTCCGCATCATCCTGCCGCTGGCCGTTCCCGGACTGATCTCCGCCGGGATATTCGCGTTCACGCTGTCGTGGAATGAGTTCATCTACGCGCTGACGTTCATCTCCTCGTCGGAAGTGAAGACGGTACCGGTGGGTGTCGTCACCGAACTGGTCGAGGGGGACGTCTATCACTGGGGGTCGCTGATGGCCGGAGCGCTGTTCGGCTCGCTGCCGGTGGCGATCCTGTATTCGTTTTTCGTCGAATACTATGTCTCGGGGCTCACCGGTGCCGTCAAGGAGTAGCGGCGCGAGCAGCGAGAGGGATTTGGCCCGGCCTCCCGCATGCGGTAAAATGACGACATAGGAATCCACGGAGCAGGCGATGAGCATCCAGGACGCGATACGCGAGCAGGTGACCGGGCACCCGGTCGTGCTTTACATGAAGGGCACACCGCAGTTCCCGCAATGCGGGTTTTCGGACGCCGCCGTGCGGATGCTGCAGTCGTGCGGCGTCGACAAGTTCTTTTCGGTCAACGTGCTGGCCGATACAGCGGTCCGGCAGGGCATCAAGGAATATTCGAACTGGCCGACGATACCGCAGCTCTACGTCAACGGCGAGTTTGTCGGCGGCTGCGACATCATGCGCGAGATGCATGCGTCGGGTGAGCTGCAACGCTTGCTGGCGCCGCAGACGGCGTAGCGGTCCCAGGCGTAACAGACGACGGCCGGGTCAACCGGCCGTTTTCGTTTCTTGGCCGCCCGGCGGCGGCGCTAGGTCCGCGCGCGCGTCACCCGCTTGACCTCGGGGATGCGGCGCAGCGCGCGCATGACGTTGGCCAGATGCCTGCGGTCACGCACCTGGACGCTGAAGAACATCGCGACCACGTGGCCGCCGTCGGGGCGCTCCATCGACAGATATTCGATGTTCGCGCCGGCGTCGGCGATGGCCGTGGCGAGGTGCGCGAGCAGCCCGCGCTCGTCGGCCACGACCAGCCGGATGCCGGCCTCGAACACGCCCTGGATCTCCGGCGCCCATTCGACGTCGACGACCTGATCGCTGTCGATGCGGCCCTTCCTGAGCGTCACGCAGTCGCGCGTATGCACCAGCAGCCCCTGGCCGCGGCGAAAATGGCCGATGATCGCGTCCCCGGGAATCGGCCGGCAGCATTTGCCGTACTGGATCGCCACGCCTTCGACGCCGCGGAGCTGGAGCGCGCCGTGCTTGGCCTGCATCGGCGTCGGCTCATCGCTGCTGCGGGCGGCGTTGCGCGTCAGCGCCTGCGCGACGACAAACGAAAGCCGCTTGCCGAGGCCAATGTCGGCGAGAATCTCGGTCTGGCCCTTGGCTCCGTACTCGCGCGCCAGCGCTTCCCACCGCTCCCAAGTCACCGACGCGGGGGGAACCTTCAGCGAGATCAGCGCCTGCTCCAGCATGCGCTCGCCGAGCAGCGCCGACTCGCGCTGCTGCAGCGATTTCAAGAAGTGCCGGATGCGGGAGCGCGCCTTGCCGGTGGCGACAAAGCCCAGCCACGACGGGTTCGGCCGCGCGCTGGGCGAAGTGATGATCTCGACCTGGTCGCCGTTCTTGAGCTCGGTGCGCAGCGGCATCAGCTCGTAATTGATCCGCGCTGCCGTGCAGTGGTGGCCGACGTCGGTGTGCACCGCGTAGGCGAAGTCGACCGCGGTCGCGCCGTGAGGCAGCGCCATGATCTTGCCCTTCGGCGTGAACACGTAGATCGCGTCGGGAAACAGGTCGCCCTTGATGTGCTCGAGAAACTCCTTCGAGTCGCGCGATTCGGACTGTATCTCGAGCAGGCTCTGCAGCCAGCGATGCGTCTGCTCCTGCGCCTCGGCGATGTCGCGCTCGCCTCCGGCCTTGTACAGCCAGTGGGCGGCGACGCCGGACTCGGCGATGCGGTGCATGTCCTGCGTCCGGATCTGCGCCTCCAGCGGCGTGCCGAACGGGCCGAAGAGCGTCGTATGCAGCGACTGGTAGGCGTTCGCCTTCGGAATGGCGATGTAATCCTTGAATTTTCCGGGGATCGGCTTGTAGAGATTGTGCAGCACGCCGAGCGCCGCGTAGCAGGCCGTCGTGTCCCTGACCAGGACGCGCACTCCGTAAATGTCGAACACCTGCGAGAACGTGTACCGCTTCTCGCGCATTTTCTTGTAGACGCTGTAGATCGTCTTTTCTCTTCCAGTGACCGTCGCCGCGATGTCGGCCTGCTTCAGGCCGTCGCGGATCGACTGCAGGATCCGGTTCATCACTTCGCGCCGGTTGCCGCGCGCCGCCTTGATTGCCTTGGCCAGCACCCGGTAGCGCGCCGGATGCAGATGCTTGAACGAAAGCTCCTGCAGCTCGAGATACAGTGCGTTCAGGCCGAGACGATTGGCGATCGGCGCGTAGATGTCCAGCGTCTCGCGGGCGATGCGCTCGCGATGGGTGGGCGCCATCGCGTCGAGCGTGCGCATGTTGTGCAGCCGGTCGGCAAGCTTGATCAGGATGACGCGGACGTCCTGCGCCATCGCCAGCAGCATCTTGCGGAAATTCTCGGCCTGCGCGTCCTCGCGCGACTGGAACTCGATCTGGTCGAGCTTGGACACGCCGTCGACCATCTCGGCGACGGGCTTGCCGAACGAGGTCTCGATCTCGTTCTTGGTGATGCCGCTGTCCTCCATCACGTCGTGGAGGAGCGCGGCGGCGAGCCCCTGGGCGTCCAGCCGCCACTGCGACAATATGCTGGCGACCGCCAGCGGATGGGTGATGTAAGGCTCGCCCGACTTGCGGAATTGTCCCTGGTGCGCCTGCTCGGAAAAGGCGAACGCCCTCTCTACGAGCGCGACGTCAGGCGGTTGCAGGTAGTGACCAAGGTGTCGGGTAAATTCGGCGATTTCCGACATGCTTGATCACGTTGGGGTTAAGCCGCCCGATGCAAGTCAACTTTGCGGTTTGAGCAGCATTTCGATGCCGATCTTGCCGGCAGCGATTTCGCGCAGTGCGATCACCGTCGTCTTGTCGCGGTCGCTCTCGACCAGCGGCTGCGACCCGGCGCTGATCTGCCGCGCGCGATTGGTCGCGGCGAGGGTGAGCTCGAAGCGGTTGGGTATCCTGATGAGGCAGTCTTCGATCGTGATCCGGGCCATGGTGCCTTCCTTGCGCGCCGGGTCGGAAATTCGCCGGCTCGCTAAATGAGTTGCGCAATTAGTGCCTCGTGGCGGACGCATTGCTGTGCCGCGCGCAGGCGGGAAGCCCGCACGATGGCGCTCAAGTCGTCGACCGCAGTGGCAAAGTCCTGATTAATAATAACATAATTGAACTCGGCGCAATGGCGGATCTCGTCCCGCGCGGCGTCGAGGCGGCGCGCTATCGTGGCCTTGTCGTCCTGGCCGCGGCGGTGCAGGCGCTCCTCGAGCAGCGCGAGCGACGGCGGAAGGATGAAGATGTGGACCGACGACGGGATCAGGCGGCGCACCTGCGCCGCGCCCTGCCAGTCGATTTCCAGCAGGACGTCCTGGCCCGCGTCGATCTCCTTCCTGAGCCAGCTTGCCGAGGTCGCGTACCAGTTGCCGTGGACGTGGGCGTGCTCGAGAAACTCTCCGGCGTCGCGCAGCGCCATGAAGCGCTCGGTCGAGACGAAATGGTAGTCGACGCCCTCCTGCTCGCCCGGACGCGGCGGCCGCGTCGTGTACGAGACCGAGAGGCGGATGCCGGGCTCTTTTTCCAGCAGCGCGCGCGTCAAGCTGGTCTTGCCGCCGCCCGAAGGCGCCGCGACGACGAAAAGAGTGCCGGTCGCAGTGGCCATCGTTTAGGCGGCCTCCTTGTCCGTCTTCAGCATGCGCGCATCCCGCGGTCGGCCGCGGCCGCACTCGCAATTCCCCGTCGATCCCCGTGCTCACGCACGGGGCCCCTCGCCGGGCTGCCGGTGGGACTCCTACTCAATATTCTGCACCTGCTCGCGCATCTGCTCGATCAGCACCTTGAGCTCGAGCGCGGCGTGCGACAGCTCGGCGTCGACCGATTTGGAGCCCAGCGTGTTGGCTTCGCGATTGAGCTCCTGCATCAGAAAATCGAGGCGCTTGCCGCTGCTGCCACCGGCCGAGAGCACGCGCCGCACTTCGGCGACGTGCGTCTGCAAGCGCGAAATCTCCTCGGCGACGTCGACCTTGGCGGCAAACAGCGCGAGCTCCTGCTTGAGCCTGTCGTTATCGGGATCGAGGCCGGCGTCGCGCAGGCGGGCGCCGAGCTTCTCGACATAGGCATCGTGGATCGCCGGCACGCGCGGAGCGACGCGCTCGAGCTGGCCCTCGATGCCTCGGCAGTTCTCCTCGAGCATCTCGCGCAGCTTCGCGCCTTCGCGCGCCCGCGAGCCGCCGAGATCGCGCAGCGCCTGCTGCACCAGCAGCAGCGTCTGCTCGGCCAGCGTCCCAGCGTCGACCGAGGGTTCGGTCAATACGCCGGGCCAACGCAGTATCTCGACGATCGACAGCGGCGCGCTGCCGGGGGCGTGGCGCTGCACTTCGCTGGCCGCGTCGCGAAGCTGCGCAACGCGCTCACCGTTGATCGCCAGCGCTGACGCGCCCGGCGTGGTTCGATTCAACGAAATCCGGCAGTCGATCTTGCCGCGCTTGAGCTCTCGCGCCAGCGCTTCGCGGATCGCGGTTTCCATCGCGCGAAGCTCGTCGGGCACGCGCAGCTGCAAGTCCAGATAGCGGTGATTGACCGACCGCAATTCGACCGCCAGCGAGCAGCCGGGCAATTCGGCAGCGACCGCGGCAAAGCCGGTCATGCTCAGAATCATCGCGAGTCCGTGGCGTACAAGTCGTACCGGCTGGAAGATGGGTGGAAGCGCAACGATGCGCGACCAAGACCAAAGAACGACGAACGAATTCTTTACTTTATCGCCGCGGTTGTCGAGAATGTAGAGCTTATCCCTTTGACGTGCAAGTCTTAAGCCTCAACAGCAAGCCCAATGGGCGTCACCAACCAGGCACTCCCCTCCGGATACCAGCTGCTCAATTACCGGATTGATCGCCAGATCAGCCGCGGCGGCTTTTCGATCGTCTATCGCGCCTTCGACGATGCGGGCGCGCCGGTCGCCATCAAGGAATACCTGCCTTCGTCGCTGGTGCTGCGCACCGACGGCGACATCGTTCGCGCCAGCTCCGCCGAGAACCTGACTTCGTTCCGCTACGGGATGAAGTGCTTTTTCGAGGAGGGGCGCGCGCTGGCGAAGATCAATCACCCGAACGTCGTGCGCGTGCTCAATTTCTTCCGCGCCAACGAAACGGTGTACATGGTGATGCGCTACGAGCGGGGGCGCACGCTGCAGCAGCAGATCCAGCTCCGCCAGGACCAGATGTCCGAGCGGCTGGTGCGTCACGTGTTCATGCACCTGCTGAACGGCTTGCGAGAAGTGCACACGCACAAGCTGCTGCACCTCGACATCAAGCCGGCCAACGTCTATCTGCGCACCGACGGCAGCCCGGTACTGCTCGATTTCGGCGCCGCACGGCAGACGCTGACGACTTCGCGGCCGAAGCTCGCGCCGATGTACACGCCGGGGTTTGCCGCGCCCGAGCAATACCGCGAGCCCGACCGCCTGGGACCGTGGACCGACGTCTACGGGATCGGCGCGAGCATGTTCGCCTGTCTGGCGGCGTTCGCTCCGCAGGCCGCCGACGCGCGGCTCAACGAAGATCACCTGGTGTCGGCCAAGAAGATCTGGGCCGGGGCCTATTCAGACAACGTGCTCGAGGTCATCGACTGGTGCCTGCGGCTCGATCCGCTCGAGCGGCCGCAAAGCGTGTTCGCGCTGCAAAAGGCGATCCGCGAAATCGCGCCGCGCAAGCGCAAGCTCACTTTCCTCGACAACCTGAAAAAGCGGCTGTTCACCGAAGTAATGTAGGGCCTGTCCATGCGCTTCACGATATTCCAGGAGAGCCGCAAGGGTCAGCGCAAGATCAATCAGGACCGGCTCGCATATACGTACAGCCGCGACACGCTGCTGCTGGTCGTCGCCGACGGCATGGGCGGACATGCCGGCGGCGAGATCGCAGCGCAGATCGCCGTGCGCCTGTTCATCGAGCGCTTCCAGCAGGAAGCCAAGCCGACGCTCAAGAATCCGCTGAAATTTCTGCAGGACTCGATGCTGCGCGCCCACCAGGCCCTGGGCTCGTACGCCGAGCAGTTCTCGATGCTGGAAACGCCGCGGACGACCTGCGTCGCGTGTATCGTGCAGTCGAACTACGCTTACTGGGCACACGTCGGCGACTCGCGCCTCTACCTGTTTCGGCAGGGAGGGTTGATCGGGCAGACCAAGGACCATTCGAAAGTCCAGTACCTGGTCGATCAAGGCCTGATAGGCGCGCACGAAGTCGTCAACCATCCCGATCGCAACAAGATCTTCAGCTGCCTGGGCGGACTGGTCGAGCCGGTGATCGACCTGTCGCGGCGGACGCCGTTGCGCAACGGTGACCTGATCGTGATGTGCACCGACGGACTCTGGAGCGTCTATCCGCAGGAGGAAATCGCGCGTGCGCTCACCGGCGCGCCGATACTCAAGTCCTTGCCCGTGCTGATGCGGGAGGCCGAGGTGCGCGGCGGAGCCGACGGCGACAATCTTTCGCTGATCGCCGTGCGCTGGGGACCGGAGACGCTGACCGACGAGCCGACGACGACGATCACCGAGACGATGGGCTTGGGCGAATTCCAGACCGAGATCGACCGCACGCTGACGCTGACCGACCGCAAGGGGATGCAGCGCGACCTGACCGACGACGAGATCGAGCGCGCGATCGCCGAGATCCAGGCGACGATCAAGCGGTACAAGACTTAGCGTGGTTGCATGCGCCAGCTGATCCTCGACACCGAAACCACCGGTCTCGACCCGAAGGACCACCGCATCATCGAAATCGCCGCGGTCGAGCTGATCGATCGCCGGCCGACCGGCCGCAACGTCCACTTCTACATCAACCCCGACCGCGAGATCGACCTGGGCGCCAGCGATGTGCACGGCCTGTCGTGGGAAATGCTGCGCGACAAGCCGAAGTTCGGGGAAATCGCGGACGAATTCATCGCTTTCGCGCGCGGCGCGCAGTGGATCATCCACAACGCCCCGTTCGACGTCGCCTTTCTCGACGGAGAGCTGACGCGCCTGGGCATGTCGACCAGCGCCGCCATCGCCGCCGAGGTCGTCGACACGCTGGCCCTGGCGCGCGAGCAGTTCCCGGGGAAGCGCAACAACCTCGACGCGCTGTGCGAGCGCTTCGGCGTCGCAAACGCGCACCGGACGCTGCACGGTGCGCTGCTCGACGCGCAACTGCTCGCCGAAGTCTATCTGGCGATGACGCGGGGCCAGGAATCGCTGACGATCGACATCGTCACGCCGCGCCCGGAAGCCGGCGAAGGCTTCGCCGCCGCGGGCACGCTACAACTGATTCTCGTCCTGCCCTCGGCGGAAGAGCTCGCCGCTCACCGCGCCTATCTGGCCGAGCTCGATCGCGAGGTCAGGGGAGCGTGCCTGTGGCTCGCGGTCGCCGGCGATTGAGCCGCCGGTAACATGCCGGTAACCTGGGCCGGCCAGACTGACAGGCGTCGCCGCGATGGCCGGCCCACGGCGCCTTTGATACCCCGATGCCGCCCGAATTGCCCGCCAAGACGGCCGCACCGCCGCTGATCAATCGCGAGCTTTCGCTGCTTGCGTTCAACCGCCGCGTCCTGGCGCTGGCGCAGGACGCCGCCGTGCCGATTCTCGAGCGGTTGCGCTTCCTGTGCATCGTCAGCAGCAATCTGGACGAATTCTTCGAGATCCGCGTCGCCGGGATGCGCGAGCAGCTTCGCGTCAAGGCACCCCCGCCCGGCGTGACGCTCCACGAGCTGCGCGTGCAGTCGTCGCGCCTTTGCGAACAGACGCACCTGCTGGTCGCCGACATCTATCGCACGCTGAACGGCGAGGTGCTGCCCGCGATGGCCGAGGCGGGGATACGCTTGCTGCGGCATGCCGAGCGCAACGGCGCCCAACGCGCGTGGGTCGCGGATTATTTCCGGCGCGAGGTCAAGCCGCTGCTGAGTCCGATCGGGCTCGATCCGGCGCACCCTTTTCCGCAAGTCGTCAACAAGAGCCTGAACTTCGTCGTCGAGCTTTCCGGCAGCGACGCGTTCGGCCGCGAAACGGCCATTGCGATCGTCAAGGCGCCACTCCAGTTGCCGCGAGTGATCGAGCTGCCCGCCGAGGTGGCACCGGCCAACAGCTTTGTGCTGCTCGCCTCGATCATCCACGCGCATCTGGGCGAGCTGTTCGCCGGACGGCGCGTCGTCGGCTATTCGCAGTTTCGCGTGACGCGCGATGCCGATCTGTGGTTCGACGACGAGGAGGTCAAGAATCTGAGGCAGGCGCTCGAGGGCGAGCTGCCGCAGCGTCAGTTCGGTCTCGCGGTGCGGCTGGAAGTCGCGGCCAATTGCGCGCCGCCGCTCGCCCAGCTCCTGCTGCAGCAATTCGAGCTGGAGGAGGCCGATCTGTATCGCTGCGACGGGCCGGTCAATCTGGCCAGATTGACGACGCTGGTCGACGAATCGGACCGCACCGAGCTCAAGTATCCGCCGTTCGCGCCCGGGACGCCGGACCGCCTCCGCGACCATCCCGACATCCTGGCCGCGATCCGGCAGCACGACATCCTGCTGCACCATCCGTATCAGTCGTTCGACCCGGTGGTCGAGTTCATCCGCAAGGCGAGCGACGACCCCGACGTCGTGGCGATCAAGCAGACTGTCTATCGGACCGGCGTCAATTCGATCCTGATGGACGCGCTGGTCGAGGCTGCGCGCCGCCGCAAGGAAGTCACCGTCGTCGTCGAGCTCCTGGCGCGGTTCGACGAGGAGGCGAACATCAACTGGGCCGAGCGTCTGGAGGAAGCCGGCGCGCAGGTCGTGTACGGCGTGTTCGGTCTGAAGACTCACGCGAAGCTCGCGTTGCTGCTGCGCCGCGAGCCCGACGCCGCGGGCCGCCCCCGGCTGCGGCCGTACGCGCACCTGGGCACGGGAAACTATCACCCGCGCACCGCGCGGCAATATACCGACTTCGGCCTGCTCACCGTCAATCCGGAACTGTGCGCCGATGTCGCCGAGGTCTTCCTGCACATCACCAGCCTTGCCCGCTCGAACCGGCTGAAACGCCTCTGGCTCGCACCCTTCACGATGCATCGTCAGCTGCTTGCGGCGATACACCGCGAGACCCGGCACGCCAGGGAAGGCGAGCCCGCGCGTATCATGGCCAAGATGAACGGTCTGGTCGAGGAAGCGGTCATCAGGGCCCTCTATGCCGCTTCGCAAGCCGGCGTGAAAATCGATCTGATCGTTCGCGGCGCGTGCGCGCTGCGTCCCGGCGTCAAGGGATGGTCCGACAACATACGCGTCCGCTCGATCGTCGGCCGCTTTCTCGAGCATCCACGCATCTGGTATTTCGCCAACGGCGGCAGCGAAGATGTCTATCTGTCGAGCGCGGATTGGATGGGCCGAAACCTGTTTCGACGCATCGAGGTGGCGTTTCCCGTGCTCGACAAGGAGCTCAAGGCGCGCGTCATCGCCGAAGGGCTCCAGGTGTGCTTCGACGATAATTGCAGCGCCTGGGACCTCGGCGCCGACGGCGACTACGTTCGCGCGAAGCCCGCCCGGCGCGGACGGCCCTGCGCGACGCAGGAACTCCTGCTCGATCGGCTGGCCGAACGTCCCGGTGCCCCTCGCTGAGCGGAGCTGCCGTCATCCATGGATCTGATCCTCTGGCGACACGCCGACGCCGAACCGGGCGAGCCTGATCTCGGACGGCCGCTGACCGCCAAAGGCGTCCGGCAGGCCGAGCGCATGGCCGCGTGGCTCGACGGCCGCCTGCCCGACGGTTGCAGGATTCTGGTGAGTCCCGCCGAGCGCGCCCAGCAGACCGCGCACGCACTCGGGCGGAAGTTCAAGACCGTGCCCGAGATCGCTCCGGGCGCGACCGCCGCCGCCGTGCTCGCCGCCGCCGGATGGCCCGACGCGCGCGAGGCGAGGCTGATCGTCGGCCATCAGCCGACCCTGGGTGAAACCGCGGCGCTGCTGCTGTCGGGCAGCGACGCGCCATGGGGCATGCGCAAAGCCGCTGTCTGGTGGCTGTCCAACCGGGCGCGCGAGGAAGGCGCCGGGGTCGTGCTCAAGGTCGTCATCGGGCCCGATTACGTCTAGCGCGGCTTTTGAGTCCCGCCGCGGTGCCGTGCAACCGGCGCTACCGGGCGTGCAGCCCGTGCCACTGCGCGCGTTCCCGCTCCAGCAGGTAGGCGGTCAACGGGTGGGCCCCGAGCCAGCGCCGGCTCACCCGGACGGCGACGCCGCCCCGGGTCTTCAACGCGACATGCGGCGGCGCGACCTCGGTTCGCGCGTGACAGAACAGCACGGCCAGCCGCAGCGCCGCGATCTGCGCGCGCACCACCGGATCGCCGAGCTCGCCGCGGACCTTGGTCAGGCCGCCGCGGCAGCCGTAGACCAGCAAGGCCAGCCGCGCCTGCTCGCCCGCTGAAAACCCGGGCATGTCGGCGTGCTGAAGGATGTACGCGCCGTGCTTGTGAAACCCGATGTGCGAGACCGACATGCCTATCTCGTGCAGCAGCGCCGCCCAGTGCAGCATCTGCGTCTGCTCCGCGCCGGCCCTGGGCGCGGCACGGCGGAACAAGCCGCTCGCGAGCGCGTCGACTCGAGTGGCATGGCGGCGGTCGACCTGATAGCGATCCAGAAAGCGCTCGACGGTCAGCTGTCGAGCGTCGCGGTCGACGGTTCTGCCGAGCAGGTCGTAGAGTACGCCCAGCCGCAACGCACCGCCGACCGGATCGATCCGCTCGATGGCGAGCTCGGTGACCGCCGCGCTCATGATGGCGAGACCTCCGGCGAGCACCGGGACGCGCTCGGGCTTGAGCGCGTTGAGCTTCAACCGTGACGGATCCCGGGCGCGAACCAGGCGCTTCTTCAGGCGGTCGAGTCCGGCCGGTGTGATGCCGCCGGCGGAGAAGCCGTTTTGCTCGAGGATTTCGGCGAGCGCGGCGGCCGTGCCCGACGACGCATAGGCGTTCTTCCAGTGACCGGCGCCGAAATCGCCGGCGATGGCTTCGATTTCGACGCGGGCCGCGGTCACCGCCGCATCGAGCGCGGTCGCGGTGACCATGCCGTCGGGAAAGAATTTCTGCGTGGTGCTGACGCAGCCCAGGGTCAGCGATTCGAGCCGGTCGGGCTCGAGCCCGCGGCCGATGATGAATTCGGTCGACCCGCCTCCGATGTCGACCACCAGGCGCGGCGCGTCCGACGGAGGCAGCTCGTGGGCGACGCCCAGATAGATCAGGCGCGCTTCTTCGTGCCCGCTGATCACGTCGATCCGTGATCCCAGCGCGCGCTCGGCCCTGGGCAGAAACTCGCGCGCGTTGGCCGCGACGCGAAACGCATTGGTCGCTACCGCGCGCACCGCCGAGGGATGGACACCGGACAGTCGCTCGCGGAACCGCGCGAGACAGGCAAGCGCCACCTTCATCGCCGCCGGGCTGATGCGCCCGCTGCGATCGATGCCGGCGCCGAAGCGCAAGGTCTCGCGCCAGGTGTCCTGCCGGTAGATCTGGTCGCCTTCGACGCGGCCGATCTCCAGGCGGAAGCTGTTCGATCCGAGGTCGACGACGGCGAGCGTCTTGGCGGTCACGGACTGGGCCTGTTCACGCCGGTGTCCGGCGCGACGAAAAGCAGTGCGCGCAAGCCTAACAGAAATACGCGGATGCGAACGAACGCCGGCTTTGGGCGCACACGCGTTTCTGCTACGCTCGCTGCCTCGTCCACGCCTCGTTCGCCCCGTGCCGATCGACTACCTGCAAAGAATCCTGAACGCGAAGGTCTACGACGTCGCGATCGAATCGCCTCTCGAGCCGGCGCCGATGCTGTCGCGCCGCATCGGCAACCGTGTGCTGCTCAAGCGGGAGGATAAGCAGGAGGTATTTTCGTTCAAGCTTCGCGGCGCCTACAACCGGATGGCGCATCTTTCGGCCGCCGAGCGCGCGCGCGGCGTCGTCGCGGCGTCGGCCGGCAACCACGCGCAGGGCGTCGCGCTGGCCGCGCAGCGGCTGGGTTGCAAGGCGACGATCGTCATGCCGGTCACCTCGCCGTCGATCAAGATCCAGGCGGTCGAGGAGCGCGGCGCGACCGTCGTCCTGCACGGTGATTCGTACAGCGACGCGTATGCGCACGCGGTCAAGCTGCAAAAGGCGCGGCGGACGACGTTCATCCATCCCTACGACGATCCCGATGTGATCGCCGGCCAGGGCACGATCGCCATCGAAATCCTGCGCCAGTGCCAGGGACCGCTGGACGCGATCTTCGTCGCCGTCGGCGGAGGCGGGCTGATCGCCGGCATTGCCTCCTACGTGAAGCGGGTGCGCCCGGAAGTGAGAGTCATCGGCGTGCAGCCGGTCGACTCCGACGCGATGACCCGGTCGCTCGCCGCCGGGCGCCGCATCCGCCTGGGACACGTCGGCCTGTTCGCCGACGGCGTCGCGGTCAAACAGGTCGGCAAGGAAACGTTTCGCATCTGCCGGGAGCTGGTCGACGACATGATCACCGTCGACACCGACGCGATCTGCGCCGCGCTCAAGGACGTGTTCGAGGATACGCGCGCGGTGCTCGAGCCGGCCGGCGCGCTGTCGGTCGCCGGCGTCAAGGCATGGTGCGAGCGGCATCGGCCGAAACGGAGGACCTTCGTCGCGATCGCCTGCGGCGCCAACATGAATTTCGACCGTCTGCGCTTTGTCGCCGAACGGGCCGAGCTGGGGGAAGCGCGCGAAGCGATTTTCGCAGTGACCATACCGGAGCGGCCGGGCAGCTTTCGCGAGTTCTGCGCGCTGCTCGGCAAGCGCAGCGTCACCGAATTCAACTATCGCTACGCCGATCCGCGCGTCGCGCACATTTTCGTCGGCGTCGAAGTCGCCAACCGGCACGAAACCGCGGCGCTGCTCCGCGCAATGCACGCGCGGCGGATCGAGGCGTACGACCTGTCGGACAACGAAATGGCCAAGCTCCATGTGCGCCATCTGGTTGGCGGCCACGCGCCGGCGGCGGAGAACGAGATCCTTTACCGTTTCGAGTTTCCCGAGCGGCCAGGCGCGCTGATGCGGTTTCTGAACAGCATGAGCCGCGGCTGGAACATCAGCCTGTTTCATTACCGCAACCACGGCGCCGACCACGGGCGCGTGCTGGTCGGGATGCAGGTCCCGCCCGCCGATCACGCCAATTTCCGCGGCTTCCTCAAGCGCCTCGGGTACTACGGGGTCGACGAGACGGCCAACCCGGCCTACCGGATGTTTCTCGGGCGCTAGCGCTGCCCGGCCGGCGCGGGCCGCTTAGGTCGCCCCGGGGCAACGCCCGGACCGGTCGCCGCCGGCGACCTGTTTTTGAGGTCCCCGAACGGCACATATGCGGCGTCCGCGGAGCATGAAATCGCTCGGCGGGAGGCGCCTCCGACGTCGCGGGCCGGCCCCTAGCACCTGCGCGGTGGTGACCTGCTACGGCAGTTTTTCGCTCAATTTCGCTGCGTCGATGTTGCAAATCGCTCAAAAACCTCAGGTTTGCCCGTTCTGGCAAGGATTATGCTCTAGGCATTTGGTCCTATACGTGGCAAACTTTCGAGGGCTTGAAATGGAAACGATTGCGCTGGATGCAGGACCGAGCTTCAACGCGGGAGGAACTGATTTGCCGGATCCAGTCGCCTTGACGGGTGCGAAGGTCATGGTGATCGACGATAGCAACACGATTCGTCGCAGCGCCGAGATTTTCCTGCTCCAGGCCGGGTGCACGGTGATCCTCGCCGAAGACGGCTTCGATGCGCTGGCCAAGATCGCCGACCACCAGCCGGACCTGATCTTCGTCGACATCATGATGCCGCGGCTGGACGGTTACCAGACCTGTGCGCTGATCAAGAAGAATTCGCGCTTTCACCAGACGCCGGTGGTGATGCTTTCGTCGAAGGATGGGCTGTTCGACCGGGCACGCGGCAGAATGGTCGGGTCCGATCAGTACCTGACCAAGCCCTTCACCAAGGAGAGCCTGTTGAAGGCGGTCGGGACGCACGTCAAATCGGCGGCGCATTGAGCGACGCCCCGAACGGGGCGCGAAGAAGGGAAGCAAGGGGTGCGGAAACAATGGCCATAAAACGCGTATTGATCGTCGACGACTCGCCAACCGAGCGGCACGTCCTCAACGACATGCTGACCAAGGCGGGGTACGAGGTGGTCGCCAGCGACAACGGCGAAGACGCGATCCTCAAGGCGAAGACGGTGAAGCCCGACCTGATATTGATGGATGTCGTGATGCCCGGACTCAACGGATTCCAGGCGACGCGCGCGATCAGTCGCGATCCGGCGACGCGGAGCGTCCCGATCATCCTTTGCACGTCCAAGACCCAGGAAACCGACAAGATCTGGGGCATGCGCCAGGGCGCGCGCGACTACATCGTCAAGCCGGTGAACCGCGACGAGTTGATCGCCAAAATCACGGCGCTCGGCTAATTCCGAATGGCCCGCGCCGCCAAGCTCGACCTTCGCGCCTTCCAGCAGGAACTGGCGGCACGCCTCGCGGCGAAGACGACGCAGCAGGTCGAACAATCCCGCCTGGGTCTTGCCTGCGGCGGCAAGCAATGGCTGATCCGGCTGGCGGACGCCGGCGAGGTTATCGCGATTCCGACGATGGCGACGGTGCCGCTGACCCGTCCGTGGTATCTGGGCATCGCCAATATCCGCGGCAATCTTTACAGCGTTATCGACTTCGCCGGATTCCTGGGCGAGGCGATCGAGCCGTTGACCGTCGGCGCGGCGCAGGCGCGGCTGGTCCTGTTCGGGCCGCGCGTCGGCGAACTGCGCGCAGGATTGGTGGTGACGCGTGTGCTGGGTTTGAGCAATCTCGCCGAATTGACGCGCAGCGACGCCGCGGTCGACGCGCCGGCGTGGTACGGCGCGCGCTGGACCGACACGGCCGGCGGCGTGTGGCAGGAAATCGATCTGGCCCTGCTGGCGCAGGACCCGGGCTTTCTTCAAGTCGGACTGTAGCTTTGAGCACAGTCTGACCGATTCATGCAGGCGTAACGACCCTTCTGGGGGAGGAATCATGGCATTCACATTCAAAGGTCTCTTGGGAGCAGGTGCGGGCAGGGGACAGATCCTGTCCGAAGCCGACCTCGAAGAGCCGACGACGCAAGTCAAGATGAGCGGCGCCGCGCGCGGCTACGACCCGCTGGCCGCACCATCGATCATGGACCAGATGCGGAGCGCGAGCCCCGAGATGAAGCAGCCGGGGCGGCTCTGGTTCATCGGGCATCTGCCGATCGCCAGGCAGTACCAGATCTTGGGCGTGCTGTTGCTGCTGTTCGGCCTTCTCGCCGGCGCAATGCTGTGGCTCAACTATCGGGCGAACTCGCAGGCTGGCGCGAGCTCGACGACCGCGACCGAAATGCAGATGCTCTCGCAGCGCCTGGCGCGCGGTACCGCGCTGGCGGTGCAAGGCAATGCCGGCGCGTTCGAAAGCGTCAAGGATTCCCGCGACCGCTTTCGCGCCGACCTGGACGCGCTGACCAAGGGCGGCGTCGTGCACGGCACCAACGTCGACGTCGCCACCAACGAGGCGCTACAGAAGGCGCTCGGCGCGCTCGAGGCACGCTGGGAGCGGGTCGAGAAGAACGCGACCACCGTGGTCGACAACCAGACCGCGCTGGTTTCGCTGTCGAAGGGCCTGGAGGGGATCAATCAGGGCAACAACGCGCTGCTCGAGCTCGCGCAGCAGGCGTCGGCGCAGATCGCATTCGCCGGCGGGTCGCTGCGCGAAGTCGACTTCACCAACCAGCTTGCCGTGCTTTCGCAGCGGATCGCCAAGAACGCGAATTCGCTCGTTTCGTCGGACGAGATCGATCCGGAAGTCGCGTTCCTGCTCGGCAAGGACACCGGCACGTTCCGCGACATCCTCAACGGTCTGTTGAAGGGAAGCGACGCGTTGCGGCTTCCGGGCGCGGTGCGGGCCGACGATGCGCGCGCGACGCTGACCGAGCTGCAGAAGCGGTTCGCCAGCTACGAGACCGGCGTCAACGCCATCCTGCAGAACATGCAACGGCTGGTGCTCGCCAAGCAGGCCGCGCGCGGCATCAACCAGGAATCGGAGCCGCTGCTGGCCGATACGACCGCGCTGACCGGCGAATTCGACGGCCAGACGACGGTGCGAAGCTTCACCTTGTGGGCCGCGATGACCTTCGCCTTGCTGGCCCTCATCGCGCTGATCGCCTATGGCTGGGTGTCGCGCGAGGACGGCCGCGTGCGCGCCTTCGAGAGCGAGCAGGAGAACAAGCGGAACCAGGAAGCGATTCTGCGGCTGCTGAACGAGATGGGCAACCTCGCCGACGGCGATCTGACCGTGCAGGCCTCGGTGACCGAGGACGTGACCGGAGCGATCGCGGATTCGATCAACTTCACCATCGAGGAGCTCCGCACGCTGGTCCGCGGGATCAACTCGGCGACCGACCAGGTGGCCAAGGCGACGACCGACGCGCAGGCGATCTCGAACCGCCTGTACGAGGCCTCGCAGCGGCAGAACAAGGAGATCCAGCAGGCATCCGCGTCGGTCCTGCAGATGGCGCAGTCGATCAACGAGGTGTCGCAGACCGCGGCGCAGTCGGCGCGGGTTGCGCAGCAATCGCTGGCAGCCGCCGAAAAAGGCGGCGAGGCGGTGCACAACCAGATATCCGGCATGAACGAAATCCGGACGCAGATCCAGGACACCGCCAAGCGGATCAAGCGCCTGGGCGAATCGTCTCTGGAGATCGGCGAGATCGTCGAGCTGATTTCGGACATCACCGAGCAGACGAACGTGCTGGCGCTGAACGCCGCGATCCAGGCCGCGTCGGCCGGCGAGGCGGGACGCGGCTTCACCGTGGTCGCGGAAGAAGTGCAGCGACTGGCCGAGCGCTCGGGCGAAGCGACCAAGCAGATCGAGGCCATCGTGAAGACGATTCAGGCCGACACCCAGGACGCGGTCGCGGCCATGGAAAAGAGCACGGTAGGCGTGGTCGAGGGTACGAAGCTCTCCGACGCGGCCGGGCAGGCGCTGGACGAGATCCGGCGCGTGTCGCGCGAGCTCGCCGAATTGATCGGCGGCATCTCGGCGCAGACGCAGAAGCAGTCGGCTTCGGTGTCGGACGTGACCCGCGGCATGCAGGGCATCCTGAAGATCACCGAGGAGACGACCGAGGGCACCAAGCAGACCAACGTGTCGATCGGGCAGCTGACGCGGCTCGCGGCGGAACTGCGCTCATCGGTGGCGGGCTTCAAGGTTTGATCCCGCAGGCGGCCTGAATCTTGAAGCCCGCCA
>DATASF010000057.1:0-7478 GCA_036269335.1 Casimicrobiaceae bacterium
AACGACTGGGGAATCCCATTTTCTTCAGGAAAGGCGGCCAGCGACGGTCATCGTGCACTGGCCGGAAGAAGCGGTCGGAGGAAGTCATCGACAGGCCGGGATCGCGCTGCGTGTAGGCGCGTTCCAGCCATTCGAACACGCGGTCGGGTTCGCCGCGCCAGGCGTAAGTCTCCGCAACCTGGTAGGCCGCTTCGTTGCCATGGCGTTCGATCAGCTGCGCCACAGCCGCGTCCGACTCTTCCTTGTGACCGAGCGAGTGTCGTGCGAGCGCAATCCCCACCAATCGAAAATCCGGCAGAACCTCGCGCTCCGCCAACTCGAGCGCCTCGGCCGCGCGGCCTTGCGCCAGGCTTGTGGCGCAGAGAAAGCAATGGACCAGGCCGGCCTTGGGATTCAGATCGAGGCACGTCTTCAGCGCCGCTGTCGCCTCGTCCAGGCGGCCGGCCAGAAAACAGCGCAAGCCCAGCATGCGATGAGCGGATGAGCTCAACGGATCCAGCGCCACCGCCTGGCGCAACAGTTCGACGCCCGCCTCCGGTCCGACGAAAATCCGCGTCATCCCTGCAACGGCGCGCAGCACGTCGGCGTTGCCCGGCGCCAGCGCGAACGCGCGCTGATATTCGTCGTTGGCGCCTTTCCAGTCCCAGTCGTGACTCTCGAGCACATGCCCGAGACAGACGTGTCCTTCCGCCAGGTCCGGCGCGATCGCCAGCGCTCGTTTGGCCGCATCGCGCGCCCGTTCGTATCCTTCCGCCACTGGCGCCCAACCGTAGCCGGCCTGGACACCGTAAGCCTGCGACAGCCCCGTCCAACCGAGCGCAAAATCCGGATCCAGCGCGATCGCCTGCCGGAAGTAATCGACGCTTCGCGCCAGGTCGGCCTGCGTCATCCGTTCGATGAAATAACGTCCCTGAAGGTAGAGCCGGTACGCCTCCGGATTGTCGGCGCGGCCGGCGGCGGCGGCGTGCACCTCGGCCTTCGCCTTGGCCTCCTCGACTGCGCCCAGGCCTTCCCCCAGCAGTGCCGCCCGCAGCTCCGTGACCACTGACTGCGCGATGTCGTCCTGCACGGCGAAGATGTCCTCGAGCTCGCGGTCGTACGTCTCCGACCACAAGTGCGAATCGGTCGCGACCTGGATCAGCTGCGCGGTGATGCGCACCCGCTTGCCCGATTTGCGCACGCTGCCCTCGAGAACCGTTGCGACGTTGAGTTTTTGCGCGACACTCGGAAGGTCGATGTCCTTGCCCTTGAAAAAGAATGCCGACGTCCGCGACGCGACGCGCAGGCCGCGGATCTTCGCCAGCACGTTCAGCAATTCCTCCGAAAGACCGTCGGCGAAATACTCGTTCTCCTCGTCGCGGGACATGTTGATGAACGGCAGCACCGCGATCGAAGGCATTTCGCGGTCGAGCGGTGCAAGCGTGGTCTTCAGCGGTGGGAAACTCTGCGGCAGGTCGGGATGGCAGAGCTGGAACACCGCTTCGCGCCGCGCCAGATCCTTGAGCCCGTGCTCGCCCAGCGCCTTGGCGGTGACCAGGGGCGGCAGGTGATCGCGGCACAGGTCATGCGTCGACTCGGACAGCAGCGTCTGGCCGCCATGCCCGGCCGCCAGCAGGCGGGCGACGCGATTGAGCGGGGCGCCGAAATAATCGCCGTCGCGCAATTCGGCCGCGCCGGTATGGAGCGCCATGCGCACGCGGAGCTTCGCCGATTCCGGCCACCGCTCGGCGTGGATGGCGCGCTGCGACTCGAGTGCGGCCGCCAGCGCATCGGGCGCGGTATGGAACGCCGCGCAAAAGGCATCGCCGCCGGTCTTGAACACGTGGCCGCCATGGTGCGCGATGCACGCGCGCACCAGTGCGTCGTGCCGCGGCAGGGCGGCCTGCATCGCCGCCTGCTGCGACTCCCACAGGCGCGTGCTGCCTTCGATGTCGGTGAACAGGAACGTCACCGTACCGGTCGGCAACGACGGCGTCGAAGCGTCGGCGTGCGTGGTGGAGGTCATCGAGTCGTGGGGCGGGTCGGCAAGGGCGACTTCGTTCGCTGGCGCGAGGTTTGCGTCGATAAGACTATCATGCGGGTGCGTCGCGAAAAAGACCACTGATTCCGGACCTCTCTACCATGGATCGTCGTCATCGGTTTGCTTCGATAATCGCCGGCTTGCTGATCTCGACTGGCGCGCTCGCGCTCGACGTCAACGTCGTCGGCCTGTTCCCGAACAAGGCCGTCGTGCAGATCGACGGCGGCGCGCTGCAAACGCTGTCGGTCGGGCAGAAGACCCGCGAAGGTATCGTCCTGTTGTCGGTCGAGTCCGACGGAGCGACGTTCGACATCCAGGGTCAGCGGATGGCGTTGGGGCTCGGCCACGCGCGTATGCAGCCGACGACGGCCGCATCGGCGATGGCCACCGTCGACGAGCGCGGCCATTTTGTCGCCGACGGTCAGGTCAACGGCGTTCCGATCCGCTTCACCATCGATACCGGCGCGACCTACATCTCGCTTCCCGCCAGCGAGGCGCGTCGACTCGGACTGGACTACCTGAAAGGCCGCAAGGCGGTGATGGAGACCGCCAACGGCGTCGCCGCCGCCTACCGCATCAAGCTCGACACCGTGCGCGTCGGCGAACTGGTCGTGAACAACGTCGACGCGGTCGTCATGGACGGCGACAGCCTGCCGGTCGCCTTGCTGGGCATGAGCTTCCTCAATCGCATGGACATCCGGCGCGAAGGCCAGATCATGACGCTGACCAAGCGCTATTAGTCCGAAAACCGATTAGCATTGCGCCTTCTAGGGGAGGCGCGATGCGAAACAGCCGGTTCGGAGTCATCGCAGGTTTTGTGTTCGCCGTGGCGATAACGGCGCTGCTGCTGTATTTGTGGCAATCGCAGCTGGTCGCGCCATCGGCCCCGACCAAGACCGCATTTTCCGAAGAGCATGCGTTCGCCACCCTGTCGACACTGCTGAAAGAGCAACGCCCGCATACGACCGGGTCGCCGGAAAACGCCGTCGTGCGCGACCGCATCCTTGCCGAGCTCAGGGCCTCCGGATACACGCCCGAAGTGCAGGCGGCGTTTCAATGCGACGCGTCGCCCCTTTTTCCCGGCTGCACTGCGGTCGAGAACATCGTCGCCGTGCACAAGGGGACGGGCGACGGCAAGGCGGTGCTGGCGAGCGCGCATTACGACAGCGTGCCGGCGGGTCCGGGCACCAGCGACGATGGTGCGGGTGTGGCGGTCGTGCTCGAGCTCGCTCGCGCCTATGCCTCCAGGACGACGCGGAACGACGTCATTTTTTTGCTCACCGACGGCGAGGAGACGGGCTTGCGCGGCGCGCGCGCGTTCGCCGACCACCATCCGCTGATGCGCCGTGTCGGGATCGTCGTCAACTTTGATACGCGCGGCGCGTCGGGCGCGAGCATGATGTTCGAAACCGGTCCCGGCAACGCGCAACTGATGGATTTGTACGCCCACGCGGTGGCGCGGCCGTCGACCAGCTCGGTCAACTACGAAGTCTACAAATTGCTGCCTAACAGCACCGACTTTTCGGTCTATCGAAAGCTTGGATTGTCGGGCTTCAATTTCGGGTTCATCAATTCGGCGGCGCTGTATCACTCGGTCCGGGACAGCCTTCAATATATCGACCGTCGATCGCTGCAACACATCGGCGAGCATGCGTTCGAGGTCGCCGGAGCGCTTGCCGATGCCGATCTCGCAACGCTGACCGCGTCGTCCGATGCCAGCTACTTCGACGTATTCGGCCTCGTCACCGTGGTCTGGCCAGCCGCGCTCAATGAGCCGATCGCGCTGGTTGCGCTGCTGGGACTCATCGGACTGATCGCCGTGCATCGCGACGCGTTCACCTTGCGCACGACGGCCTGGGCGGTGGCGGCTTTCCTCGCGGTGCCGGTGCTGCTGTTTGCGCTGGGATGGCTGCTGTCGTATCCGCTGGGCATCTGGCCGGGCGTGCATCCGCTCGATCATCCGCAGCCGTGGCCAGGCCGCGTCGCGCTCGCGACCGCGGGACTGCTCGTGCCACTGATCGTCGCCGCAATCGGTGGTCGGCGCGTCGATTCGCGCGCACTGTTGCTGGTGAACTGGCTTTTGCTGGCGCTGCTCGGCGTCGGCGTCGCGTTCGCGATCGGCGGCGCGTCGTATCTGTTCCTTTGGCCGGTGCTCGGCGTCGCGGTCGCCGGGTGGATCGAGACGTTGCTGCGTAAAGGGCACGCGCGCTCGCTGCGCGCGACCGCGCTGACCGGATTCGTTCTCGCGGCGTTCTTTTTGCTCGCGTTCCTGGTCGGACTCGAGCTCGTGCTCGGCTTCGAACTGAGCCGGTACAAGATTCTGGTGCTGATCCCGTTCTCGCTGGCGCTGGTGCCGGTGTTTGCGGCGAGTCCTGGCGAACGATCATCCTCTGCATGGGCTCTTTCCGCGCTGTGCGCCGTGGTCGTTGCGGGTGCAGCGGTGGTCGCCAGCCAGACACCCGCGTATTCGGCAGCGCATCCGCGGGGCCTGAACATCGTCTACTACGACGACCAGGCGGCGAAACCGCGCTGGCTGATCGGTTTTGTCGGCGCACCGGACGAGCGATATCTGAAAGCGCAACGATTCCCGCCGCGCGACGAGGAATACCGGCAGCTCGGGCTGTTGAAGGGAGAAGGGCGCTTCAAGGACGCCATCGGCCCACACCTGCCGGCGCCGACCTTTATCGTCAACGAGGTCGCGACGCAGGGCGCCACGACGTTGGTGCGGGGAACGCTGCGCAGCGGCCGCGGCGGCTTTCAGATCGGCATCGGCGTGGCGCCGAATTCCGGCATCCAGTCGATCCGTCTCGATAGTCAAGCAGCCGTCAGCGTCGATCAGCTGAAGGGCAAGGAGCCGACGTTCGTGCGGGTGTGGGGCGTCGGAACGCGCGAGGTGCCGGTGGAAGTCTCGTTCGACGCCGCCGCCGCACCGAGGCTGACATTGTACGAACGCTCGCCTTTGCCGGATTCGCACGAAGGCCGCGCGCTGGTCGCGGCGAGGCCGGCCGACGCGGCGCCCGCCTACAACGGCGATTCAGCGCTGGTGTTTACCGCGCTCGATCTGAAGCCGGCGCCGCCCATCACCACAAAGTGATGCGCTGATCCGGGGGCAGGTACATCCTGTCGCCTTCCTTGACGCCGAAGGCTTCGTAGAACCCGGGCTGGTTGCGCAGCGTCGCGAGACCGCGCACCTGTTGCGGCGCGTGGGGGTCGACCTTGATCAGGCGGATCGTCTCGGGTACGCGCGACTTGCCGCGCCACACCTGCGCCCAGCCGTAATAAAAGCGCTGCTCGCCGGTGAGGCCGTCGATGACGGGCGCCGATTTGCCCGCGAGCGAAATCTTGTACGCGCGGTAGGCGATCGCCAAGCCCGAATTGTCGGCGACGTTCTCGCCGAGGGTCAGCGCGCCGTTGACGTGGAAGCCGGGCACCGGCTCGTACTGGTCGTACTGCGCGACCAGCGCCTGGGTCTTGTCCCTGAATCGCTTGAGATCGTCGGCGGTGAACCATTGATGCAGGTTGCCGTCACCGTCGAAGCGGCTGCCGCCGTCGTCGAACCCGTGACTGATCTCATGGCCGATGACCGCGCCGATGCCGCCGTAATTGACGGCATCGTCGGCGGCCACGTTGAAGAATGGCGGCTGAAGGATCGCCGCCGGAAACACGATCTCGTTCTTCTCGCGGCTGTAGTACGCGTTGACCGTGTACGGCCGCATACCCCATTCGGTACGGTCGATCGGCTTGCCGAGCTTGGCGATGTTGCGCCGGTATTCGAATTCCTGCGCTCGCATCCAGTTGCCGACGAGATCATCCTTGGCGACGGTCAGGCTGGTGTAATCGCGCCACTGCGTTGGATATCCGATCTTCGGAGTGAACTTGCCGAGCTTCGCCTTGGCCTCCTTCTTCGTCTCGGCGCTCATCCAATCCAGCGCGTCGATGCTTTGCCTGTACGCCGCGAGCAGGTTGCCGACCAGCACTTCCATGCGGGCCTTGTTCTCCGGCGGGAAATGCCGGGCGACGTACAGCTTGCCCAGCGCTTCGCCAATCGACGTGTCGACGAATTCCACGGCGCGCTTCCACCGCGGCCGATTCTCGGGCGTACCACGCAGCACCGTATCCTGGAAGGCGAACTGCTCGTCGACATAGGCCTTCGGCAGATACAACGCGGCGTCATTCAGCAGCTGCCATTTGAAATACGCTTTCCACACCGGCAGCGGGGTCTCGTCGAGGAGCTTCGCGAAAGCGGTCATATAGCTGGGCTGAGCGACGATCACATAGTCGACGCGGGAATCGAGTCCCGAATCGGCGAGCCAGCGCTTCCAGTCGACGCCGGGCGCGAGAGCCGCAAGCTGCGCCAGTTCCACCTTGTTGTAGGTCTTGACCGGGTCGCGATTCTCGACCCGCGTCCATTGCACTCTGGCCAGCCCGGACTCGAGCGCGATCACCTCCCGCGCGGACGTGGCGGCATCGCGGTCGCCGGCCATGGCGAGCATCTTCTCGACATGGGTCGCGTATCGCGCGCGCACGTCCTTGAACTTGTCGTCGAGGTAGTAGTCGCGATCGGGCAAGCCCAGCCCACCCTGGCGCAGATCGACGACATACTTGCTCGAGTCCCGGTTGTCCTGGTGGACGAAAGGCGAGAACGGCGCACCGACGCGAATGACATTGAAGCTCGCGATCAGTCCCGCGACATCGCCCTTGTCCTTGAGCGCATCGAGACGCGCGAACAAGCCGGCGAGCGGCTTCGTACCGACTTCCTCGAGCTTCGCCTCGTTCATGAAGCTGTTGTAGAGATCGCGGATCTTCTGCGCCTCGGTACCGGGCGGCGCATCGGTCGATTTCGTCGCGTCCTCTATGATCGCCTTGAGCTGCAGCTCGGTGTCTTCGCGGAGCCTGTCGAACGAGCCGTAGCGGGCCTTGTCGACCGGCATCTCGAAGGTGTCGAGCCATTTGCCGTTGACGGCGCGGTAGAAATCGTCCTGCGGCCGGACGGCGGGATCGACGTATCTCAAGTCGATGCCGGAGATCGATGACGAAGCCGCGCCGGCGACAGTTCCGGTGGGTGCAGGCTCGGCCGCGATCGCGGCTCCGCTGATCGACGCGAGTCCGATGGCGGCCAGCATTGCATGGGCAGGTTTGACGATCATGCTCGAAGACGTCGACATTGCATCAGCAAAAATCCGCCCGCGCTCGACTGCGCGCGGCGCCCCTGCGGCCGGTGCGGCCAGGGAAGGTCTCTAGCTGCGCCGCCCGCGCCAGATACCGGCTGCCAGCAGCAGCGACAGGACTGCCACCGCCCATTCGGACAGCGCAGGCACCCCTCGCGATAGCGGGCGATCGATCCGCCCGGCGGCATTATCACACGCCAGTCGCGGAGGCTGGACACTACAGCGCGGCCAATCGATTTCGACGCTTTGCGTCACTTTGCGCTCAACCGCTCCGAGCCACTCTTCGCGAC
>DATASF010000058.1:0-3858 GCA_036269335.1 Casimicrobiaceae bacterium
TCCTGGCCGTGCTCAACGCCGCGCTGGTCGCGGGCGCCGGCGCGCTGGCGCTGACGTTGTGGCGTTACGGTAAGGTCGAGGTCGGCGCCATCGCCATGGTGCTGCCGCTGTCGTTGCAGCTCACCAATATGTCGCGCCAGATCGCCATGCGCATCACCGAGATTTTCGAGGACCTCGGCGTGGTGCAGGAAGGCATGCTGAGCATCGCCCAGCCGCTGCAGTTGGCCGATCCGGCCGGCGCCAAGCCGCTGACGGTGCGCGAGGGCCGCATCGACTTCAAAGACGTGAGCTTCGGCTACGGCCGCGACACCGGCGTGCTGCAGAACTTCAACCTGACTGTCGCGCCCGGCGAAAAGATCGGCTTGGTCGGCCGCTCGGGTGCGGGCAAGTCGACGATCGTCAACCTGTTGCTGCGCTTCTACGACGTCGAGAGCGGTCGCATCCTGATCGATGGCCAGGACATCGCGCAGGTCACGCAGAACAGCCTGCGCGAGCAGATCGGCATGGTCACGCAGGATACTTCGCTGCTGCACCGCTCGGTGCGTGAGAACATCGTCTACGGCCGGCCCGACGCGACCGAGGAGGACATGCTCGCGGCGGCCGGACGCGCCGAAGCCGACGAATTCGTCGGCGGCCTCACCGATCCGAAGGGACGCCAAGGCTACGACGCGCACGTCGGCGAGCGCGGGGTCAAGCTCTCTGGCGGCCAGCGCCAGCGCATCGCGATCGCGCGGGTGATGCTGAAGGACGCGCCTATCCTGCTGCTGGACGAAGCGACCAGCGCGCTCGACTCCGAGGTCGAGGCGGCGATCCAGCGCAGCCTCTACCGGTTGATGGAAGGCAAGACGGTCGTCGCGATCGCGCACCGACTGTCGACGATCGCGGCGATGGACCGGCTGATCGTGCTCGACCGTGGGAGAGTCGTCGAAGAGGGCGATCACCGCAGCCTTCTCGCGCGCGACGGCCTGTACGCGCGGTTATGGGCGCACCAGAGCGGCGGCTTCCTCGGTGACGATCTCGCCGAAATCGCCGGCGACGCCGACCAGGCGATCGCGCAGGCGCGCGCCCAGGACAGCGAAGTCAATGCCGCGGCCGACGACGCGCGCGCGCGACGGCCCGAGGCGACGCTGATCGGCCACGATCTGCCCGCCGGCTCCGAGCCGCCGGGCTGAGCTTGCGTCGCGCGCTGAAACGCAGCCGCGGCATGGGGCGCAAATCGACGCAGCGCTGAGCCCCACGAAGGATTCGCGATGAGCGCACGCAAAGCCGTCGTGCTGTTGAGCGGCGGGCTCGATTCGACGACCCTGCTCGCGATCGCCCGAAGCGAGGGCTTCGATGCCTATGCGCTTAGCTTCGATTACGGACAGCGGCACGCGATCGAGCTCGATGCCGCGCGCCGGGTTGCGCAGGCGCTGGGTGCGCGCGATCACGTCGTCGTCGACTTCGATCTGCGCAAATTCGGCGGCGGGTCCGCCCTCACCAGCGACGTCGAGGTTCCGAAGGGACGGTCGAGCGGCGAGATGTCGCGCGGCATCCCGATCACCTATGTCCCGGCGCGGAACACCATATTCCTGAGCTTTGCGCTGGCCTGGGCCGAGACGCTCGGCGCGAACGACATCTGCATCGGCGTCAACGCGCTCGACTATTCCGGCTATCCCGATTGCCGGCCGGAGTACCTCGCCGCGTACGCGAAGATGGCCGACCTTGCGACCAAAGCCGGCGTCGAAGGGACGCAGCGTCTGACGATCCACGCGCCGCTGATCGAGCTCACCAAGGGAGAGATCATCCGTCGCGGCCTGGCACTCGGCGTCGACTATTCGATGACGGCGAGCTGCTACGACCCCGCGCCCGATGGCCGGCCGTGCAAACGCTGCGACTCCTGTCTGCTGCGCGCCAAAGGCTTCGCCGAAGCAGGCGTCCCGGATCCGCTGCTGGTCAGGCACGGGACGGCGTAGCGGTACAGTTAAGCCCGGCCGGCTTCAGCGGCCTGCGGCCGCCAGGGGCTAAGTCAGCGCGACGACGATCTTGCCCCGGGCGTGACCGGTTTCCATCGCGCGTTGGGCGTCGGCGACCTCTTCGAGCGAAATCATGCGCTCGATGTGCGCCTTGATCGCCTTTTGCCGCACCAGCTGGAGCAGCCGCTGCCAGATGCGGGCATCGTTGCGCACCATCAGGGGGATCGCGCGCTGGCGCGAGGTGAGGCGCGCCATTACGGCGGCGGCGACGGCGCCGAGAGCCGCGGTCGTGGTGCCGGCGGTGCTGATATAGACGCCCGACGCAGCAAGCACCGCGCTCGCGGCCGCGAAGTTCGAAGCACTCGCAGCGTCGAACACCACGTCGAAGCGGTCGCTGCGCCGCGTGTAGTCGTCTCGGGCATAGTCGACGACCTCGTCGGCGCCGAGCTCGCGCACGAACGCCGCATTTGCCTCGCTGCAGACGCCGACGACGTACGCGCCCAGGTGCTTGGCGATCTGTACGGCGAAGTGTCCGACTCCGCCGGCCGCGCCGGTGATCAGTACGCGCTGGCCGGGGCCGACGTGCGCCTCGTCGGTCAGTGCCTGCAGCGCGGAGCCTGCGGCAACCGGCAGCGCCGCCGCCTGTGCGGTGTCGAGATCGTCCGGAATCGGCAGCACTCGGTCATCCGACACGACGAGAAAGTCGGCAAGCGCGCCTTCCCGTCCGGACGCCTGCAGCGAGCCAAAGACGCGCTCGCCAACCCCCCGCGCGTTCGGACCCGCGCCGATGGCGACGATCTCGCCGGCGAAATCGGTGCCCACGCCGCGCGGCGGTGAACGAAATACCGGAAGCAGGCGCAGATGGCCCGCGCGGATCTTCCAGTCGAGAGGATTGAGGCTGACCGCCTGCACGCGCACCTTGACCTGGCCCGCGGCGGGCGAGGGTTCGGCCAGCTCGTCGATGCGAAGAACGTCCGGCGGACCGTAGCTGTGGAATCTAAGCGCGCGCATGGAGCCGATGGTAATACCCCGGCCCGCTTAATGCACGACGCCGATCACCGCGCCGCGCGCACCCCGCCGCGACAGCCATTCAGGAACAGATTCACGACGTCGCCCGCCCAGGCATCGAGCTCGGTGGGGGTCATCGGCGCGCCGAAGCCCATGGCCCGGCGCTGCGGCAGCGCGATGATCATGTAGAGAAACTGCTGGGCCGCGAACGTCGGGTTGTCCAACGCGAGGTTTCCCGCCCGGATTTCACGCTCGAGGATACCGGCGATGACCCGGATCGCTTCGTCGGTCACTCCGCGCTCGGTCACGACCGCGGCCAGTTTGGGGAAGCGCGCTGATTCCGCGACGAGCATTCGATTCAGAGCGAGGGCCTGGGGCAGCAGCGCTGCGCGCAGGAGGAACCTGGCGAGCCGCCGCAAGACCTCCGGAAGGTCGCCCACGAGCCGCTCGACATCGGCGGGCGTACGCAGGCGATCGATGATGCGATGGACGACGGCGACGAAGAGCGCGGGCTTGTCGGGGAAGCGATGGTAGAACGTGCGCTTGGAAATTCGGGCGCGTCGCGCGATCGCTTCGATGCTCGTGGCGCCGTAGCCGTGCGATAGGAACAGATGCGTGGCAGCGTCGAGAATCCGCTCGCCGAGCTTTGCCGCCTGCTGCTGCGAAGGACGACCTCCGCGGCCGGGACCCGTGCCAAGTGAGGTGGCAAGTCCGGTGGCAAGTGCGGCGGCAGGCGCAGCGGACGCCGCCTTTTTCGTGCGAGCTCGCGGCGCCGAACCGCTCCCGGCCGATCGCCTCATCCGCCGACGCGTTCAGCGCCGATAGTCGTAGTAGCCTGGAGCAGGCGCCTGGTTGTAGTAGTCCGGCGGCACTCCGTAGTTGTAAGCGGGAGGGG
>DATASF010000059.1:0-12923 GCA_036269335.1 Casimicrobiaceae bacterium
CCGACGATGCCCGGCGCGCGGTGATGCATGGCTGTCATCGCGTTGAACAGGTGGGTGAAGCCTCCGGCGCCGCGCTCGAGCGCCGCGACGCCGTCCTCGTAACTGCCCAGCGTGTGCCCGATCTGGACCTGGAATCCCGCGGCGCGCAGCGCGCCGATGATATCCAGATTCCCCGGCAGCTCCGGCGCCAGCGTGATCAGGCGGATCGGCGCCAGCGCGTGCAGCGCGCGGATTTCCGCGATCGAGGCCGCGCGGACGAAATCGGGTTGCGCACCGAGCTTGCCCGGATTGATGTACGGGCCTTCCAGGTGGACGCCCAGCACTCGCGCGGCCGCGCGGCCGCGGCGCGCGCAGGTGGGAGCCAGCGCTCGCATCGCCGCTTGCACTTCGGCCAGCGGGGCCGTCATCGTCGTGGCCAGCAGCGACGTCGTGCCGTGCCGCGCATGCAGCCGCGCCATGACGTCGATCGCCTCGCCGCCTTCCATCGTGTCGCTGCCGCCGCCGCCGTGCACGTGCGTGTCGATGAATCCGGGCAGCACCAGCGTTCGCGCTTCGCTCCGCGCCTGCTCGCCGGTCAGCGGCGCGCCTTCGATGCGCCGGATGCGGCCGTCGTCGTGCTCGAGCGCGCCGCGCACAAATCCCTGCGGCGTCAGGATGTCGCCTTCGATGCGCAACGCGCTCACGCGTCCCGCCTCATCTCGGCCACGAAATCATAGTAGTCGCTGCGGCAATACGAATGCGTGAGCTCGACCGCCTGTCCGCTGTCCAGATAGCCGACCCGCGTGATGAACAGGACCGCGCGTCCGGTCGGCACCTCGAGCAATTGCGCCAGACGCTTGTCGGCATTGAGCGCGCGCAGATGCTGCAGCGCGCGCACCGGTGCGCGTCCCAGCATCGCCAGATGCGCGTACAGCGACGCATCGACCTGCGAAGGATCGGGCAGCACCTGCTCGGGCAGCACGCTCACTTCGTACGCCATCACCACGTTGTCGGCCAGGCGCAGCCGCTCGAGCCGCGCGACGCGCGACCCGGGCGACAAGCCCAGCGACAGCTGCTCGTCGGGCGCCGCGGCGGTGCAGACGCGGGCGAGCCAGCGCGACGAAGGCGTGAAGCCGCGCTGGTGCAACTCCTCGGAAAAACTGGTCAGGCGCGACAGCGGCTGCTCGAGCCGGGGTGCGATGTAGTTGCCCGAGCCGCGGCGGCGCACGACCAGGCCCTGCTCGACCAGCTGGTCGATCGCCTTGCGCGCTGTCACGCGCGAGAGGCTCAGCGATTCCGACAGCACGCGCTCGGACGGCAGCGCCTCGTCGGGCTGATAGTCGTGGTTGCGTATCGCCTGCGCGAGTTTTTGTGCGAGCTGCATGTACAGCGGCGAGGCCGCTCTCGCGTCGGCGCGAAACTCGAACGGCCGGTCCTTCATCGCGCGCTTTCGCCACGCGCACTGAGCGCCTGGCGGACCAGGCGAAGCGCGCCGTCGGCTGCGTCTCCCGCCGGCTCGACGCACCGCGCCCGGATCGATGGGTCGAAACGAGGCAGCAGCCGCTGCCCGATGCTGCCGAACACCGCGAGCGGCAGCACGCCCTCGGGATCGAGCGCGGCGGCTATGTCCTCGAGCGAGCGCGCCGCGCGATCGAGCAGGGCGGCGGCGAAAGGATCGATCGCGGCCGCGTCGAATACCAGCGGGGCGAGCTCGGCGTAGGCGTTTTGCCCCGGTCGATCGCACCAGGCCAGCAGCGCCTCACGCGATGTGCCCGCCAGAGCCAGGACCGCGCCGACCAGCGGACCGAGGCGAGCGCGGCCGTCGATCGCGCGATGCGTCTCGCGCATCGCGCGCAATCCCAGCCACGCTCCGCTGCCTTCATCGCCGACCGGAAATCCCCACCCGCCGACCGCCACGCGCAAACCGTCGCGGCGCAGCGCCTCGCCGACGCTGCCGGTGCCCGCCGCGACGATCGCGCCGGGACGCCCGTTGTGCGCGCCGAGCAGCGTCGTGTACGCGTCGGTGTCGAGCGCGATCTCGGCGAAGGGCGGCGCGCGGCGCAGGAAGTCTTCGCGACGTTGCCGCACATTGGCGCCGGCGAGCCCCAGGCCCAGCGCGCATTGCTCGCGCGGTGCCGGCGCGACCCCCGCGTCGGCAAATGCGCCGTCGACGGCTTGTCCGATGTGCTTCCACGCCTGATCAATGCCCTGGCCGAGCGCGGAGGGACCCGCCGCTGCGAATCCCAGCACCGCGCCGTCCGCCGACGCGAGCCGCGCGCGAGTATGCGTGCCGCCTCCGTCGATGCCGATGTGGTAGCGGAGCTCGGTGGATCGGGCGGGTATCAACGGATTCGCTGCCTGCGGACCAGGAATCCGGCTAGCTTAGTACCGAAAATACCAGTTAGTCAATTGGTATTCTACTGGTCTAGTGGTGACTGCCCGTCGGGGCCCGCATGAGGCGCAAATCAACGGTTCCGGCGATGACGCGGGGGCCGCGCCCGCGCGCCGGAGTAATACCAGTTGGACGCTTTCCCGGGGTGCGGGAATCAGCTCAGCAAGGTGCCGAGGAGACCCGCGATGCCCAGGCCGAGCGCCGCCAACGCGTCGCCGGCGATCAGCCCGCCGCCGACCAGTGAGGTCGTGCTCATGTCGCTGGGCAGGGCCGCCGGCTTGTCCTTGCCCTTGGGCAGGCTGTTGACGAAGCTCGAGAGCGTCCCGCCGGCGGCGAACCAGGCGGAGGTCATCAGGTTCAGAAATCCGCCGAACGAGGTCGCATAGGGCGACGGAAGAACGATGGCATCGAGCACGAAGTCGGTGCTGAAGCCCACCCGCCCCGACTTCACGAACGCCTGGTATCGCTTGCGCGACTTGATGTACTTGCGCAGGAACTCGGTGACGAATCCGATCAGGATGCCGATCCAGATGGCGGTGCGCTGGTAGGGCTTGTCGTCGGTCAGACTTCGCAGTACGCCGACGAACTTGTAGGTCATGGCGGAGGTCCACTGGGCCGGCTGCTTGTCGGCGGGCATCGTCGTCTGGTCGAGGCCGAGCACCGGATACGCGCTCATGAAGAGCTTGGCGAACACCACGGCCATGATCGCGCCCATCACGATGCCGGCGACCTGGAAGCGGAACTGGATCATCCGGTTGGTGCCCAGGCGCCAGCCGGTCGAGCGGTCCTGCTGCATGTCGCAGGCCTCGCTGGTCGACACCAGCAGGACCGTCGCGGCCATCATCCCGACGATCGGATCGCGCAAGCCGATGCCCGCCATCAGGACGACGGTGACGACGAACGCGGAGGAAATGGGATTCGAGTCGGTGATGCCGAGGGATATCCCATTGACCAGCGCGAACACCAATACGAGCAGGACGGCCATGACCAGGTAGCCGACCGGCTGATGCAGAACCTGCGAGCCGACGACAACGACAGAGATGCCCCAGAACACGACCCAGGCGACGAGTCGGCGCGTGTTCGTGCGCTTCCAATCCTCCTGCTCGACCACCTTCTTTGCGCTGACCTGGCGCGAGCGGCGCCACGCACGGAAGAGAATCAGCGACACGTCGACGATCGCCGCCCCCATGATCATGCCGAGCGCGATCAGGAAGGTGATCTTGCGGAATGGCTCGTTCGGCTGCAGCCATCCGATCGAGATGAAATACGGCATCATCGCCCAGCCAGCAAGCCCGCCGACGATCGCCGCGATGCCGATGCGCGCTCCGACGATCATGCCGGCGCCGAACGTCGACGTCGACAAGTCGATCGCACCCAGCGCTGCGATCTTCGCGCTTCCGATGCCGCCGGCGACGCCGACCGCCATGCCGCCGAAGAGCCGCGACACCGATTGCCGGAGCAGGTCGGGATCGGTCAGCGCGCGCAGGATGTTCGCGACGGCGAGTCCGGACGGAAACTTGAGCTGCAGCCGGTCGACCAGGATCGGCGTGTACAGCATGCCGACGCCGACACCGAACATCCCGATGCACATCATGTAGAGGACGAGCTGCCACATCGGCGGGGCCGGCATCCCCATCCACGTCATCGCCTGGATGACGACCGCCATCGCACTCATTCCCGCGACCGATGCCGCCGTCGTCTGAATGTAGTTGGCGCCGTGACGTCCGGCCGCGCCGTAGCCGAAGGTCACTGTCGAGCCGAGTATTCCGGCAAGAACCTGCCCGCCGACGAAAAAGCCCAGCGAAAAGTTCATGTACGACGCCGCGACCCCGCCCAGCGGACCGAGGACGAAAATGCCGACGGCGCCCAGCAGCGCGTAGTATTTCCACGTGCCGGGCTTGGGCAACCAGGCCCAGCGCGGCGCGGCGTCGGACAGCGGCATCGGTGTGGCGGCCATGGTCCTCCGGGCGTCGTTATCGATCGGCGCTTATCTTAATGGACTTGTAGCGCCGACGATACGGCGCGGGAACGGCCGGTGCGGCCCGGCATGGCGCTTCGCGCCCGCTGCTCTGTACCAATGCGTCGGCGACGAGCCACGCGCTGCGTGCGAGCGGATTGTCGCCAATTTCGCTAAGCTAGTGGAAAGCCGACGGAGGAGGGGAGCGATGGCTGACGTGCGACTGCAAAGGCTTGCCGCATACGCGGTGGTGTTGCTGCTGCTGGGCTGCGGCAACGAGCAGGGAACGGACAAGGGCGCGTCCAAGGCGGACGCCAGCGCCCGCAAGGCGGTCGAGGCGAAGCCCCCGCCGTACAGCTATGCGGCGCCGGTCAAGGGACACATCAAGGAGACCAACATCGGCGAGTTCGACCTGGTCGATGGCATCGCCTATCCTTCGATGAGCGGCGCCGGCACCGTCATCTACGTTGCCAGCAAGCCGATCGCGTCACCGACGCTGGTCGACTCGGCTTGCCCGCTGACCCAGGCGCGCGCGCTGTCGAAACTGCGCAACGCGAGCTTCGGCGAAATAACGCTCGATCCGGCCGGGCGGTCGAAATACTTCGCCGCCGGCACGCCGTTCGGCGGCAGCCTCACCGATCTGACGCCTCGCGACTGGTCGAGCACGTTGAAAGCGGATCCGGGCCGCGCGGCCGGCAGTGTCACGCACAAGCAGTACGGCAAATTCGACTTCGACCTGCCGTTGTCGAATCCGAAGGTCGATCAGATAAGCGAAGGCGATCGGCAGCAGAAGCGGAAGCTGGCAGCGACGACACCGAAGCCGGGCGCGCCGGCGATAAGCGCCGCCTACGTGGCGTTGCGCGATGCGGCGCTGAAAAAGGACCTGAAGGCGACGCTTGCGGCGCTGGGATTCGACGCAAAACAGAGCGCGGAAATCCGCGGCATGGACGGCATCGATGCCGACTTTCTCGTCTTCGCTGATCGCTTCCTGACGCCGGGTACGCCCGGCGATCCCTGGGACAAGCCCGGCGCGGGCCAGTTGCGAGGCGAAGGTCTCAAGGCCAACGGCAAGAAGTACTTCAACGATTACTACTTCGACGTTTGCGGCGACCACCTGGTGCTGACGCACATCGTCGAGCAATCGCCCTGACGGCCATCGCCCGCCGCACGGCAATCCGCGTGAAATAGGTCACGCGGGGCGCGGGTGTCCCTGCCCGCGTGAGCGACGCGGTGCCGCGGCAGGCTGGCGCCTGTCGGAGCGGCAGAAACCGCGTCGTCAAGACGACAATTCCTACAAAACGACCGGACTATTCGCGATTGGCAGCGACCGAAGTCCGGCGGTACAGTAGGCGTCCAGCAGCGACGAGCCAGGAGGCTCCGGCGTGCAAGGTTCACCCGACACGACGCTTCTCTTCACCGACATAGAAGGCAGCACCAAGCTCTGGGAGGAGCAGGGTGAGAGGATGGCGCCCGCGCTCGCAGATCATGATGCGCTGTCGCGCGCAGCGGTCGAGCGTTACAACGGCATCGTCGTGAAAATGACGGGCGACGGGATGTATGCCGCCTTCGCCGACCCTTGCGACGCGGTCAACGCGGCGCTGGCGCTGCAACAGTCGCTCGACGATCCGGCGACGACCAACGGCATAACGTTTCGCGTGCGTTTCGGCGTGCACGTCGGCATCGTCGAGCGCCGGAACGACGATCTGTTCGGCAGCCCGGTGAACCGCGCGGCGCGGATCATGAAGGCCGCCCACGGCAGCCAGATTTTGCTGTCGCAGGCCGTTGTCGAACGCATTCAGGGAAACCTGCCGGCGGCGGCCTCCGTGCGTGATCTTGGCGGAGTCCGGCTTCGCGATCTCGCGACCCCCGAGCACGTCTATCAGCTCGTTCATCCAAGCCTTCGCCAGGATTTCCCCGCGTTGCGCTCGCTCGCTGCGACGCCGAATAACCTTCCGCAACAGGTTACCTCGTTCATCGGCCGGGAACGCGAGCTCGCCGAAATCAAGAGCCTGCTCGGAGCGACGCGACTGCTGACCCTTTTGGGGATGGGGGGGCTGGGCAAGACCCGGTTGTCGCTGCAGATCGCCGCCGACGTGCTGGAGAGCTACGCGGACGGAGTCTGGTTCGTCGATCTGGCGCCGATCAAGGACCCGTCACTGGTTGCGAGCGCGGTGGCGCAAGTCCTCAACGTGCGCGAAGAGCCCGGGAAACCGCTCGATCAAACGCTGTGCGAGCACCTCAGGGACCGCGAGATGCTGCTCGTTCTCGACAACTGTGAGCATCTGATCGCGGCGTGCGCGGGGATCGTCGATACGTTGCTGGGCGGGGCGCCCAAGGTCCGCTTCCTCGCGACCAGCCGCGAAGGGTTGCACATTCGTGGTGAGCAGACCTATCACGTCCTTCCTCTCGCGGCGCCCGATCGCAACGCGGGCGTCGATGTCCTCCTTCGTTCGGAAGCGGTTCAACTCTTTATCGAGCGTGCGCGACTGCAAAAACCGGGCTTCCTGCTGACCGAGCGCGACGCTCCGGCAATCGCCGAGCTCTGCGCACGACTCGACGGTATCCCGCTCGCACTCGAGCTGGCCGCGGCGAGGATGCGATCGCTGTCCATCGGCGAGATCAACGCACGCCTGCACGATCGCTTCAAGTTGCTTACCGGCGGAAGCCGCGTCGCGCTGGAGCGCCAGCAGACGCTGCGGGCGCTGGTGAGCTGGTCGTATGACTTGCTGCAGGAGAGGGAGCAGATGCTTCTCGACCGCCTGAGCGTATTCGCAGGCGGCTTCGACTTGCCCGCGGCAGAAGCGGTCTGCGGGGCGGAGCCGCTTGCCCCTGAAGACGTCATCGATCTGCTCGGCTCGCTCGTGGAGAAATCCCTGGTCATGGTCGACCAGGGCGAAGGCGTCTCGCGTTACGGATTGCTCGAGACGATACGGGAATTCGCGCGCGAGCACTTCAGCAAGCGGTACGACATGCTGGGAACAATCCAGGAGTTTGCGAAGGAGCGCTTGACCGACCGCGATGACGTCGCCGCGACCGCCAAGCGGCACTGCGATTACTTTTTCGAGTTTGCGAAGACGGTCCGCCATAAGCTTCTCGGAGCGGACCAGGCGGAGTGGACGGCACGTGCCGAAGGCGATCTCGACAACTTGCGCGCCGCCATTGCGCTGGCGCTGTCGGGAGGCGTCGATCCCGTAATGGCGGTCAAACTCGAGGTCGCCTTGATGCGCTTCCGGATTCTCCGTGGGTACTCGACCGAAGCCCGCAAGAATGTTCGCGCCGCTCTCGTGCTTCCGGGAGTTCGGGAGCCGAACTTCTTCCGCGCCCACGCGCTTTACGTCGGAGGGGTGCTCGCCACCAACCAGAGCGATCACGCGGAGGCGACGAAAATGCTGACCGAATGTCTCGCCATTCGCCGGGGTCTCGACAATCCAAGGGATGTCGCGGCGACGCTCTCGACACTCGCGACGCTTCACCTGCAACGGGATGACGTAACGAAGGCGCGGGAATATCAAGAAGAAGCTATCGCCGTTTTTCGCAGTCTCGACGACCGGCTTGGCGAGGCCATCGGGTTGATCAATCTCGGTGACATCGCCGAACGTCAGGCCGACTACGAAGCCGCGCGCAGCCTCTTCGAGCAGTGCTTGCCGATCACCCGGAGCATCGAGAACCTGGAGCTGGAAAGCGAATGCGAGCGTAATCTCGGAGAACTTGCGTTGAGGGCGCATGATCTGTCGACGGCGCAGACACGATTCACACGTGCCCTCAAAATCTGTCGCGACGCACAGGACAAGCGCGGCGAGGCGATCACGCGATGGCGACTGGGAAAGGCCGACGCCGCGAGAGGCGACCACGAGGTGGCGTGCAAGGCGCTGACAGATGCGTTGCGCGCGCTCCACGCGTTTGAAATGAACATGGAGGCCCTCGATTGCCTGGAGGATTACGCTAGGCTATTGCAGTCGATCAATCGATCGGAGGAGGCGGTCGGCGCGTTCGCGGCGGCCGCTGCGGGGCGCGAGCTTCTGATGCTCCCCAGATCGGCACGCCGCGAAGGTGAAAGGCAGCAGAGCATCGACGCGGCGCGCGCCGCCCTCGGCAAGGCCGCGTTCGACGCGGCGTGGGCGGCCGGCGCCCTGTGGAAACTGGACGAAGCCGTGGCGCGCGCGTCGGCCGCGAACGTATCGCCGGTTTCCGCGTGACCGGGCGGCGACGCGCCAACGCGCCGGCTTCGGGTTCCCGGGCCTGACCGAACATTGGACGCTCCCTTCGACGTTCGTCTGAGCGTCGGGGAACGATCGGACGAGCGTGTCTCCCCCACACCGCGAGCCCAAGTCGAATGCGGCGAGGCCCACCGCATCGGACGTCATGCGGAGGGCTGTGGCTGATTTTCAGGCCGGCAACCTGGTCGAGGCGGAGCGTCTTTGCAGGATCGTGCTCGTCGCGCGCCCTGATCACTTCGACGCCCTCCATTTGTCGGGAACGATCGCGGCTCGAACGCAGCGATTCGAGGAAGCGGACCGCTTGCTGAGCCGCGCGCTGGCGGTCAACCGAGAATCGGCCGAGGCCTATTCGAATTATGGCAACGTGCAGAGGGCCCGGGGCCACGTTGTCGATGCGCTGGCGAGCTATGAGCGGGCGATTGCGATCAAGCCGGCGTTCGTCGAGGCGCTGAACAACCTGGGGGGCGTCCTCAAGGAGCTCGAGCGTTTTGACCAAGCGCTGGCGACCTACGACACAGCGCTTGCGCTCAAGCCCGATCTTGCCGTGCTGCATTTCAATCGCGGCGTCGTCCTATCCGCGTTGCTGCGGCATGACGAAGCGTTGGTGAGTTACGATAGCGCGCTGGCGTTGAACAAGGATTTTGCCGAGGCGTACAACAACCGCGGTGCCGCACTGGCGGCGCTCAAACGGCATGAGGAGGCGCTCGCCAGCTACGACCGTGCGCTGACCCTCGGACCTCGCTTCGCCGAGGCGCTGCAGAACCGCGGAGCCGCGTTATCGCATCTTGGGCGGCACGAGGCGGCCAGCAAGGACCTCGAGCGAGCGCTGCACCTCGATCCCAACCTGCCGTTCGCCCGAGGAACGTTGCTGCATTCGCGGATGCACGATTGCGACTGGCGCGACTACGTCCCGGAATCGCATCGGGTGATTGCCGACGTGCGTGGCGGCAAGCGCGCGATCCAGCCGTTCATGTTCCTGGCCGTCGCGGATTCGCCGGAGGATCAGCTAAGTTGTTCGCGCACGTGGGTGCGTGAACAGTGTCCGCCTTCGGCCGACTCGATATGGGCCGGTGGTCGCTACCGCCATGACCGGATCCGGCTTGCCTATGTCTCGGCGCACTTCCGCGACCACCCGATGGGTCAGCTGATGGCGGGGCTGTTCGAGCAGCACGACAGGAAGCGCTACGAGACGATCGCCGTCTCACTGGGGCGGGACGACCATAGCGCGATGCGATCGCGCCTCAGAGGCGCATTTGAAAAATTTGTCGACGCGGAGCACCTTAGCGATCGCGAGGTCGTCGAGCTGATGCGTGAGATGGAGGTCGACATCGCGGTCGACCGCACCGGATTCACAACCGGCGCGCGGCCCGGCATTTTCGCCATGCGCGCGGCGCCGATCCAGGTCAACTACCTCGCGTATCCGGGCACCATGGGCGCCGAATTCATCGACTACCTGATCGCCGATGAAACGGTCGTACCCCGCGAGCAGCAAGCAAGCTACGCCGAAAAAGTCGTGTACCTCCCCGACAGTTACATGGTCAACGACTCGGGACGTCGGATTGCCGAGCGGACGCCGACGCGCAGCGAAGCGGGATTGCCCGAGCGCGGCTTCGTGTTCTGCTCGTTCAATAATCATTTCAAGATCACGCCGCAGCTGTTCGACATCTGGATGTCGCTGTTGCGGCAGGTCGACAAGAGCGTGTTGTGGCTTCTCGACAGCACGGCGACGACGCGACGCAACCTGTGGCGGGAGGCGGCGGCCCGCGGGATCGATCCGCAACGCCTGGTTTTCGCGCCGAGAATCGCAACCGAGGACCACCTCGCGCGACACTGTCTTGCCAACCTGTTCGTCGACACGCTTCCGTGCAACGCACACACGACCGCGAGCGAGGCCTTGTGGGCGGGAGTGCCGGTGCTGACCTGTCTGGGAACGACATTCGCCGGACGGGTGGCGGCGAGCCTGTTGCGGGCGATCGGGTTGCCCGAGTTGGTGACTTCGTCGCTCGACGACTATCACGCGCTGGCGTTGCGGCTGGCGAAGGAACCCGCGGCGCTGGAGGAAATCAGGCAGAAGCTCGCACGTCACCGCGCGGTCGCGCCGCTGTTCGACACCAATCGTTTTCGCCTGCACATCGAGGACGCCTATGTCGAAATGTGGGAGCGCCACCAGCGGGGACAAAAACCGGCGAGCTTCGCCGTGACCCCAGCCGCGTGATCCATTGGTGCACAGAGGATGTCGGAAAATCTTACATCGAGGGTGCCGCGGGCGTGCTTGATCGCACGTTGGCGACGCAGAGGCCCATAACGTCAGGCGCTTACGAACCGTCGCCCCGCGGCGGTGTGGTTTTTGCTACGGGTGCAGGACCGCCGAATGGGAGGCGGCGCCGCGCATTTCCGCAGCCCGTTTGGAGCATCAGGAGGAAATTCATGGTTCAAAACACTGGGCGCACGTCGCGCCGCGTGCTGGTATCGACGCTGTCTCTGCTGTTCGGAACCGCGGCGCACGCGGGCTTCTACCCGGGCCACGTCGATCCGGGCGGAAACGGCAGCGACATCCCGGGCTTCACCGCCGATGTCGTATTCGACATTCCCGACAGCTGTTTTTTCTTCGAGGGTACCGGCTGGAAAGCCACCAATCAAAACGTCGGATCGGGTTGCGGCGACGCTACCGTGGTCAGCGGAACGGTCTATCTGTACAGCACCACGCCAGGGCCTACCCCGACTGGCCCGATCCTCGATTCGTTTGCGCTGGGTCCATTGGACCCATGGCCGATCCTCGGCGTCTATTCGGTCAATGGGGCGCTCGAAGGTGTCGACACCGATCCGATGGGGGCGTATTCCCCGCCCGGTCCGTCGACCTACAGCAGCGACCAGTTCTGGCTGCAATTCGTCTCCGGCTTCTGCCAGGTCGGCTGCACCCCGCCGGGCGGCTTTCTCTCCGACCCGGCGTTTCTGTCGGTGAACGATATCAACAACTACGGCCCACCCGGGACGGTGATCTTCGGTCCCGAATGCCGTACGGCCGACAACTGCCTCGTGACCGTCCCCGAGCCCGGAACATTGTCGTTGCTGCTCGGCGCGCTGGGAGGCGGCTGGTTGGCAAGGCGTCGCAAGCGCAACGCCGCGGGGTAACGTCTCGGCGAGATTCTCGCCACATCACAAGGGCCGCCGGACTGACTCCTCCGGCGGCCTTACTTTTCGGCAGGTCGCCAGCAACAACAGGTCGTAGACGATCTTGATCGCGCCGGCGATGGCCAGCGGCCAGCCGAAGCTGGACAGCCCCAGCAGGTATCCGGCGAGGAGCGGGCTGGTCGCCGAGGCGAGGCTGCGCGGCACCGAGGTGATGCTCGCGGCGGCCGCGCGCTCGCCCGGCGTGACGACCGCCATCACATACGAGCTGCGCGTCGGGACGTCCATCTGCGACAGCGCGCTCCGCACCAGCAGCAGCACGATCACCCAGCCCAGATCGGGCACGAACGGCGTCGCCACCAGCAGCAGGCTGGACGGCAGATGGGTGAACACCATCGTGTTGATCAGGCCGATGCGATTGGCGATGCGCACCGCGACCAGGTAAGAAAAGGCCGAGAACACGCCGGTCCAGAAAAAGATCGTCCCGGCGACGGCGGTCGAGAGCTGAAACTTCTCGAACAGCCACAGCGCAAGCATCGACTGCACGATGAATCCGCCGCCGAAGGCGTCGAGGCTGAACAGCGCGGCGAGGATATAGACGATGCGTTTGGACCGGTGCAGCGGCGCCGCCGGTGCTTCGGATTCGGTAGCAAGCGCGGGTGGCAGCTTGCGATAAACCAGCGCCGAGGCGACCCCGATCAGCGCGTAGAGCACGAACATCGCCTTGATCGCCGACGTGATCGATGTACCGAAAGCACCTGCGAGCCATTCGGGCACACCGGCGAACAGCGCGCCGGCGGCTCCGACCAGCGCGCCGGCGAGACTGTAGCGCGCGAATACCGCCGTTCGCTGCCTGTCGGGGACGATGCGGGCGAGCACCGCCTGCTCGAGCGGCAGGAAAACGCTGACGTCGCCGCTCGACGGATTGAGCGTTCCGACGAAGGCCACGACCAGCAGCGGCCAGAATTGCGTGATCGCCGCGAAGCCGAGCCCGGTCGCGGTCATCAGCGCGGTAGCCGCGAGAAGCAGCGTGCGATAACGATAGCGGTGGGCGTGCAGCCCGACTGCGAGCGTCAGCGCACCGGAACCCAGCAGCGTTCCGGTCGTGATGACGCCGACCTCGAACGGCGTCAGGCCCAGCGCGAGCAGGTAGACGGGAAGCAGCAGGCTGACATAGCCGTCGCCGAACGCCCGTAACGCGCGGACCCACAACAATCGGCGAACATCGGCCGACATCATCGCATCCCGA
>DATASF010000060.1:0-7096 GCA_036269335.1 Casimicrobiaceae bacterium
GAACAAGTCCAGCTCCCGATAATCGCCTGTCCCCTTATCACCACAATGGCTGCGGTTGACACGCGTCGGCGCATACAATAGCTTGTGTTTTCGCCGCCAGCTGTTCTACGATGGGGCGGGTAACCACCGCTTGAGCTCATCTTCCAAGGAGGCCCATGGTCGAGCGCAAACTTCGTCTCGCGCCCCAAGTCACCAAAGTCAGCAAGACCCCTTCCTCCAAGCTGTTCGTGCTCGACACCAACGTGCTGATGCACGATCCGACCAGCCTGTTCCGGTTCGAAGAGCACGACATCTTCCTGCCTATCCTCACCCTCGAGGAGCTCGACAACAACAAGAAAGGCGTCACCGAAGTCGCGCGCAACGCGCGGCAGGCATCGCGCTATCTCGATGAGTTGGTCACCGCGGCGATCGCCATCAGCGACGGCAGCCTGGCCGCGGGCATTCCGCTGAAGCCGCAGAGCGGCGGCGCGGCGACCGGCCGCCTGTTCCTGCAGACCGAGGCGATCTCGACGACGCTGCCGCCGTCGCTCGCCGGCGGCAAGGCCGACAACCAGATCATCGCCGTGGTCATGCATCTGTCGCAGGCGCAGCCGAAGCGCAGCGTCATCCTGGTGTCCAAGGACATCAACATGCGCATCAAGGCGCGCGCGCTGGGCATCTCGGCCGAGGACTATTTCAACGACAAGGTTCTCGAAGACACCGATCTGCTGTACAGCGGCATGCGCGAGCTGCCCGCCGATTTCTGGGACCGCCACGGCAAGGCGATGGAGTCCTGGCAGCAGGGCGGCAACACCTACTACCGCGTGACCGGCCCGCTGTGCCACAGCCTGCTGGTCAACGAATTCGTCTACCTCGAGGGCAAGGGTCCTGGAGAGACGCCGCTGTACGCCATGGTCCGGGAAGTCACCGGCCGCACGGCGCTGCTGCAGACGCTCAAAGACTACACGCATCAGAAGAACAACGTCTGGGGCATCACCGCGCGCAACCGCGAGCAGAATTTCGCTCTCAATCTGCTGATGAATCCCGACATCGATTTCGTCACGCTGCTCGGTCAGGCCGGCACCGGCAAGACGCTGCTGACCCTGGCGGCCGGACTGATGACGACGCTCGAGTTCAAGGTGTATTCGGAAATCATCATGACGCGGGTCACGGTGCCGGTCGGCGAGGACATCGGCTTCCTGCCCGGGACCGAGGAGGAAAAGATGAATCCGTGGATGGGAGCGCTGGAGGACAATCTCGACGTGCTCAACAAGACCGATGACGAAGCGGGCGAATGGGGACGCGCGGCCACGCGCGACCTGATCCGCTCGCGGATCAAGGTCAAGTCGCTGAACTTCATGCGCGGGCGCACGTTCATCAACAAGTACCTGATCATCGACGAGGCGCAGAACCTGACGCCGAAGCAGATGAAGACGCTGATCACCCGCGCCGGACCGGGCACCAAGGTCGTATGCCTCGGCAACATTGCGCAGATCGACACGCCGTACCTTACCGAGGGCAGCTCCGGGCTGACCTATGTCGTCGACCGTTTCAAGGGCTGGTCGCACAGCGGTCATGTGACCTTGACGCGCGGCGAGCGCTCGCGGCTCGCCGACCACGCGGCGGAAATCCTGTAAGCGCGCCTGGCGCCGCGGCCCGATGATGCGTTGGTCGAACCGGATCGGGCGCGACGACGCCGCGCGGCCGGTGCGATGAGCTCGCTGCCGCAATCTGCCGCCGGAGACCGCGCCCGCCCCGGCATCAGCATCGTCGTGCCCGTTTACAACGAGGAGGCCGGGCTGTCGGCTTTCTGGACGCGGCTCGCGCCGGTGCTGGGCTCGCTCGGCCAGCGCGCGGAGGTGATCTTCGTCGACGACGGCAGCAGCGACGGCACGCTGGCGCAGCTTGTGTCGCTGCGGCATCTGGACCCGCGCGTGCGCATCGTCAGCCTGTCGCGCAATTTCGGCAAGGAGGTCGCGCTGACCGCCGGCCTCGACCATGCTGGCGGCGACGCGGTCGTTCCGATCGATGCCGACCTGCAGCACCCGCCGGAGGTCATCGCGGAGCTGGTCGCGCGCTGGCGCGACGGCAGCGACATCGTCATCGCCCTGCGCCGCGACCGCGCGACGGACGGGCTCCTGCGCCGCGCCGCGTCGTCGCTGTTCCACTCCCTCTTCGCCCGGATGACGACAGTGCCAGTCGTGCGCGATGCCGGCGACTTCCGCCTGATGTCGCGTCCGGTCGTCGACGCGCTGCGCCAGCTGCCCGAGCGCACGCGCTTCATGAAGGGACTCTACGCCTGGGTCGGGTTTCGCCAGACGACCGTTTTGTACGACATCGAGCCACGGCTCGAGGGGCGGTCCCGATTCAGCGTGTGGCGCTTGTGGCGGCTGGCCCTCGACGGCATCACGTCGTTCAGCTCGCTGCCGCTGAAGGTGTGGAGCGTCGTCGGGCTCGTCTTCGCCCTGGCGGCGCTGGCTTACGGCATCTACCTGATCGCGCGCACGATCGTGCGCGGCGTCGACGTGCCCGGCTATGCATCGCTGATGGTAATGATCCTCTTCCTCGGCGGACTGCAATTGCTTTCGCTCGGCATCATCGGCGAATACCTGGGACGCGTTTACGACGAGGTCAAGGCGCGGCCGCTGTATGTCGTGCGGCAGCGCATCGGCTTCGACCGCGACGACCCCGGCGCCGGCTAATCCGGCGCTTCCGATGCCGACCTTGCTGCACCGGTTTGGCCGCTTCGCGGTCGTCGGCGCGCTCGCGACCGCAACCCACGCGGCGGTGTTCGCCGCGGCGATCGAGGCGGCGCACGTCGAGCCGGTGCTCGCCACCGTGCTGGCCTTCGTCGTAGCGATGCTGACCGGGTTCGCGCTCAACCGGCGCTGGACGTTCGCTGTGCGCGATGCGCCTGGCCAGCGGCTGTGGCGCTACGCCTTCGCCGCGCTCGCGGGACTCGCGCTCAACGCGGGGATCATGTACGGCGTCGTCCACCTGCTCCACGCCTCGCCGTACCTCGGCCTCGCGGCGGCTATCGTCATCGTTCCTCCGGTAAGCTTCGCGCTGAACCACTTCTGGGTCTTTCGCGAGCCGGCGCCGCGAGGATGAGACCAGCGCGATGAGCTACGCGATCGACATGCCGGTGCGCCGCTATGCGACGGCGCGAGGGCCGATCCGGCGCGACCTCCTGGCCGTCGCGGCGTTCATGGCGATTTACATCGCCAGCAGCTGGTTCGGTGCGGCCGGACCGGACACGACCCGCGACGTCGCCGCGGCGCTGTCGATCCGCGACCTCGGCGTGCTGCCGCTGCACGGGCCGCTGCTCGCCGGCACAGCGCACCTGGGCCCGCTGTGGTTTTATCTGCTGTCGCTGCCCATCATGCTGGCGCGCTCGTGGGTAGCCGTCGCCGTGTTCGTTGCCGTCATCGGCAGCCTGCAATTTCCGCTGGCCTATGCGGCCGGACGTCGCCTGATCGACCGTCGCTTCGGCCTCCTGTGGTGCGCGCTGCTGGCGTTGCCCGGATGGGGCAGCTTTCAGCTGGTCGGGTTTTCGCACACCAACATGGTGCCCGTCTGCAGCATGCTGGTGCTGTACGCGCTGGTGCGCCTCGCGCAGCAGCGGCGGCCGCGCTGGCTGGTGGTCGCGGCGGTCGCATTCTCGCTGGCGCTGCACGCGCATCCGACGACGATCGTGCTCGCGCCGGTGATCGTGATTGTCGCACTGCTCGCGATGCCGAGCTTCGGCGCGTTGCTGCGCTGGGGCGCGATCGCAATTCTGGTCGCTCTGCTGCCATTCGCACCGCTGGTCGCCGACCGTAGCACCGCGGCCGCGCCGCTGGCCGCGCAGGTCGCCGACTACGCCGGCAGCACGATGCACGCTTCCAATCTGCTCGGTACCGGGCCGCTTCTGTGGGCGATGCTTGCCCGCGGCCCGCGCCTCGTCGCCGACGCCTTCGTCGCGATCGTTCCCGGTTTGCCCGCCGCTGCGGTCATCGCGGTGCTCGCGCTGGAGCTGGCGGCGCTGGCCGGACTCCTGTTCGCCGCCCGAAGGCAGCCGCTGCCCGTCGCCGCGGCGCTGCTCGCCACCGTTGCCGCTGCCGCGCTGATCGCCTGGCTGCGCCCGGCGACGCCGTTCTACATGACTTACGCGCTGCTGCCCTTCCTCGCAGCCCTGGGCGCGCTGGGTCTGTACGGACTTTGCGCCGGTCTGCCCGAGCGCGGCTCGGCGCTGCTGGCAGGCATCGTCGGTTTCATGCTGCTGTTGCACGCGGCGTTCGCCGCAGGCATCGCCGCGACGATCGCCTCGGGCGACGTCGCACTCGACGTCGCGTCGCGGCTCGACGTCAAGCAGAACGATGCAACACCGGCGCTGGCCGAGCCCTGGCTGCCGGCGCATGCGGTCGATGCAAGCGGCGCGTTGCTTTGCCGCCAGCAGGGACCGATCGTGCTGCACGGCGCGTACGCCTACCTCGAGCACGTGTATCTCGGCTTGGATCACCGGCTGCGTTGCGGCATACTCGACGTCCATCTCGCCGGCGTCGAGCCCACCGCCGCGGCCCATCTGGTCGGAATCGCGAGACCCGCATGGCGCGCGCTGGGCTGGACACCGCCGGCCTATCTCGGCGGGATCGGAGCGACGCATGCCGCAGAGGTGCTGTGGCCGACGCGAGGTCTGCCCCCGCCCGACGGCAGCGTCTATCCTCCGCCGGCGATCGCACCGCTGCCGATCCGCACCGTCGCCATCGACGCCGCCGTGCCGGGCGATCGCGCGCTGGTCGTCGCTTTCCCTTACGTGCCATGGATGATTCCGCCGCAGGTCGAGGTCACCGCCAACAGCGTCGCGCGCGCGGCGCTGGCGCGCGACGCCGCCGCGGCGGTCTACGCGTGCCGCGAATGCATCGGCGCCGCGGCGGTCGCCTGGCGAATCTCGATCACCTCGTCGGCGCCGGAACGGGTCGACGTCGTCACCATCGCGCCCACGCGACGCGAATGAGCGGTCGCAGCGGCGCAGGGATCGGAGCGTGCACGCCGGCGCGATGCATCGCGATGCTTTTCCTGGTCGCGCTGGTCGCGGCCTGCGGCGAGGAGCCGACACGGCCCGACCTGGGCCGCCTTTACCGGGTCGGGGGCGACGTCGACACGACGCCGGTCATCGTCATCCCCGGCGTATTCGGCTCGCGCTTGCGCGACCGGGAAACCGGCGTCGAAGTCTGGCCAGGCACATCGAACGACATCCTGTTCGGCGAGTATCGGAACATCGCACTCGACTTCGATCCGGTCACGCTGCAAGTCAGGAGCGACCAGCTCGAGGCCTACGACATCGCCGAAACCGCGCTGGGGCAAGACTTCTACGGGCAGATCATAGAGACCCTGCGCCGCTTCGGCGGCTACGTCCCCGGAACGCCGGGCACGACGGCGCCGAGGGGCGAGCGCCGCTACTACATCTTTCCGTACGACTGGCGGCAGGACAACGTCGAGGCGGCGCGCGGGCTCGATCGCCTGATCGAAGCGATCCGCCGCGACTATGCGAATCCGTCGCTGCGTGTGGACATCGTCGCGCACAGCATGGGCGGCCTGATCGCGCGCTACTACCTGCGCTACGGCACGGTCGACGTGCTCGACGGAAGTGAGCAGCAGGTCACGCTCTACGGCACGACGCGCGTGCGCAAGCTGGTCCTGCTCGGGACGCCGAACATGGGCTCGGCCTCGTCGCTTCATGCCTTCCTGATCGGCGAGCCGGTCGGACTCAAGCGGATTCCGCAGGAAGTGCTGGCCACGCTGCCTTCCGGCTACCAGCTGTTTCCGCACCCGCTGGTCACATGGCTGATCGACATCACCGGTGCGCCGCTCGACGACGAACTGTTCGACGGGGCAACATGGCGGCGCTACCACTGGTCGATCTTCGACCGCGCCGTCGAGGCACGGATCCGAGCCGCGCGCGGCGCTGGCGCCGACGCATACATCGCGGCGCTGCAGCGTTACTTCGATTACCGGCTCGAGCGCGCGCGCCGGTTCATGTGGGCGCTGTCGACGCCCGAGCCCGCGACGCCGATCCGCTACGTGCTGTTCGGCGGCGATTGCACGCTGACGCCGGCGCGCCTGGCGCTGGAATACGAAATCGAAACGCCGGTCGCCCGTTTGTATCCGGCCGATATACATCAGCCGGTTCCGGGTGTGCGTTACGACGAGCTGATGCTCGAGCCGGGCGACGGCAGCGTGACCAAGCCGTCGCTGCTGGCGCGCGAGACGCTCGATCCCAGCGCTCCGCAGAACGAGGATAGCTTCATTCCGATCGCGTACTGGTTTTTCCTGTGCGAGCGGCACAACCGTCTCACCGGCAACATCAATTTCCAGGACAACCTGCTTAACGTGCTGCTGACCCGCAGCCTGCCGTGGGAAATGATGGGGCCAGCCGCGCGTTGATCGACACGGGTCAGTTCGGTCCCAGCGCCAGCCGGCGCAGCGTCGGCGCGTCGACCAGATCCGCCAGACCGGTTTCGAGAATCGCTTTCCTGAACTCGGTCGGCCAGCGGGCGACGCACGGCGCCGCGGGCGAGACGCTTTGTTCGGCGGTACAGCCCCATTGCACGTACCGGCGACACACCTCGGCAGCCTCGGCATGCAGCGCCGCGCGAGTCGACGATGCTTGATTGCCTCGATGAAGGCGCTTGTAGTAGAGTGCCGCGCGAACGAATACCGGCTCGGCCAGTTGCAAGGCGCGCAGGCAGAAGTCCCAGCCGTGGACGTGCACGTAGCCGCGGAACCCGCCAAGGGTGCGAAACAGCTCGCGCGACACGAACAGATTGCCGGACGAGGCGGCGATATTCTGCGTCATCAGCGCAAACCCGATCGTCGGCGCGGCAAGCGCGTCGCCGACTGCACAGCAAAGATCGTAGACATAGCGGTTGCGCAGCGGATCGATGTAATCGCCATCCGAATCGACGCACTCCGTCGCTGAAAATCCCCACTGCGCCCCGGTACCGGCGATATCCGCCACCATCCGGCGCAAACGATCTTCGTGCATGAAATCGTCGGAGTTGAGCAAACAGATGAACGTTCCGGCGGCCAGCCCGGCGGCTTCATTGACCGTCTCGCCCACGCCCCGGCGTTCGCG
>DATASF010000061.1:0-12117 GCA_036269335.1 Casimicrobiaceae bacterium
CGCCGCTGCCCGACGAGACGCTGGTCGTCTACGTTTCGCCGCTGAAGGCCTTGTCCAACGACATCCAGAAGAATTTGTCGCTGCCGCTCGCGGGCATCCGCGAAGAGCTCAAAGCGCTCGATTTGCCCGACGTCGAGATTCGCACGCTGGTCCGCACCGGCGACACGCCGCAGGCCGAACGCGCCGGCATGCGCAAGCGGCCGCCGCATATCGTCGTCACCACGCCCGAGTCGCTGTATGTGCTGCTCGGCTCCGAGTCGGGCCGCAAGATGCTGGCGACGACGCGGACCGTCATCGTCGACGAGATCCATGCGCTCGCGGGCAACAAGCGCGGCAGCCATCTCGCGCTGTCGCTCGAGCGACTGGCGGCGCTGACGACGCGACCGCCGGCGCGCATCGGCTTGTCGGCGACGCAGAAGCCGATCGAGGAGATCGCGCGCTTTCTGGTCGGCGAACGCACGGGAGGCAAGCAGGACGACTGCGCGATCGTCGATGCCGGACACATACGCACGCGCGATCTCGCGATCGAGGTGCCGCCCTCGCCGCTCGAAGCGGTCATGTCGAACGAGGTGTGGCAGCAGGTCTATGCCCGGCTCGCCGAGCTTGCCCTCGCGCACCGGACGACGCTGATCTTTGTCAACACCCGCCGGATGGCCGAGCGCGCCGCTCGACACCTGTCCGAGCTCCTCGGCGACGAGCACGTGACCGCGCACCACGGCAGCATGGCGAAGGAGCTTCGGCTGAAAGCCGAGCAACGCCTGAAGCGCGGCGAACTGAAGGTGCTGGTCGCCACCGCTTCGCTCGAGCTGGGCATCGACATCGGCGACGTCGAGCTGGTCTGCCAGCTGGGCTCACCGCGATCGATCGCGACATTCCTGCAGCGCGCGGGCCGGGCGAGCCACCAGGTTGGCGGTGTGCCCAAGGCGCGCATTTTTCCGCTGTCGCGCGACGAGCTGGTCGAATGCGCGGCGCTGCTCGACGCGGTGCGCCGCGGCGAGCTCGACCGGCTGATGATTCCGCCCAAGCCGCTGGACGTGCTCTCGCAGCAGATCGTCGCCGAGGTCGCCGCCCAGGAGTGGACCGAGGACGCCTTGTTCGACCTCGTGCGACGCGCGTATCCGTACGCGACGCTGACGCGCGACGAGTTTGTCGACGTCGTGCGAACGCTGGCGGAAGGGTTCAGCACGCGCCGCGGACACCGCGCCGCCTACGTGCATCGCGACGCGGTCAACGGCGTGCTGCGCGGCCGGCGCGGTGCGCGTCTTACTGCACTGACCTCCGGTGGCGCGATTCCCGACAACGCCGATTACGAAGTCGTGCTCGAGCCCGCCGGGCAGATCGTCGGCACGGTCAACGAAGACTTCGCCGTCGAAAGTCTCGCCGGCGACATTTTCCAGCTGGGCAACAGCTCGTACCGGATCCTGCGCGTCGAAGCCGGGCGCGTGCGGGTCGACGATGCGCACGGACAACCGCCGACGATTCCGTTCTGGCTGGGCGAAGCGCCGGCGCGCACCGACGAGCTCTCGCACGCGGTGTCGCGCCTGCGCGAGGAGATCGCCGAGCGGATGAACGGACAAGGCGATAAGCAAGGCGCGTTCGAACAGGTCGTGCGGGACATCGGCCTGTCCGAGCAGGCCGCCGGGCAGCTGGTCGATTACCTCGCCTCGGCCTACGCGGCGCTCGGCACGCTGCCGACGCAGAAGACGATCGTCTTCGAGCGCTTCTTCGACGAGTCGGGCGGAATGCAGCTGGTGATCCACTCGCCGTTCGGCAGCCGGATCAACCGCGGCTGGGGGCTGGCGCTGCGCAAGCGCTTTTGCACCAAGTTCAATTTCGAATTGCAGGCGGCCGCCACCGAAGACTCGATCGTGCTGTCGCTGTCGACCAGCCACAGCTTTCCGCTCGAAAGCGTCGCGCAATATCTGAATGCCAAGACGGTGCGGCCGCTTCTCGTCCAGGCGATGCTCGATGCGCCGATGTTCGGCGCGCGCTGGCGCTGGATAGCAGGAACATCGCTGGCTCTGCCGCGCTTCCAGGGCGGCAAGAAGGTGCCGGCGCCGTTGCAGCGGATGCGCGCGGAGGATCTGATGGCGGCGGTATTTCCCGATCAGATCGCCTGCGCGGAGAATCTTTCCGGTCCCCGTGAAATTCCCGACCATCCGCTGGTGACGCAGGCGGTGCACGACTGCCTGCACGAGGCGATGGACGTCGAAGGCCTGGAGCATCTGCTCGCCGAGATCGAGTCGGGGCGGGTCGCGGTCATCGCGCGCGACCTGACCGAGCCCTCGCCGCTGGCGCTGGAAATCCTGACCGCGCGACCGTACGCGTACCTCGACGACGCGCCGCTGGAAGAACGCCGCGCGCAGGCGGTGATGAGCCGGCGCTGGCTCGACGATGCCAGCGCGGCCGACCTGGGCCGTCTCGATGTCGCCGCGATCGAGCGCGTACGCGCCGAAGCGTGGCCGGAAGCCGGCAATATCGACGAGCTGCACGATGCGCTGCTCGGCCTGGGATTCGTCACGCTCGACGAAGTGGATCGGCAACCGTCGTGGCGCGGACTGCTCGATTTGCTCGCAGCTGATCGCCGGGCGACCTGCATATCGGTGCCCGCCGAAGATGGGCGTGACGCGGCACCGTCGCGATCGGTCTGGGTCGCGGCCGAGCGCCTGCCGCAGTTCCACGCCGTGTATCCGAACGCGCTTCTGACGCCGCCGATCGAAGCACCCGCGGAGTTCAGGGAGCGGCCCTGGACCCGCGACGATGCGCTGACCGAAATCGTCCGGAGCCGGCTGGAGGGCCTCGGCCCCGTCACCACCGGCGCGATCGCCGATTCGATGGCTCTCCCGTGCGACGAGATCGAGGTCGCGCTGGCCAGGCTGGTCGCCGAAGGCTCGATCATGAGCGGCTCGTTCACGGGCGCGGCAGAGACCGAATGGTGCGACCGCGCGCTGCTCGCACGCATTCATCGTTACACGGTCAAGCGGTTGCGGCAGGAGATCGAGCCCGTTTCGAGCAGGGATTTTCTTCGCTTCCTGTTCCGGTGGCAGCATGTCATTCCGAACGAGCAGCGCCAGGGCCCCGACGCGCTCGACGCGGTCATCGCCCAGCTGCAGGGCTTCGAAGCGCCGGCAGCGGCATGGGAATCCGAGATTCTTCCCGCACGCCTGGAGGATTACGAGTTCACCTGGCTCGACGACTTGTGTCTTTCCGGCCGCGTCGTCTGGACGCGCTTGAGTCACACCGCGAATCCGGCGGCCGGCGGCCGCGGTCCGATTCGCACCACGCCGGTCACCTTGCTGCCGCGCCGCAGCGCTCCGCTGTGGACCCGCGCGGCGCCGCCGCCTGTCGTCCAGATCGAGGAGCTGGGCTCGCGCGCCCGGGCGGTCGTCGAGACCTTGCGCTCACACGGCGCCTCGTTCTACGACGAGATCGTCCAGGCCACCGGACTGTTGCGCACGCAAGTGGAAGACGCGCTGGCGGAGCTGGTCGCGGCCGGACTGGTCGCCTCGGACAGCTTCGCGGGCTTGCGCGCGCTGCTGACGCCGTCGGAAAAACGCAAACCGCTTGGCAAGACAAGACGGCACCGGCGCTCGCCGCTGTTCGGCATCGAAGAGGCGGGCCGGTGGTCGCTGGTGAAGCGCACAACACCCGACGCCGCAACCAAGCGCGCGTATTACGAGCCCGACCTGGACATGGTCGAGCACATCGTCCATGCGCTGCTCCGGCGTTATGGCGTGGTTTTCTGGCGCCTGCTGCAACGCGAAGCGGCGTGGCTGCCCGCCTGGCGCGACATGCTGCGCGTGCTGCGACGGCTGGAGGCGCGCGGCGACATTCGCGGCGGCCGCTTTGTCGCCGGTGTGTCGGGCGAGCAGTTCGCTCTGCCCGAAGCGATCACCATGCTGCGCGAGACGCGCCGCGCGGAAGCGTCCGGCGTCCTGGTGTCGGTCAGCGGCGCCGATCCCTTGAATCTGGTCGGCGTGATCGCACCCGGAGCGAAGGTGCCGGCGCTGCTGAACAACCGCGTGCTCTATCGCGACGGGGTCGCGATAGCGACGCTGGCCGGCGGTGAGATCACGTGGCTCGAAGATCTCCAGCCGGCCGAGGCTCGCGCCGCGGAGGACGCGCTGGTCAAGCGGCAGGTAGGCTCGCCGCTGCTTGCATATCTGCGATAAAGCCCGGGGCCGGCTGGCGCCCCGACCGGTTGGCCGCGACCGGAGTGGCGGCCGTCAAGTCGCTTCCGATGTCGATCTTCAGAGCGCCTCGAGCGCGAGCGCGATCCCCTGCCCTCCGCCGATGCACAAGGTCACGATGCCCCGCTTGATCGCGTCGCGCCGCATCGCGTGCAACAATCGTGTGGTCAGTACCGCGCCGGTTGCGCCGATAGGATGGCCATGGGCGATAGCCCCGCCGTCGACGTTGACGATGTCCTCGGGGAAGCCGAGTTCGCGCAGGACCGCGAGCGGCACCGCGGCGAACGCCTCGTTGATCTCCACGCGCTGGACATCGCCGAGGCTCCAATGGGCGCGTGCCAGCGCCTGCCGGACCGCGGGGACCGGACCGATGCCGAACATGCCGGGCTCGACCGCCCCGACGCCGTATGCGACCAGGCGGCCGATCGGTTCCAGGCCGTTCTGATCGGCGAACGAACGCTCGGCGACGATCATCGCGGCGCCGCCGCTGTTGAGCCCCGGCGCATTGCCCGCAGTGATCGTGCCGTCCTTGCGAAACGCGGGCTTGAGCTTGGCCAGCACGTCGAACGTCGTCTCCGGGCGATTGGCCTCGTCGGCATCGAACATCTGCGGACCCTTCTTGCCCTTGATCTCGACACCGACGATCTCCGCCGCGAAGCGGCCGCTTTTCTGCGCGGCGGCGAAACGCTGCTGCGAGCGCTCGGCCCATCGATCCTGGTCTTCGCGCGAAATGGCGAAGCGCGTCACCAGATCCTCGGTGTGCCAGCCCGAGTGCTCGCCGGAGAACGCGTCGTTGAGACCGTCGCGCAGCATGCTGTCGTAGATCCGGGCGTCGCCCATCCGATATCCCCAGCGCCCGCCGGCCATCAGGTACGGAGCCTGGTCCATGTTCTCCATCCCGCCGGCGATAGCCGCGTCGACGTCGCCGACCAGGATCTCCTGCGCTGCCGAGGCGATGGCCTGCGCGCCCGAGCCGCAGACGCGATTGACCGTCATCGCAGGGACCGCGACGGGAACACCGCCGTTGATCGACGCTTGCCGTGCCGGGTTCATGCCGTTGCCCGCCTGGATGACGTTACCCATCACCACGCTTCCGACGCGCGCCGGATCGATGCCGGAACGCCGGAGCGTCTCGCGCACGACTGCCGCGCCGAGCTCGGTCGCCGGCACCGATTTCAGCGTGCCGTTGTAGCTTCCGATCGCCGTGCGGACCGGGTGGCATAGTACGATCTCTCGCGCTTGCATTCGAATCTCCTTCGGTCGTGGCGTCGGCCTAGTGTTGTCGACTACCCGACGCAAACAGCGGCCGGCTGATGCGCCGCACCGTCGCGTCGCCCGGCTCCGGGCGCACCGCGAAGCCCATCGAGCGGGCGAGGTGCAGCATCGCAACGTTGGTCGACAGAACGACGCCGGTGGCTTCGGTTATCCCTGCGCTCGCCGCGTGCTCCAGCAATGTCTCGAGCAGCCGGCGCCCCAGTCCCTTGCGCTGCCATGCATCGGCCAGCACGATCGCAACGTCCGCGCTCGGCTTCGATGCGTCGACGACATAGCGTGCCACCCCGACGAATCGCTCGACCCCATCGATCGTCGTCAGCGCAAACGCCATATGCCGGCGATAGTCGATGTGGGTCATCGAGTCGATCCATTCGGGCGTCACCTTGACACCGCCGCTCAGCATGCGCTGATACCTGGATTCGACGGACAGCGCACGGACGAACGCCTCCTCGAGCTCGCCATCGTCGTGGCGAACCGGGCGGACGAAAAGCGGCTGGCCCGCCGCCAGCGTCCAGGTTCGCGCCAGGTGGGCCGGATAGCTTTGCAGCCAGTGCGGCGCACTGTCCGCCTGGCGGATCGAGCTTGACTGATTGCGGTTCATGGATGCGCTCTCGCGGAAACGACTTGACATAAGCGTATATACGCCTAATATGAGCGCATGTACGCTCATTGTCAAGCCCGCTGAGGAAGACGCCCATGCCCCCCGACGCAATCCCGGAATGCAATTGCCTGGCGCTGCGCCAGGCGACCCGGCACGTGACACAGTTCTACGACCAGTGCCTTGCCCCGTCCGGCTTGCGTACGACGCAGCTATCGATCCTGGCGATATTGAAGCGCCTGGGACCGCTGACGATCAACGCGCTCGCCGGCGAGCTGGTCATGGACCGGACGACACTGGGACGGACGATGCTGCCGCTGGAGCGAGACGGCCTGATCGCCATAGAGGACGGGGCCATCGACCGGCGCAGCAAGGAGCTCCACCTGACCAAGGCCGGCGCCGAGCGGCTCCGCGTCGCGAAGAAACTGTGGCGCGAGGCGCAGGCGCAATTCGAGGCCGCGTTCGGGGCCGGCCGTGCGTCGACGCTGCGCGGCGAGCTGCGCGCCGTCGCTTCGAGCGAGCTCACGCGAACGGCGTGAGGTCTCGAAGCGTTCCCACCCGGGCGGACACCCCCGGCGACCGATCCACAAAGGAGAAATGGATGGCCAAGCTTGACGGAAAAATAGCGCTGGTGACCGGCGGCACCAGCGGCATCGGCCTGGCGACGGCGAAGCGGTTCGTGGACGAAGGCGCCTACGTATTCATCACCGGGCGCCGCGAGTCCGAGCTGGCCGCGGCCGTCAGGGAGATCGGAAAGAATGTGACCGGCGTGCAGGGCGACGTGGCGAGCGTCGCCGATCTCGACCGGCTGTTCGCGCAAGTCAAGCGCGAGAAGGGTCGGCTCGACATCGTATTCGCCAACGCCGGCATCGCAAAATACGCTTCCTTCGGCGAGATCACCGAGGAACTCTACGACTCGATCTTCGACGTCAACGTGAAAGGCCTGCTGTTCACCGTGCAGAAGGCGCTTCCGCTGCTGGTCGACGGTGGTTCGATCATCCTGAACGCCTCGGTCGTCGGCAGCAAAGGTTTGCCGGCGAACAGCGTCTACAGCGCCACCAAGGCCGCCGTGCGCTCGTTCGCGCGGACGTGGACGACCGACCTGAAGGCTCGCCGCATCCGGGTCAACGCGGTAAGCCCCGGGTCCACCGACACGCCCGGACTGAATGGCCTGCTCGCGTCCTCCGAAACGGGCGAGCAACGGCGTAAAATGATTTCCACCCTTGTTCCGCTCGGCAGGTTCGGCACCCCCGATGAAATCGCGAAGGCCGTCGTGTTTCTGGCGTCTGACGACAGCAGCTACGTCGCGGGGGCGGAATTGTTCGTAGACGGCGGTTTTGCGCAAGTGTAGGGATGAGCGCCGCGACCCATCCACCAGGCCTGCGCAACGCGTGGGTCGTAACGCTCGCGGCCGCGGCGATCCTGATGGTCACGATGGGCGCGCGGCAGTCGCTCGGGCTGTTCGTCTCGCCGCTGAACGGTTCGACGGGTCTCGGCATCACGACGATCAGCCTGGCACTCGCCGTCGGTCAATTCATGTGGGGCGCGGTTCAGCCGGTGGCGGGCGCGGTCGCCGACCGGTATGGTCCCGGAAAAGTATTGGTGGCCGGATTGGTCGTCCTGTCGGTCGGCACCGCCTTGACGCCGTTCATGACGTCGGGCTTCGGACTCATCGTCTCCCTGGGTCTGCTCGCGGCGATCGGCTCGGGGGCCGGCAGCTTCTCGGTGCTGATCGGCGCCGCGTCCCGCCAGCTAACCGAGGACAAGCGCGGCAAGGCGGCCGGCATCATCAACGCCGGCGGCTCGTTCGGCCAATTCGTCTTCGCGCCGATCTCGCAAGCGTTGATCCAGGCGGTCGGCTGGATGGGTGCGATGTGGTCGCTGGCGGTGATCACGCTGGGCGCCCTTCCGCTCGCGCGGGTGGTCAGTCCATCCGCGCCGGTGCACCACCAGGCGGCCGGGGGGTCCGCGCCGTGGGAGGCCGTCCGTCACGCGATGCGCGACCGCAGCTACCTGTTGCTGCACGCCGGGTTTTTCACCTGCGGATTTCACATCGCGTTCCTGGTAACGCATCTGCCGGGCGAAGTGAACCTGTGCGGGCTGCCGCCGTCGGTCGCCAGCTGGTCGCTCGCGCTGATCGGACTCGCCAACATCGTCGGCAGCCTGATCGCCGGCACCAGCACCGCGCACTTCCGCAGCAAATACATCCTCGCTCTGATGTACGGCTCGCGCGCGCTGCTGATCGGCTGGTACCTGACGGCCCCGAAGACCGAGTGGACGTTCTACATCTTCGCCGTTGGCCTCGGTCTGACCTGGCTCGCCACCGTCCCGCCGACGGCGGCCATCGTGGGCAAGCTTTTCGGCATCCGGTATCTGGCCACGCTGTTCGGGCTTACCCTGCTTTCGCACCAGATCGGCGGCTTTCTGGGCGCGTATCTCGGCGGCATCGCGCTCGAGCAATCCGGCAATTACCAATGGATGTGGTACGCGGACATGGCGCTGGCCGCCGCGGCCGCGCTGATCAATCTGCCGATTCGCGAGGTTTCGGTTACGCGCGCTGCCGTCCCCGCGTAGAGGCGCCGCGGATTTTGCGCGCCCGATTCATTATCCTGGCCCCGGCGATGTTCTGAGACTGGTCCGAGCGGCGTTCAAGTTGCCCTATCGGCGCGTTCGGGCGAAAATCACCCGGTGTCAGATGCTCCGCGATGAGTATCGGCGGGTTTCACCGCAAACTTCACCCTGTCACGGACAATCGGGCAACGGTAGTCGAAACCGCTTCGCCGATTCCAGGGAGCATTCAATGCGCCGCACGCTTGTTCTGTACTCGCCATTGCTGGTGCTTTGCTTCGCGGGGTTCGGCACTCTCGCTGCCGCAGCCGACTTCGGTCTGGGATTCGGCGTGCGCTCGGTGCCGGTCGATGGCGGCAGCGTCAGCGTGACGATCGGCGGGAGCGGACCCCCGGTGGTGCTGCTTCACGGTTATGCCGAGACCTCGCGGATGTGGAAGCCGCTGGCGAACAGGCTGGCGCCCCGCTTTACCGTGATCGCTCCCGACCTGCCCGGCATAGGCGACTCGTCGATACCGCAGAGCGGAATCGACATGAAGACGTCGGCCCAGCGCATCCACGCCGCCGTGCGCTCGCTCGGGTATACGAAGGTGCGCGTCGTCGGCCACGACATCGGGCTCATGGTCGCGTATGCGTACGCCGCGATGTACCCGCAGGAGGTCGAGAAGCTGGCACTGATGGATGCGTTTCTGCCAGGCGTCGATGGCTGGGAAGCCATCTACAACAATCCGGGCATCTGGCACTTCCGTTTCTACGGTCCGACGCCGGAAGCGCTGGTCAAGGGCCGGGAACGCATCTTCTTCGAGCACTTCTGGAACGATTTCGCGGCGGACAAGACCCGCTCGATTCCCGAGGCTGAGCGCCGGGTGTACACGCACGCCTACGCGCGCGCGGGGAGAATGGCCGCCGGCTTTGCGTACTTCGCGTCGTTCCCCAAGACCGCAGTCGATTTCGCCGAGCTCGCGAAGACCAAGCTCCCGTTTCCTGTCCTGTCGATCGGCGGCGACAAAGCGAACGGCGCCGCGCTCGGGGACCAGGTAAAGCTGATCGCCTCGGACGTGACAATAGTCGTCCTCAAGGACTCCGGCCATTGGATTCTGGAAGAAAAGCCCGAGGAGACGATCTCGGCGCTGATCCGCTTCCTCTAAGAGAAGGATTATTACCGGCATGAGTACCGATCGTCCTCACGCGTTCGATCTGACCGTACCGCCAGACCATTCCGATCACTCGATCGGTCCGGCGCATGCGTCGGTCACGCTTGTCGAGTACGGAGATTTCGAATGTCCGAACTGCAAGCAGGCCGCTCCGGTGATCAAGCTGTTGCTCGAGCGCTTCACCGGGCGCATCCGTTTCGTATTTCGCAATTTTCCGCTGGAAGAGGTCCATCCCCACGCGTTGCAGGCCGCGGAGGCGGCCGAGTGCGCGGGCGGTCAGGGCAAGTTCTGGCCGATGCATGATCTCCTGTTCGCCAACCAGGCTCACTTGAAGCTGCACCAGTTGCGCGAGTATGCGGAACGCCTGCAGCTCGACCTGGGCCGCTACGACCTCGAAATGGACGATCACGTCTATCTGCAACGGGTGCGAGAGCACATGCAGAGCGGCCGCGACAGCGGCGTGCGCAGTACGCCGACGTTCTTTCTCAATGGCAGGATCCAGGACGTATCTTTCGGCTTGAGCGCCTTGTTCGACGCGGTCGAGGCGGCGCTGGCGAAGTAGCATCAAAGGAGAAGCCCGATGACTACGCGCGGATTTTCCGGACGCCGCCCCGGCGACGATATCGCGCGACGGCTGCCGCCGGGACAATACGAGACCAGGGACTTTCCGGTCCTGGCGAAAGGACCGACGCCGCGCGTCGATCGAGCGAGCTGGAAGTTCACGATCCACGACGGTCCGCGGCCCGTTGCGAGCTGGACGTGGGCGGAGTTCGGGGCGCTACCGCAGACGACCTGGCGCGGCGACATCCATTGCGTCACCAAATGGTCGAAGCTGGACACGACGTGGAGCGGCGTCACCTTCGACGATCTGCTGCAAGCCGCCGGCATCGCACCGCCGACGGCATTTCTGCTCGCCGAATCGCACGACGACTACGACACCAATATCCCGGTTGCCGATCTGATCGGCGGTCAGGCAATGGTCGCGACGCGGTTCGAGGGGACGCCTCTCGAGCCCGAGCACGGAGGCCCGGCCAGACTTCTGGTCCCGCATCTCTATTTCTGGAAGAGCGCGAAATGGATCAAGGGGCTGCGCTTCACGGCCCGCGACGAAGCGGGTTTCTGGGAGTTGCGCGGCTATCACATGTACGGTGATCCCTGGCGCGAGCAGCGCTACACCAACGACCCGTGACGGCGGAGGCGCCGGCCGTTGCACCGTCGCGCTGGCAGCAGGCGGTCATCGAGCGCATCGTCCCGCGGACGCCGCGCGTCATCAGCGTGTTCCTGAAGGTCCCTCTGGATAGCTACGTGGCAGGGCAGCACGTCGATGTCCGCCTGACCGCCCCCGACGGCTATCAGGCGCAACGAAGCTACTCGATCGCCTCGGCTCCGGGAAGCGCCGACGTCGAGCTCGCGATCGAGCGCCTTGACGATGGCGAAGTCTCGCCGTTCTTCCACGACGTCGCCAGAGCCGGCGATACGATCGAGGTGCGCGGCCCGATCGGCGGCCACTTCATATGGCGCCCTCAAGACGGCGGCCCGATTCTGCTGATCGGCGGTGGCTCCGGTGTCGTGCCGCTGATGTCGATCCTGCGTGCCTGGTCGGCCGCCCAGCCGAAGACGCAGGTGCTTCTCGCGTATTCCGCCCGCAGCTGGGACGAACTGATCTTCCGCGACGAATTGCTCACCCTCCAGGCGCGCGAACCGAACTTCACTTTCATCGCGGCGACGACCCGCGAGCCGCGGCACCGGCCGGACGACTTCGACCGCCGTCTCGACCGTTCGCTAGTGCACCAGCTGTTGACCCGCTGGACGCATACCGCGCGTGCCGTCTACGCCTGCGGCTCGAACGCCTTTGTCGAAGCGGTCACCAGCAGCCTGGTGCTGGAAGCCGTGCCCGCGGAGACGATCCGTACCGAGCGGTATGGGGGAGCGCCATGAAGTCGCTCGTTTTGCCCGCCCCTGGCGCGCCGTGACCGGCTTCCCGACGCTGCCAAGCGACACCGGCGCAATTCGCGCTTCGCCGTGCGACACGCCTTGCGCGCCCGCCGCGGCACCGTGGATCCTGGCGGCGACGATCCTCGCCTCCAGCATGGCGTTCATCGACGGAACGGTGGTCAATGTCGCGCTTCCCGAGCTGCAGCGGCAATTGAACGCCAGCCTCGCCGACGTCCAATGGGTGATCGAAGCGTATGCGCTGTTCCTCGCGGCGTTGCTGCTGGTCGGCGGCGCGGCCGGTGACCGCTTTGGACGCCGTCGCGTGTTCCTGCTCGGCGTCGCGTTGTTCGCCCTATCCTCGCTCGGATGCGGACTCGCCGGCAGCGTCCGCGCGCTGG
>DATASF010000062.1:0-26729 GCA_036269335.1 Casimicrobiaceae bacterium
GATCACGCTGGGCCTGCAGGGCTGTCTGCGCCTCGGGCGCCTGAAGGACGAGGGCAGGGCCGCGCCGGAGATCACGTCGATCATGAAGCGCAACTCGTGCGGCAAGGCGCTGGACATCGCGCGCATGGCGCGCGACATGCATGGCGGCAACGGCATCGTCGACGAGTTCCACGTGATCCGCCACCTGCTGAACCTCGAGACCGTCAACACCTACGAGGGCACGCACGACGTGCATGCGCTGATCCTGGGACGCGCGCAGACCGGCATATCGGCGTTCAGCTAGCTGGCGATGAAGCTGTACAGCTATTTCCGCTCGTCGGCGGCGTACCGGGTGCGGATCGCGCTTCATCTGAAGGGGCTGGCATTCGAGTACGCTCCGGTCCACCTGCGCAAGGGCGAGCAGAATGCGGATGCTTATCGCCGCGTGAACCGGCAGGAGCTCGTGCCCGCGCTGATCGACGGCGACGCGCCGCTGACGCAGTCGCTGGCGATCATCGAATACCTGGACGAGCGGCACCCGGAGCCGCCGCTGCTGCCTTCGACGCCGGCCGAGCGCGCGCGAGTTCGCGCGATCGCGCTGGCGATCGTCTGCGACATTCATCCGCTGAACAATCTGCGCGTGCTGCGCTACCTGACGCGCACGCTCGATGTCGGCGAGGAGGCCAAGGATGCGTGGTACCGGCACTGGATCGACACGGGCCTCGGCGCGCTCGAGGCGCAGCTGGCCGCGGATTCGTCGACGGGAACGTTCTGTCATGGCGATGCGCCGACGCTGGCCGACGTCTGCCTGGTGCCGCAGCTCGCGAACGCACGGCGCACGAACATTCCGCTGGAAAGCTATCCGACGCTGCTGCGCATCGACGCGAACTGCCGGGCGCTCGACGCCTTCGCCCGCGCTGCGCCCGAGAGCCAGCCGGACGCGGAGTGAAACCGACTCGAACCTGCAACGCTGCTTCTCCTTTTCGAACGTGAGCCGACGATGAAATACGCGATTCCGTCCTGGGACATGCCCGCGGTGCCGGTTGCCGGCAGCGATCTCGACTTTCCCGTCCGTCACATCTATTGCGTCGGCCGCAACTACGCCGAGCACGCCAAGGAGATGGGCGGCGACGCGGCGAAGGAGCCGCCGTTCTTTTTCACCAAGCCGGCCGACGCGATCGTGCCGGTGGTACCGCCGTCGATCGCCGACGTGCGCTACCCGCAGGCGACCAAGAACTACCATCACGAAATCGAGCTGGTCGTGGCGATCGGCGGACGCGGCGCCGGCATCGCGCCGCAGCGCGCCGAGGAGCTGATCTTCGGCTACGCCGTCGGCCTGGACATGACGCGGCGCGATCTGCAAAACGCAATGCGCGAAATCAAGCGTCCGTGGGACATCGGCAAGTCGTTCGCGCAATCGGCGCCGATCGGCCCGATCCATCCCGTTGCCGAGGTCGGGCATCCGAAGCGCGGCCGCATCGCGCTCGAGGTCAACGGCACGATCCGGCAGCAGGGGGATCTTTCCGACATGGTCTGGGACGTGCCGCACATGCTGCATTTCCTGGCGCAGTATTACGAGTTGCTGCCGGGCGACCTGATCTTCACCGGCACGCCGGCCGGCGTCGGTGCGGTGGTGCCCGGCGACCTCCTGATCGGAAGGATCGAAAGCCTGGGCGAGCTGCGAATACGCATCGTCTGACCATGCTGTCGTCCGACTTCGTCGAGCGCGAGTACAACCTGCGACTGGCCTTTCCCGACCACCCGCAGTGGTTCGCAAGATGGTCGGCGGAGAGTGCCGCGGCCAGATCGCGCCTCGATTCACGGCTCGGCATTCGTTACGGCAGCGGACCGAAACAGACGCTCGACCTGTTTCCGGCCAAATCGCCGCGCGGCGCGCTGCTGTTCATCCACGGCGGCTACTGGCGCGCCCTCGACAAGGACGACCACTCGTTCGTCGCTCCGGCGTTCGTCGACGAGGGAGTCGGCGTCGCGGTCATCAATTACGACCTTTGTCCGAACGTCAGCATCGCGCATATCGTCGAGGAATGCCGGCAGGCGCTCGCGTGGCTTTGGCGCGAGGGCGAGAGCCAGGGCGTGCCGGTCGAGCGGCTGTTCATCGCCGGCCACTCGGCCGGTGGTCATCTGGTCGCGATGCTCTACGCGACCGATTGGCGGCGCTACGGCGTGCCGGTCGATGCGATTCGGGGCGGGTTGTCGATCAGCGGCGTATTCGATCTCGAGCCGCTGGTCCAGGTCTCGTTCAACGCCGACTTGAAGCTCGACAGCGGCAAGGCGCGGGCGATGAGCCCGATCCACCGCACGGCGGAGGTGCACGCGCCGCTGCTGCTGGCTGTCGGCAGCGGCGAGACCAGCGAATTCAGCCGGCAATCGTGGCTCATGTGGGAGCACTGGCCCGAATGCCGTCCGGCGGCGGCGCACAGCCCGCTGTTCATCGCCGGTCGACATCACTACAGCGTCATGTCGGACCTCGGCGACCGAGGGAGCGAGTTGACCGCCGCCGCGCTGGAGATGCTGCTGGCCTGAAGACGCGCATCGAGCGGGCTCGCTGCCGGCGCCATCGGTCGCGGCGGCATGCCGGCGCAGTATAATGAGCGCTCCCGTCACGACCCTGGCAGCCATCGTGAAGCCCACCCGCTTGCACGCGATCGACCCGTCCGCCGCGCCTTCGCCGGGTGAGTCGCGCGCGATCAGTCCGATCCCCGAGATCATCGCGGAGATGAGGGCCGGACGCATGGTCATCCTGGTCGACGAGGAGGACCGCGAAAACGAAGGCGATCTGGTCGTCGCGGCGGACGTGGTGACGCCCGACATCGTCAATTTCATGGCTCGGTTCGGTCGTGGTCTGGTTTGCATGGCCATCACCGAGGAGCGCGCGCGGCAGCTCGATCTCGCGCCGATGACGCCGGTGAACCGCTCGGTGCACGGCACCAATTTCACCGTCTCGATCGAGGCCGCAAGCGGCGTAACCAGCGGGATTTCGGCCGCCGACCGCGCGCACACGATCCGCGTCGCCTCCGCGGCCGAAGCGCGCCCCGGCGACATCGTGCAGCCCGGTCACGTGTTTCCGCTGGTCGCTCATCGCGGCGGCGTGCTCGCGCGCGCCGGCCACACCGAAGCCTGCTGCGATCTGGCCGCGCTGGCCGGCTTTTCGCCCGCCGCGGTGCTGTGCGAAATCATGAAGGACGATGGCACGATGGCGAGGCTGCCGGACCTGATCGAGTTCGCGCGCCTGCACGGCCTCAAGATCGGCGCGATCACCGACCTGATCCACTATCGCAGCCAGACCGAGCGGCTGATCGAGCGGGTCGGCGAGCGCCCGATCCGCACCGCCGCCGGCGATTTCCGGCTGGTGACGTTTCGCGACAAGCTCGCCGATGCGACCCACCTCGCGCTGGTTCGCGGCGACATCGCGCCGGAGCAGGAAACGGTCGTGCGCGTGCACGAGCCCCTGTCCATTGTCGACCTGCTGGACTACGGCAGCCGTGTGCATTCGTGGACGATACCGGCGGCGCTTTCGAGGATCGCGAGCGCCGAGCGCGGCGTGCTGGTGCTGCTGCATCGTCCCGAGTCGGCGCTGGAATTGCGCGACCGGGCGCTCGCCGACCAGCCGCGCGTCGAGAGCAAGATGGATCTGCGCAACTACGGCATCGGGGCGCAGATTCTGCGCGACCTGAACGTCGGAAAGATGCGTCTGCTGGCGCGCCCGCGCAAGATGCCCAGCATGGCCGGATTCCATCTGGCAGTCACCGGCTACGAGGAGTTTCCTCCTCGCGCCGCGTCATCCTGAGCGCGCAACGCGGCCGCGTCGCCGCGCGCGTCCGGCCAGGCAAGGATTTCGATGCCGATTCGTAGAATCGTTCCGAGCACCCGCGCCGGACATTTGCGCGTCGGCATCGTGCTGTCGCGCTTCAATCCCGCGATCGGCGATGCGCTGCTGGCCGGCGCCGAGCGCGCGTTGTCCGGGGCGGGCGTGGCCGAAGAGGCGATCACGATCGCGACCGTTCCCGGCGCACTGGAAGCGCCGCTGGCGCTGCAACGGATGGCGCAGACCGGCGATTACGACGCGCTGGTCGCGCTCGGCGCGGTGATCCGCGGCGACACCTATCATTTCGAGATCGTCGCCAACGAATCGGCGGCGGGGGTCGCGAGCGTGCAGCTCGAGTTCGGCATCCCGATCGGCAACGGCATCCTGACTACCGATACCGACGCACAGGCGTCGGCGCGCGCCGAGACCAAGGGCCGCGACGCGGCGCTCGCCGCACTGGAGATGGCGAACCTGCTCGACGCGATCGATGAGCAGTAGTCCGCGCCGCCGGGCGCGCGAATTTGCGCTGCAGGGTCTGTATCAATGGCTGCTGTCGGGCAACGACCCGGCGGCGATCCGCGGCCAGCTCGCCGAAAGCGCCGGCTTTGCCCGCTGCGACAGCAAGCTGTTCGACCGGCTGTGGCAGGGCGTCACCGCCGAGTACGATTCGCTGCAGAGCGCCTACGCGCCTTACCTCGACCGCAAGCCGGGCGAAGTCTCGCCGATCGAAAAGAGCATTCTGACCATCGGTGCATGGGAGCTGCTCCATGCGCCTGACGTGCCGTTCAAGGTAGCGATCAACGAAGCGGTCGAGCTGGCGAAAGCCTACGGCGGCACCGACGGGCACAAATACGTCAACGGCGTGCTCGACAAGCTGGCGGCGACGGCGCGCGCGGCGGAAGCCGGTTGACCGAATTCGAGCTCATCGAGCGGTACTTCCGGCGTCCGGCGCGCAACGCCGTGCTCGGCGTCGGCGACGACGCGGCGCTGATCGCCCCATCGCCCGGATTCGAGATCGCCGCCACGGTCGACATGCTCGTCGAGGGCCGCCATTTTTTCGCTGGCGCGGAAGCCGAGGCGCTCGGCCACAAGACGCTTGCAGTCAACCTCTCGGATCTTGCGGCGATGGGCGCCACGCCGCGCTGGGCGCTGCTCGCGTTGGCGCTGCCCTCGGTCGATGAAGGCTGGCTGTCGGCGTTCGCGCGCGGGTTCTTTGCGCTGGCCGATGCGCACGGCGTCGACCTCGTCGGCGGCGATACGACGCGCGGCCCGCGCAATCTTTGCGTCACCGTGCTCGGTGAAGTGCCGGCCGGGAAGGCGTTGCGCCGCAGCGGCGCGAAGGGCGGCGATTCGATCTGGGTTTCCGGCAGGCTCGGCGACGCGGCGCTCGCGATCGCGCATCAGCTGGGCCGCATCCGGCTGGAAGGTGCCGAGCTTGCAGACTGCGAGAAGGCGCTGGCGAGGCCTGCCCCGCGCGTTGCTCTCGGTCTGGCGCTGCGCGGCATCGCCAGCGCGGTGATCGACGTGTCCGATGGCCTGGTCGGCGATCTGGGCCACGTGCTGGACGCGTCCAAGATCGGCGCCACGATCGATCTCGACGCACTGCCGCGCTCGGCCGCGCTCGACCGGCATCTCGCCGGCGCGGATCGCGAGATCGCACTGCAGTGCCTTTTGGCCGGCGGCGACGACTACGAGCTTTGCTTCACCGCGCCGCGTGCGCGCGATGCCCGTATCACGGCGCTCGGCGACAAGCTCGGGCTGCCGCTGACGCGGATCGGCATCGCGACCGCGCAACACGCAGGCCTGGAGGTCCGCGATGCAAGCGGACGAGCACTCGAACGGCTGCCGCTTGCGTTCGATCATTTCGCGCCGTGATCTGGCCGGCAGGCCGATGAAAAAGACGCCGACCTTGCGCTTTATGCTCGCGCATCCGGCGCACCTGGTGGCGCTCGGCTTCGGGACCGGGCTCTCGCCGATCGCGCCGGGCACCGTCGGCACCTTGCTCGCGTTGCCGCTCGACGCGCTGCTGCGCGCGACGGTCAACGACGTCGGTTATGCGCTCGCGGTCGTCGTCGCCTTCGCCATCGGCGTCTGGGCCGCCGACCGCACCGGGCGCGACCTGGGGGTGTCCGATCACGGCGCGATCGTCTGGGACGAGGTCGTCGCCTTCCTGAGCATTCTTTATTTCGTCGGCGCCGAGCCGGTGCATCAGGCGTTCGCGTTTCTGCTCTTCCGCCTGTTCGATATCGTCAAGCCGCCGCCGGCGGGACTGATCGACCGCGAATGGCATCACGGATTCGGCGTGATGGCCGATGACCTGGTCGCCGCCGGGTACACGCTGGTGGTCCTGGCGGTGTGGCAGCGAGCGTTCGGATGAGCGGCCGCTCGACCGCCGACAAGCACGCTCAGGCGCGCCGGCTCGAAGAGATGGCGCTCAATGCGTCCGGCGCATTCCAGTCCTTGTTTTACGATGGGTGGCTGCTCGGCCATCGGCCCGGTCCGACCAAGCGTCTGCGCTGCATCAATCCGACTTATCGATCGTCGCTGCCGCTGGAGCGAAAGCTCGCGTACTGCATCGACTTCTATCGGACCGCGGGCCTGCCGGCAATTTTCCGCATGCTGCCGTTCGCGCAGCCGGTCGGCCTCGATACGTTCCTCGCCGAGCGCGGCTGGGGCGAATTCGAGCGGACGCTGGTCCTGCGCGCCGGCCTTGCCGCGGCGGACGCTCTGCCGGCGCCGGCGGTGGAGGTCGAGCTCGTCGCTATGACGGCGTGGGTCGAGGCCACGCGTGCCTTGCTCGGAATCGCAAGCGATGCGCTGCCGCGGCTGCTCGATCGCGCCGCCAGTTACCCGTTGCCGCAGATCGGTGCGCTGGTGCGCCGCGATGACGAGATCGTCGCCTGCGGCCTGGCGAAAGTCGAAGAGGATCACGTCGGCTTGTTCGCCGTGCACACCGCGCCTGCGTTGCGCGGACACGGCCTGGCGCGGGCTGTCGTCGGCGCGCTGCTGGCCGATGCGCAGCAGCGCGGCGCGCGCACCGCCTACCTGCAGGTCACCGCGCAAAACGCGCCCGCGCTCGCGCTTTACCGGCGCTTCGGCTTCGAGCCGGCCTACGATTACTGGTACCGGGCGCGGCCCGACGAGCAGCATTGAACCCGACATCGCCCCGGCCGAACGATGAAGCCATCGGTGCGCTGGCCGCGCGCCTGGCCGAGCTGGCGCTCGCCCGGCAGGTGATGCTGGCGACGGCGGAATCGTGCACCGGGGGCCTGGTCGCCGGCGCGATCACCGACATCGCCGGCAGCTCGGGCTGGTTCGAGCGGGGCTTTGTGACCTATTCGAACCGTGCCAAGATTGAGCAGTTGGGGGTCGACCCGGATCTCATCGCGCGCCATGGCGCGGTCAGCGAGCAGACGGTCAAGGCGATGGCGGAGGGGGCCTTGGCGGCCAGCGGCGCGCAATGGGCGGTGGCGGTGACCGGAATCGCCGGCCCGGCCGGAGGCAGCCCCGACAAGCCGGTGGGCACCGTCTGGTTCGCCTGGGCCGGCCCGCGGGGCGTCGAGGCTATGCACCGGCGTCTGGAGGGGGACAGGGCGGCCGTGCGGGCGGCATCGGTCGCGATCGCTCTGCAGGGCCTGGTCGACCGCCTGGGTTAGGCCGTAAGAGTGCTTTATCGAACGATCGTTCTATGCCATAATGGTCTCATCCTTCGCCACCTGGGCGGAGCGCTACGAAAGAGACCGCGATGAGCAATGTAAGCCTGATCAAATCCAATGGAATGAACGCAATGGACGACAACAAGAGCAAGGCGCTCACCGCCGCGCTGGCCCAGATCGAAAAGCAGTTCGGCAAGGGCTCGATCATGAAAATGGGCGAAGCCCAGGTGCAAAACGACCTGTCGGTCGTCTCGACCGGATCGCTGGGCCTGGACATTGCGCTGGGCGTCGGCGGCCTGCCGCGCGGGCGGGTCGTCGAGATCTACGGTCCCGAGTCGTCGGGCAAGACCACCCTATGCCTGCAGGTCGTCGCGCAGGTGCAGAAGGCCGGCGGCACCGCTGCTTATATCGACGCGGAAAACGCGCTCGACCCGGTCTATGCGGGAAAGCTCGGCGTCAACGTCGCCGAGATGCTCATTTCGCAGCCCGACACCGGCGAGCAGGGGCTCGAAATCGCCGACATGCTGGTGCGCTCGGGCGGCGTCGACGTCATCGTCATCGACTCGGTCGCGGCGCTGGTGCCCAAGGCGGAGATCGAAGGCGAGATTGGCGACCAGTTGCCCGGCCTGCAGGCGCGGCTGATGAGCCAAGCGCTGCGCAAGCTCGCCGGTAACATCAAGCGCGCCAACACGCTGGTCATCTTCATCAACCAGATCCGCATGAAAATCGGCGTCATGTTTGGCAACCCGGAGACCACGACCGGCGGCAACGCGCTCAAGTTCTACGCCTCGGTGCGGCTCGACATCCGCCGCATCGGCTCGATCAAGCGCGGCGAGGAAGTCGTCGGCAACGAGACGCGGGTCAAGGTCGTCAAGAACAAGATTGCACCGCCGTTTCGCGAGGCCCTGTTCGACATTCTTTACGGCGAAGGGATTTCGCGCGAGGGCGAAATCATCGAGCTCGGCGTCACCCACAACGTCATCGAGAAATCCGGCGCGTGGTATGCCTACAACGGCGACAAGATCGGCCAGGGCAAGGACAACACGCGCGAATGGCTGCGCGAGCACCAGGACGTCGCGGCCGAGATCGAAGCCAAGATCCGCACGGTCGTCGGGGTGCCGCTCGCGGGCTCGCCGCGTCCGGCGCTGGCCGCGGACGCGTAGCGCGGGCCAAGGGCCCAATCGTTGAGGGCGAGCAAACCGGTCTCGCTCAAAGCACAGGCGGTTCGCCTGCTGGCGCGGCGCGAATATGCGCGCGACGATCTGGAGCAGCGCCTGCTCGGCAAGGGGGCAGAGCGCGACGAAGTCGCCACCGTGCTCGACGAGCTGTCGTCGCAAGGCCTGTTGTCGAACGAGCGCTTCGCCCACGCCCTGGTCGCGCAGAAGTCGGGAAGCTACAGCCGTCGAAGCATCCGCGGCGAGCTCAAGCGCAAGGGCGTAAGCGGCGAGGCGATCGAGGGCGCGCTCGGCGATGCGCCGGTCGAGGACGAGGCCGCGATGCTCGCGCTCTGGCAGCGCCGCTTCGGCACACCGCCGGCCAACGATCGTGAAAAGGCCCGGCAGATCCGCTTTTTGCAGTCGCGCGGCTTCGAGCTCTCGGCCATTTTCAAGATGCTGAAGACCCTCCCACCCTGACGTCGCCGGCATCGGGCGTCCCTGTGCTAACATATTGAATTTTCAGCGGGTCGCGGGCTCTGGCACCGACCGTTCGCGCCGCGCCAGCAACCCTATTGCAGCGATGAAAGCCAACGACATCCGCCGCAAGTTTCTCGACTACTTTGCCGCGAACGGCCACACGATCGTTCCGTCGGCTCCGCTCGTCCCCGCCAACGATCCGACCTTGTTGTTCACCAACAGCGGCATGGTGCAGTTCAAGGACGTGTTTCTCGGCAACGAGACGCGCAGCTACGTGCGCGCCGCCGACGTCCAGCGCTGTTTGCGCGCAGGCGGCAAGCACAACGACCTCGAGAACGTCGGCTACACGGCGCGGCACCACACCTTCTTCGAGATGCTGGGCAACTGGTCGTTCGGCGACTACTTCAAGCGCGAGGCGATCAGGTATGCGTGGGACCTGCTGACCAACGTCTATGGGCTGCCGCCGGACAAGCTGTGGGTCACCGTTTACCAGACCGACGACGAGGCGTACGACGTCTGGGCCGACGAGATTCGCATACCGCGCGAGCGCATCGTGCGCATCGGCGACAACAAGGGAGCGCCGTACGCGTCGGACAACTTCTGGCAGATGGCCGAGGCCGGGCCCTGCGGACCCTGCAGCGAAATCTTCTACGACCACGGACCGGAAATCGCAGGCGGTCCGCCGGGCTCGCCGGATGCCGAGGGTGACCGCTACATCGAGATCTGGAACCTGGTGTTCATGCAGTTCGATCGCGACGCGCAGGGCAAGCTCACGCCGCTGCCCAAGCCCTGCGTCGATACCGGCATGGGTCTCGAGCGTCTCGCGGCGGTCCTGCAACACGTGCACAGCAATTACGAGATCGATCTGTTCCGCGACCTGATCAAGGCGGCCGCCGCATTGACGCATGCCGGCGATCTCGATTCTCCCTCGCTCAAGGTCATCGCCGACCACATCCGCGCCTGCGCTTTCCTGATCGTCGACGGCGTGATTCCCGGCAACGAAGGCCGCGGGTACGTATTGCGCCGGATCATCCGGCGCGCGATCCGCCACGGCTATCAGCTCGGACAACAGCAGCCGTTTTTCCACAAGCTGGTGCCCGAGCTCTCGCGCCTGATGGGCGATGCTTATCCTGAGCTGCCGCAAAAGCAGAGCTATGTCGCGCAGGTGCTGCAGGCCGAGGAGGAGCGCTTCGCCGAGACGCTCGAGCACGGCATGAAAATACTCGAGGCGGCGCTCGCTGAAGCGCGCAAGTCGGGGTCGAAAGTATTGCCCGGCGAAACCGCATTCACGCTGTACGACACGTACGGCTTTCCGCTCGACCTCACCGCCGATGTATGCCGCGAGCGCGGCGTCGCGGTCGACCAGGCGGGCTTCGACGCGGCGATGGACAAGCAACGCGGCCGGGCGCGCGCCGCGTCCAGCTTCAAGATGGCCGGCGGCCTGAGCTACACCGGCGCCAAGACGGTGTTCGACGGCTACGATACGCTGTCCGAGGAAAGCCGGGTGGTCGCGCTGTACCGCGACGGGAGCGCGGTCGATTCGCTTTCGACCGGGCAGGAGGGCGTCGTCGTCCTCGACCGCACGCCGTTCTACCCGGAGTCCGGCGGCCAGGTCGGTGATCGCGGCGAGCTGTCGCGCGACGGTGCGTGTCTGACACTTTTTTCCGTGCACGACACGCAGAAGATCCAGCCCGACGTCTTCGGCCACCACGGCGAGGTCAAGAACGGCGAGCTCAGGATAGGCGACGCCGTCGTCGCGTCGGTCGACGCCGACGCGCGGGCGCGTTCGGCCTGGAACCATTCGGCGACGCATCTGATGCACGCGGCGCTGCGCAAGGTATTGGGCGAGCATGTGCAGCAAAAGGGCTCGCTGGTCGACCCGGATCGCACGCGCTTCGATTTTTCGCATCCGCAGCCGATGACCGAGATCGAAATCCGCACGGTCGAATCGCTGGTCAACCGTGCGATCCGCGCCAACTATCCGGTCGAAGCGCGGCTGATGAAATACGACGAGGCGATCCGTTCGGGTGCGATGGCGCTGTTCGGCGAGAAATACGGCGACGAGGTCAGGGTGCTCAGCATGGGCGACTTCTCGACCGAGCTTTGCGGCGGCACGCACGTCGCGCGCACCGGCGACATCGGCTTTTTCAAGATCGTGTCCGAATCGGGGGTTGCCGCGGGCATACGCCGGGTGGAGGCGGTGACCGCCGAAGGCGCGCTCGCGTATACGCACGAGATCGAGGCGAAGTTGAACGAGGCGGCGCGCGTCTTGAAGGCATCCCCGGGCGACGTCGCCGCCAAGATCCAGCAGATGCAGGAAAACGTGCGTGCGATCGAAAAGGAGCTTGCGCGCGTCAAGGGGCGACTCGCGTCGAGCCAGGGCGGCGATTTGTCGGCGCAGGCGGTCGAAGTCAACGGCCACGGCGGACCGATTCGCGTGCTCGCCGCGACGATCGAAGGCGCCGATGCGAAGGTGCTGCGCGAAACCCTCGATCAGCTCAAGGGGCGGTTCAAGTCGGCCGCGATCGTGCTGGGTTCGACCGAGGGCGGCAAGGTGACGCTGATCGCCGGAGTCACGTCGGACCTGACCTCGAAGATCAAGGCGGGTGACCTGGTCAACCACGTCGCCACGCAGGTGGGAGGCAAGGGCGGCGGCCGGCCCGACATGGCGCAGGCGGGAGGCACCGACGCCGCCGCACTGCCCGCGGCGCTGGCCAGCGTCCGCGGCTGGGTCGAGCAGCGTCTGTAGATTACGCGGCGTCGCATACCAAGATAAAAGGAAGCGCGTTGACCCTGCGTGCCGGCATTACGCTCGAACAGCTCGCGCTGCGCGGGGAAGGCTTCCTGCCGGGCCTGGTCGGAGTGCGCTTCACCGCCTTGACCGAAGGAGAAGTCGACGCCGAGCTCGACATCCGTCCCGAGCTGCTCGCGCCGAACGGGTACCTGCATGCGGCGACGGTCATCGCGCTGGCCGACACGGCATGCGGCTACGGCTGCCTCGCGCATCTGCCGGCCGGAGCCGACAGCTTCACGACGATCGAGCTCAAGAGCAACTTTCTCGGCACCGCGCGCGCGGGAACGATAGCCTGCGTAGCGACGCCGGTGCACCTGGGCAACGCGACCCAGGTCTGGGATGCGGTCGTCCGCGATCGCGCCACGGACAAGAAAATCGCGCTGTTCCGGTGTACGCAGATGGTTTTATGGCCGCGCAACCGGTGACGGCGGCCCGCCAGATCTGACGCTGCGCGTAAGCCGCATGATCGCGGCCAACCGTTCATTCTTCGTCAAATGCCTCACATCGGGCCGTCGCGACGACGCCGCGCCCGCGCCCTATGATGGCGGCCAATCTTCGGGCAGGGTTCCCGAGTTTCCTTGAACCCGGCCCGGAACCGTCGACAACCCAAAGGAAGGCAGGCAAGGCAATGTTGATCAAATCATGGCGCACCGTCGCCGCGCTCGCGTTGACAGCCGCCATCGTGGCAGGCGCGATGCCGGCGTACGCCGAAGGCATTACCAGCGAGCAGGCGCAGCAGATCCTCGACGAGCTCAAGGCGATCCGCAAGGCGGTCGAGCAGGGCGGCGGTCAGGGCGCGGGCCAACCCGCCCCGGCGCCCGACGACAAGGTCAGCTTCGCGTTCCCGGCCGGCGGCTTCAGCGAAGGCAAGGCGAACGCGCCGCTGGTCCTGGTCGAATACACCGACTACCAGTGCCCGTTCTGCCAGCAGTTCCACAACACGGCGTATGCGCAGATCAAGGCCAACTATATCGACACCGGCAAGGTCCTCTTCGTCAGCCGCGATTTTCCGCTCGACTTCCACGAGAACGCGCGGCGCGGCGCCAACGCGGCGCGATGCGCAGCCGAGCAAGGCAAATACTGGGAGCTGCGGCACGCGATGATCGTCAACGCCAGCCAGTTGGCGCAGGACAAGATCGCGAGTTATGCGGCCAACGTCAAGATCGACCTCAACAAGTTCCAGGCGTGCATCGCCGCGGATAAGTACAAGGCGGCGATCGACAAGGACATCGCCGAAGGCATGGCGGCCGGCGTCAACGGAACGCCGTCGTTCGTGCTGGGACGCATCGAGGACGGCAAGCTGACCGGCGTGCGCATGGTCGGGGCGATGCCGTACGAGCAGTTCGACACCAAGATCCAGGAGATGCTGGCGCAGTCCGCAGCCAAGAACTGATCGCTTAAGATCGTGCATCCGGCTTCGGCCGGCCCGGGCAGTTGAAGCCCGCGCCGGCCGAAGCCTTTTTTGCACCGTCGCAAGCGAAAAATCGTTGCCCCGTCGCGCATCCCCAGGACCGGCGTCGGCGATAATGCGCCGCCGCCGCCGAAACGATGCCCAACGACCGACACTCCTGGCGCCACAGCCTGCCCCTGGCGCTGCTGCTGCTGTGGCTCGCCGGCAATGCTCTCCGGCTGACGATCCTCGCGGTGCCGCCCGTCCTGGCGATGATCCGCGACGACTTCGGCCTGAGCGCGACCGAGGTGGGCCTGCTCTCGAGCATCCCGCCCGCGCTCTTCGCCATCGCCGCGCTGGCGGGCTCGCTGCTGGTCGCGCGGCTGGGCGTGACTACCGCGCTGGTCGGCGGCTTGCTGCTGGTCGCCGTCGGCTCCGCCCTGCGCGGACTCGCCACCGATTTCACCATCCTGTTCGCGACGACGATCGTCATGTCGGCAGGCATCGCGATCATGCAGCCGATCATGCCCGCGGCGGTTCGACTATGGGCCCCGTCGCGCATCGGTCTCGGCACGGCGATCTATACCAACGGCCTTCTCGTCGGCGAGATCTTTCCGGTGCTGCTGACGCTTCCCTACGTGCTCCCGTGGGTCGGCGGCGACTGGCGGATGTCGCTGGTCGCGTGGTCCGCGCCGATTGCAGTGATCGCGGTCGCCGTCTACGCCGGCGCACCGCGCGTCCGCGCACCGCGCGACACTTCGGCGATCCCGCGGCAGTGGCTTCCCGATTGGCACAAATCGCTGGTCTGGCGGCTCGGCGGCCTGTTCTGCTGCATCAACGCGATCTACTTCAGCGCCAACGCCTTCATACCGATCTACCTGACCAGCGCGGGACGCCCTGACCTGATCGGCGGCGCGCTGACCGCGCTAAATTTCGGCCAGCTGCCGGCGTCGTTGCTGCTGCTGGCTTTCGCCGGCCGGCTCGAGCGCAAGGCGTGGCCTTTTGTCGCGTCGGGATTGTTGTCTCTCTTGTCGATTGCAGGACTGACGTTGATGGTCGGGCCGGCGACGGTCGTCTGGGCGGCATTGCTCGGCTTTTCCGACGCCGCCGCGCTGATCCTCGGCCTGACCTTGCCGGCGCTGCTCTGCCCGCCCGAAGACGTCGCGCGCACATCGGCAGGTACGTTCACGATAAGCTACGGCGGTGCGGTGGCGATCGCGGTGTTGAGCGGCGCCGCATGGGATTTAAGCGGTGTGCCGGCTCTGGCATTCGTGCCGCTCGCGATCTGTGGCGTCGCGCTGGCCGCGATTTCGCTGCGCATGCGCGCACGAAAGGAATTGGTCTAGGGCCTGGACAGGTCCGGTCGTTCGGCACGCGGCCGGCGAGCTCGTGTCGTTCGCATCCGGACTGTTGCGTCATCCATCCGGCCGATCAGCGCGCGTCCAGACTCTGGCTAGACTGATGCATTCGGCGCCAAGCCGAATCGTCGGGAAGTTGTCTTGCCGCTGCAGCTCGCTCTGCTGTCGTTTGCGCTCGGCGTTGTCGTGCTGCAGACGCGGGCGAGCCTGCCGGACCCGCGTCTCGCACTCTTCGTTCCGCTGCTTGCGCTCTCGTGGTGCCTGCTCGCGCGCCGCACGCGATACGCCGTGGGCCTCCTCGCGCTGGCGGCCGGGAGCGGTGGTTTTTTCTACGCTGCCTGGCGCGCCGAGGCTCGGCTGGCCGACGAGCTTCCTCCTGCGTGGGAAGGACGCGACATCCGCCTTGCCGGCGTGATCGACGAGCTGCCGCAGCCCGCCGATCGCGGCACGCGCTTCGCGTTCGCCGTCGAGAGCGTCTTTCCGCCTGAAGCCGTCGTGCCGTCGCGCGTCTCGCTCGCCTGGTACAGCGGCTTCGCGGCCGGCGCGGACACCGGGGAGGTGCCGGTCTTGCACGCCGGTGAGCGCTGGTCGCTCGCGGTCCGGTTGAAACGTCCGCACGGTACCGTCAACCCGCACGGTTTCGACGTCGAGGCGTGGCTGTTGGCCAACGATCTCCGCGCCACCGGCTATGTGCGCAAGGACGACGCGAATCGCCGGATCGATGCGTTCGCCGGGCGCACCGAGGACAGCGTCGCGCGCGCCCGCGAGGCGATACGCGATCGCATCCTGCGCGCGCTCGGCGAGCGGCCGTACGCCGGCGTGATCGCCGCGCTGGCGATTGGCGACGAGCGCGCGATCCCGTCGGCGCAGTGGCTGCTATTCAACCGCACCGGCATCGGGCATCTGATCAGTATCTCGGGACTGCACGTCACGTTCTTCGCGACGCTGATCGGCGCGCTGGTGTTCTGGTCGTGGAAGAGGAGCCACGCGCTGACCTTGCGGCTGCCGGCACGCAAGGCTGCGGCGATCGCAGGCGCGCTGGCCGCGTTCGGCTACGTGCTGCTGGCCGGATTCGCCGTGCCGGCGCAGCGCACGCTGTACATGCTGACGGTGGCGGCGATCGGACTTTGGCTGGCGCGACCGGGCACAGCGGCGGTCGTGTGGCTATGGGCGCTGGCGGTCGTACTCGCCTACGACCCCTGGGCGAGCCTGACTCCCGGCTTCTGGCTGTCGTTCGGCGCCGTCGGCCTGCTGCTCTACACCGGCGTCGGCCGCATCGGCCGGATAGCGAGCTGGCGCGCTGCCGTTCGCGCGCAGGCAGCGATCACCCTCGGGCTGATTCCGCTGATGCTGGTGCTGTTCGAGCAGGTGTCGATCGTCTCGCCGCTGGCCAATGCGGTCGCGATTCCCGTCGTGACCTTCATCGTCGTGCCGCTGACGCTGGCATCGATCGCCCTGCCGTGGGATGGGCTGCTGGTGATCGCACACCAGGTGTTCGCGTGGCTCGCGCAATTGCTCGAGCTTTTGAGCGGCCTTCCCGCCGCGGTCTGGCAGCAGCATGCCCCGCCGCTGTGGACCGCGCTGGCCGGCGCGATCGGCGTCTTGTGGCTGCTCGCGCCGCGCGGCGTTCCGGCCCGCGTGCTAGGCGTCGCGTGGCTCGTGCCGCTGTTCGTCGTCGTTCCGCCGCCGCCGGCGCCCGGAGCATTTGAGGTGACCGTGCTCGACGTCGGGCAGGGCCTTGCGGTGCTGGTCCGGACGCACGCGCACGCGCTGCTGTACGACACCGGCCCGCGCTTCAACGATACCGCCGACGCAGGCAACCGCATCATCGCGCCGATGCTTCGCGCCACCGGCATACGCGCCCTCGATGCGCTGGTGGTCAGTCACCAGGACAGCGACCACAGCGGGGGCGCGCTGTCGCTGTTGCAGACGGTGCCGGTGGGCTGGCTCGATTCTTCGCTGCCCGAGCAGCACCCCATCGTCGGCGCGCAGCGCGCGGGCGGTGCACCGGCGCGTCGCTGCGTCTCCGGGACGCGGTGGACGTGGGACGGCGTCGAATTCGCGACACTCTATCCGTTCGATTCGACCTATCTCGAGCCGCGGATCAAGACCAACGACCTGTCGTGCGTGATCCGCGTCAGTGGCGCCGGCGGGAGCGTGCTGCTGACCGGCGACATCGAGGCGCGAGCCGAGTCGGCAATGCTCGCTCGGGGCGCGGCCGCATTGCGCTCCGACCTTCTTATCGTGCCGCATCATGGGAGCCGGACGTCGTCGACGCCGTCGTTCATCGCGGCGGTGGCCCCGGCGGTCGCCGTGTACACGCCCGGTTATCGCAATCGCTTCGGGCACCCGCGGCCCGAGGTCGTCGCGCGCTACGCAGCCGCCCACGTTCGCGCTTATCGCACCGACTACGACGGAGCGCTGACGTTTGTCTTCGGTCGTGGCGGGACGCTGACGCCGACGCTTGAACGCGAGCGCGAACGGCGGTACTGGCGGGACCCGCCAGCGCAGGCGGCGCTTCCTCCGTTGGAGTGACCGACGCGCGAAGTCCGGTCGCCGCTTCAGTGCTTCGCGCTCGTCACGCCGACGCCGCCGTCAGGGCGCCGTCGCTCGGCCGAATCCTGGGCGATCGCGGCGGCATCGCCGGTTTCGGGAAGGACCCATCCGTCGTCGATGGCGATTCGTATCGCGTCGCCCGGCGCGAGCTGACAGGGCTCGGCCGCCGCCAGATGCACGAGGACGCCGTCGGCATGGTCGAGCTGCGCTTCGATGCGGAAGTGGCCGCCTTGGTAGACCGCGCGAACGACGCGAGCACCGATGCCGGAGATACTCGGGCCGACAAGGGTGAGGTCGGCCGCGCGCACGCAGGCGCGCGCCGCGCGCGCCGGTCTCTGCGTGAGCGGGCAACGCATGCTGACGTTCAACCCGGACAGGCTGACGCGGCAGCGCCCGCGCCCGTCGACATCGACGACCTCCGCGGGTACGACGATGCCTTCACCGATGAATGCCGCGACCGTCGCATCGGCCGGCTCGCGATAGAGCTGCGATGGCGTGGCGACCTGCAACAGCCGGCCGCTGTCCATCACTGCGATGCGATCGGCCAGCGCCATCGCCTCGGCCTGGTCGTGCGTTATGTACACCATCGTCGTCCCGGTGCGCGCGTGGAAGCGCGCGAACTCGTCCTCCATCGAGGCGCGCAGATGCACGTCGAGGTTCGCCAGCGGTTCGTCGAGCAACACCAGCGAAGGCTCGGTGACCAGGCAGCGCGCGAGCGCCACGCGCTGGCGCTGACCGCCGGACAGCAGCGACGGCCGGCGTTCTGCGTAGCCTTCGAGCTCGACCAGGCGGAGCGCCGCCTCGACACGCCGCGCGCGTTCGGGATCGCGCACACCCGCGACCGTCAATCCGTAGGCGACATTCTCGGCGACGGTCATGTGCGGCCACAGTGCGTAGGACTGGAAGACGATGCCGATGTGGCGCCGCTCGGGCGGCGCGTGTTCCGTGGCGCTCGAGACGACCCTCTCGCCGATGACGATGCGGCCACCGTCGAGCTTATCGAAGCCGGCGATCTGTCGCAGCAACGTCGTCTTGCCGCAGCCCGAGGGGCCCAGAATCGCCATGAACTCGCCGTCGCGGACGTCGAGCGAGACTTGGTCGAGCGCGCGAAACGCGCCGAAAGTCTTGGTGACGCGCTCGACGATCAGCCGCGCCATGGCAGCACGCCTCTGGCCGGCTTTCCTGTAATCAGGGTCGAAAGCATCAGCGCAATCGTCACGGCGACGGTGAGCATCGCCAGCGCCGCGGCGTAGGTCGAATCGCCACCCTGCTGGAACGAAAAGACGACGACACCCAGCGTCTCGGCGCCCGACGACCAGAGCAGCGCCGATACCGTCAGCTCGTTGAACGCGGTCAGGAACACCAGGAGCGCGCCCGCGGTCGCCATTGGCGCGACCAGCGGCAGAACGATCGTCGCAAGGCGGCGCAGCAGGCGCGCGCCGGCGATCTGCGCCGCTTCCTCCAGCGTGCGGTCGAGCTGGTAATAGCCGCCGATCACCGGACGCAAACCGAGCACCAGGAAGCGGGCGAGATAGCCGAACAGGATGATCCAGACGGTGTTGTAGAGCGTCAACCCAAGCACCGGCAGCGGCTTCAGGAAAACGAGAATCGCGGCGATCGCGAGCACGACCCCAGGGAGCGCATACGGCATCTCGGTGACCAGGTTCAACAGGCGCAACAGCCGCGAGCGGCGCCAGACGAGAAAATAAGCGAGCGGCACCGCGATCACCACGATCACGATGGCAGCAATCGCCGACAGGCTGAAGCTGTTGACGAATGCTCGCTTCGCGGCTGCGTGATCGAACAGCACGTAATCGTAGTTCGCCCACGTCGCGGATTTCACCGTCAGCGGGACCCCGACCGCCGGCACCAGCGAGCTCAACAGCAGCGCGACCAGCGGCAGCACCAGCACGGCGATGGTCAGAATCCACAGCGCGGTCTCGACGACGGGACGCCAACGCGCGAGCTCGAACGGGCGCATCGCATTCGATGTCCTCGTGATGCGAAAGTCGCGCCGCCGCAGCATCAGGTCCTGCAGGAGTATGCCGAGCACGGCGATGAAGCCGATCAGGCAAGACAGCACGGCGACCTCGGACAGTACGCTCGGCCCCAGGCCCGCCAACCGCTGGTAGATCAGCGTCGGCAGGACCAGGTAGTTGCCAGGGATGCCGAGAAATGCGGGAATGCCGAAGTTGCCCAGGCACGACACGAAGCAGAGCGCGATGCCTGCGACCAGCGGCGGCGTCATCAGCGGCAGGACGATCGTGCGCAGAATCGTCAGCGGCTTGGCACCCGCCGCGAGCCCGGCTTCGAGGAGCTCCTGCGGCAAGGTGCGCAGTCCCGCGCGCAAGGTAAGGAACACCAGCGGCGCATACTGGACGCCCAGCAGCAGGATGATGCCTTCGGCGGAATAGAGCGGGTTGCGGCTGCCCATCGCCGGCGCGAGGCCGATCATCCTGAGCAGCGTGCTCGACGGGCCGAACAACTGCAGCCACGCCAGCGCCACGACCTGCGGCGCGATCATCAGCGGCAGAACGAAGCAGAAGACGAAGGCGTTGCGGCCGCGGATATCGGTAAGCCCGACCAGCACTGCAACGGTCGCACCGATCAGCACCGCGAGCACCGTGCCGCCGCATGCCGTCATGAGGCTGTTCCGGGCCGCGGTCCAGGTGGTGCCGCTCGACAACACGCTCGTCAGCGCCGCGGTCGAGAACCGGCCGCCGGGCGCGACGCCCTCGAACAGCAGTCGCGCCAACGGCAGCAGCGACAGGATCGCGACGATCGCGACCAGCACCCAGAGCAGCGCCGTCTCCTCGGCGCGCTCGCGCCAGGCTGTGGTGTCCGCCATCGTGGCGCGCCGGCGATTACGGGTCAGTTACCGAAGAGCTCGGCGAAGCGCTTCAGGTTGGCGCTGTTGTTTTGCACCACGCTGCCGACGTCGGTCGGCATCAGCTTGATGACCGTTCCGGGCGGCAGCCACGAGGGCGTGCCGACGCTCGCCCTGGCCGGGATGTAGCCCATGGCCAGCGCGAGCTTCTGTCCCTCGTCGGACAGGACGAAATCGATGAACGCGCGCGCGGCGGCAGGATTCTGCGTCGTCTTCAGCATCGCCACGGGCTCGGTCACCGCGGGCACACCCTCGGCGGGAAAAACGAAGTCGATCGGCGAGCCTTTCGCCTTGGCGTTGAACGCCATGAAGTCGACCAGCACGCCGTAGGGCTTTTCACCGCTGGCGACGGCGGTCAGCACCGCGCCGTTGCCGCGAACCGCCACCGCCTCGTCGGCCTTGAGCTTTTCGAAAAAAGCCCAGCCAAGATCCGGACGAGCGGTCATCGTGCCGAGCATGATCGCCGCGGCGCCCGAATACAGCGGGCTCGGCATCGCTATCTGGCCCTTGTTTTCCGGCCGCGCCAGGTCGGCCCACGAAGCGGGTCGAGTCTTGGCCGCGGTGTTGACCGCGATACCCGTCGTGATCAGCTTGGAGCCGAAATAAGTGCGGTCGGCGTCGTAAGTCCCGGCGGCTAACCCGGCGACTTTCGCTTCCGGATAAGCGAGCAGCCGGCCGTCCTTTTTCAGCGCTTCCATGCTTGCCGCGTCGGCGATCAGCAGCACGTCGGCCTTCGGCGCGCCGGCAGAGAACTCGGCGGCGAGCTTGCCCATCACCTCGGTCGTCCCAGAGCGGAACACCTCGACTTCGACGCCGGGATACGCCTTCTTGAACGCCGTGGTCGTCTGGGTTGCGTCACGCTCGGGCTGCGACGTGTACAGCACCAGCTTGCCTTTCGGGGCCTGCGCTAGCGCCGAAAGCGGCGTTAGCATCGAGACCAGCGCCGCGGCAAGCCATATGCCGCGCGATAAGTGCTTCATGTCACTCCTCCGCAATGAATCGACGCCGGATCGGCGCAGCCGCTCGTCCTTATACCGTCCGCCGCGGCGCCCGGCAACGACCGGTTGTCCGGCCTGACTGCGATGATTACGGGATCATGACAATGACGACAGGCCTTTTGAAAGCTCGGTCGCCTCGCACCAGCCGGCAATAAAGCGAGGAGGGCGTGGCGCGAGGCTCGCTCGGCGTCTGACGCCGCGCATTTTCACGGTCGACCTCGCCCGTTGACGCGGGTGCCCCCGGGCCGCTACGCTCGACGCGTGGTGTTTTCCCCGAGCGGCGTGGCCGCGATCGCCTGGCTATTGCTGAGCTGCGCGGTCGCATGGGCGCAGGATGGCGTGCCGGTCAGCGCGCCGGCGCCATCCGCCGGCGCGGCGACGACGCCTTCCGAATGGAAGCTGTCGACGGCGCTCGGCCCGGCCTACGCGCAGGGCAAGGGCGGCGAGCGATGGGCGGCGCTGATCCGGGAACGCTCGGGCGGTCGCCTCGCTGTGCGCCACTATCCGGGCGCGACCCTGTTCCAGCGCAACGCATCGCGCGAGTTCGCCGCGCTGCGCGAAGGATCGATCACGCTCGCCGTCGGCTCGACGCTCGCGTGGTCGTCCGATGTCCCCGAGCTCAACCTGATCGCGCTGCCGTGGCTTTTACCCAGCGAGCGCGCTCTCGATGCCCTGCTGGACGGCGCGGTCGGCGCGGAGCTCGCCGCGCGGCTGGAAGCGCTCGGCGTCGTCGTCATCGCGTGGGCGTCCAACGGTTTTGTCGAGATCGCCAGCAAGCGTCCGCTGCGGGCACCAGCCGACTTCGCCGGGCTGCGCGTTCGCACGCCGGGAATCGCGCTGCTCGACCAGACGCTGGCCCAACTGGGGGCAACGACGGCAGCGATGCGGGGCGCCGACGCGAGGCTCGCGGCGCTCGCCGGCGGTCTCGACGCCGAGGAGACGACGACCAGCGCTTACCGCGCCTCGCACGCGGCCGCCGCCGGGTTCTCGCACCTGCAATTGTGGGGCGCGCATGGCGATGCGCTGGTGTTCGCGGTCAACCGCGCGGCGTGGAATGCGTGCAGCGCGGCCGACCGCGAGCTCGTGCGTCAGGCGGCGCGCGATGCGGCGGCGGACGCGATTGCGCTCCGCGCGCGACAGGGCGGCGACGCTGCCTTGGGAGAAGCGGCCCGGCAAGGCGCGACAGTCACGCGCCTGACCGACGCCGGCAAGCAGGCGTTCCGCAACGCGGCGCGTCCGGTCTACGACCGGTGGGCCGCGATGATCGGCGCCGATCTGGTGCGCCGCGCGGAAGCCCCGATCGCGCCGGGTGCCGCAACACGCTAGAGCGCGCCGGCGTCAGTCGATGTACCGCCCCAGGCGCACGGCGGTCTCGCCGCGCTTCGGGTGCCGCGTCGGCATGATCAGCACGCAATCGTCGTGCGGCGTCGCGATCGCCTTTCCGCCATCGCTGGCGTACACGGTTCCCGCGCGGACAATCGTCTCCAGGCCGCGCACCGGTCTGGTGAAGCGGAAGTCGTCGGTCGCGATCGTGACGGTCGCGGTCACCTCGACAACCCGCTGCAGCAGGTCGCGGCTGCCATCGAGCTCGCGGACCAGCCACGCTTCGTCGGCCATGCCGAAGTGGCGCAGAAAACGCAGCACGGCCTCGCGGGCCACTGCCGGGGAGGCGGCTTCCCAGTGCTGTCCGCATTCGAGCAGCAGCGCGCTCCGCGGATCGTCCTCGTCGTCGAAAAAGGCGTAGTCGCGCAGACGCCGGCCGGCCGCATGTCCGGCGTCGACGACGATGTGCTCGGGCATGCCCAGCGCGCGCGCCAGCGCGACGCCCTTGCGGCGGCATCCCGCCATCGCCAGCGGCAGACAGGGCTCGGACATCGAGTGGATATCGAGCAGGAAATCGGCGCGCTCGTACAGCGGCCTCAACTCGCGGGCACGCCTCAGCTCGCTGCTGTCGCGCTGGCCGTCGAGCACGTCCGCCGTCCACAGGCGGTTGAAATCCTCGTCGATGCAGCGCGATGCGAACGGCCGGGCGCTGTCGAAGCGCAGGTAGGCGTCGACGTTCGCGAACACGAATGACAGCGTGCCGCGCACCGGGCGGATCGCTTCGCGCAGCAGCCGGTCCAGCGCGATCGCGCCGCACACCTCGTTGCCATGGGTCAGCGCCTGGATCACGACATGCGGACCCGGACGCGAAGCGGCAAACGTCCAGACATGACGTATGCCGCTGTTGCCGGAGGCAAAACGCGCCAGGTCCGGAAACGCCACCTCGATCGGTGGCGACGCCGGCGGTAAAGGGGCCGGCGACGCGCCAGCCAGGCTCACGTCGCGCAAATGCGATCGGCGAGCCGCTGCATGAACGACTCGCAGAGCGCCAGCTGCTCGAGCGAAATCCACTCGTTGGGCTGATGCGCCTGCTCGATGTGTCCGGGACCGCAGATGACCGCCGCGATCTCGCTGCCGTGGAACAACGATGCCTCGGTTCCGAAAGAGACCTTGCCGAGGTCGGAGCCGCCGCAGTCGCGGGCCAGCTCGACTATCTCGCTCGCGCCGTGCGTTTCGAGGCCCGGAGTCGCCGACAGGACGCTGAAGTCGATACCGGTGTCCGGCGACACCGCATGCATCTCGGGCAGCAGCGTCGCCGAAAAACGCCGGACCTCGGCGAGCAGCGCGTCGGGATCGTCGAACGGAAGATGCCGGAACTCGAAATCGAAGCTGCAATCGCGGGGCACGATATTGAGCGCCGTCCCGCCGCGCATCACGCCGGTGTGGACCGTCGTGTACGGAACATCGTACGCGGCGTCGTATCCGCCGCGGTCGCGAAAGCGGCGGGCCATCTGGGTCAGGAAGTTCACGATCTCGCAGGCAATCTGCACCGCGTTGACACCGCGCGGCGTCAGCGACGAATGCGCCTCGTGGCCGCGGACCCGGCAGCGGAAGCTCTTCTTGCCCTTGTGCGCGACGATCAGGCGCATGCCGGTCGGCTCGCCGACGATGCAGCCCGCCGGCTTGATTCCGCGCGCGACGACGTCCTGCAGCAGGCGACGCACGCCGATGCAACCGACTTCCTCGTCGTACGACAGCGCGAAATGCAGCGGACGGTCGAGGCCGCGGCTGATGAATTGGGGCACGAACGCGAGCCCGATCGCGGAAAAGCTCTTCATGTCGGCGACGCCGCGCCCGTACAGCCGGTCCCCCTTGATCGTGGCGGTGAAGGGATCGGAATCCCACGGCTGGCCGTCGACGGGAACGACATCGGTATGCCCGGACAGCACGATGCCGCCGGTCGTCGCGTTGCCGTCGCGCGCCGGCAAGGTCGCGAACAGGTTCGCCTTCCGGCGCTCGTCGTCGAACGTCAGCGCGACCTCGACGCCATATCCGGCCAGGTACTCGCGGACCCATTCGATCAGCGCCAGGTTCGACTCCCGGCTGGTCGTATCGAAGCCGATCAACGTCCGGATCAGCGGCATCGCCGTCAGTTGGGGGCTGACGGCCGTCGCGGCGGCGGGGGCATTCATGCTGCGGCTTTCAACGTGGGCAGGGAACAGGATAGAAACCGCGTGGGTCTATGTCAATGGCGAGCCATGCCGCGGCGAGGGGATATGCGACCAAAAACCGTTTCGGATTCGATCCAGCGCGCGGGCACGCGCGGCACGTGGCGGCGCGTGCTCGCGTTGGCCGCCGTCTGCATCGCGGGTCCCGTCGCCGGGCAAGCCACGCTGCCGCTGGACAGGATCAAGCTGCCGCCCGGATTCAAGATCGAAGTACTCGCACGGCTGGACAACCCGCGCGGGATGACGCTGAGCCCGGACGGCACGCTGTTCGCGGGATCGATGCGCGCCGGGAACGTCTATGCAATCAGATTCCCGCCGGGCGCGCCGGCGCGGGTGACGACCGTGGCTTCCGGCCTGGACAGACCGATCGGCGTCGCGTTCCGGGACGGCGCGCTTTTCGTCTCGGCCACCGATCGCGTCTTGCGCTTCGACGACATCGAGCGCCGCCTGGACTCGCCTCCCAGGCCCGAGCTGGTCAGCAAGGCTTTCCCGAATAGCGCAGGCCACGGCGGCAAATTCATCGCGTTCGGACCCGATGGCAAGCTGTACGTCCCCAGCGGGGCACCGTGCAACATCTGCGAGCCTGACCCCGATCGCTATGCCAATCTGATGCGGATGAATCCCGACGGATCCGCGCTCGAGGTTTTTGCGCGCGGCATTCGAAACACCGTGGGGTTCGACTGGGATCCGGACACGCACGAGATCTGGTTCACTGACAACGGCCGCGACATGCTGGGCGACGACGCCCCGCCGGACGAGCTCAATCACGCCCCGAAGTCCGGGATGAATTTCGGCTATCCGTACTGCCACGGCGGCACGATCGCGGACCCGGAGTACGGCGCCAAGCATTCATGCGCCGAATTCGCGCCGCCCGCGCAAAATCTCGGTCCGCACGTCGCTTCGCTCGGCATGCGCTTCTACACCGGAACGCAGTTCCCGGCCGTTTATCGCAGGCAGATATTCATCGCCGAGCACGGTTCGTGGAACCGCAGCCGGAAGATCGGCTACCGGGTCTCGGTCGTGAAGCTCGAAGGCGGGAAGGCGATTTCGTACCAGCCCTTCGCTACCGGCTGGCTGCAGGGAGAGCAGGCGTGGGGCCGCCCGGCCGACGTGCTGGTCATGCCGGACGGCTCCCTGCTCGTTTCGGACGATTACGCCGGAGCGATCTACCGCATCAGCTACGCGGGACCGCGCTAGCGCCAGCCGTAGTGGGCGCGCCAGTACGGGCGGGCATAGACGTACGGCCGCGAATACACGACGCGCGGACCGTAGACCACCGGGTAGCCGGCGTAGTACGGAGCGCCGTAATAGGCGACCGGCGGGGCGTACACCACCGGCGGCGCCACGTAGCCGTAGGGGCGTCCGTAGTAGCCGTAATTCGAGTATCCGACCGCGAAGCCAGGCGCACCGATCGACACCGAGAACTGGTCTCGAGCTGAAGCGGTGGTGGCGACCGTCGCGCTGGCGAGGCCGAGCGCAGCAGCGACAGCAATCGTAGCGAGGCGAAGTTTCATCTGAATCTCCTTGTTCTGCGAAAATCGCGAGTATCGCGATATCCTACTAACGGTGGTTAGACGCCCGCGTTGACAGCGAGTTTCTCCGCAGGAACAGTCCGTTACAATCGGTTACGATTGGGCCTGCCACGCCGGCGCACGCAGCCGGCGATCGAAGGAGTTTCCGATGCCGCGGATGACGAAGTTCCTGCTACCACTGCTTGTCCTGTCGGGCATGGTCGCCGCTGGACCGGCCACCGCCGCGGACCTCACGATCGGGATCGGCGCCGATGTGACGGCGATCGATCCGCATTACCACAACGTCACGCCGAACAACAACGTCGCCGCGCACATCTTCGACTATCTGGTGCTGCGCGACGAGCGCCAGAAACCGATCACGGGACTGGCGGAATCCTGGCGAACCATCGATCCGCTGACCTGGGAGTTCAAGCTGCGCAAGGGCGTGAAATTCCACGACGGCGGCGAGTTCACGGCCGCCGATGTCGTCGCTTCGATCGAGCGCGTGCCGCTGGTACCGAACAGCCCGTCGCCGTTCACCGCGTACACCAAGCAGATCAAGGAAATGGTCGTCGTCGACCCGTACACG
>DATASF010000063.1:0-21751 GCA_036269335.1 Casimicrobiaceae bacterium
AACCTAGACGGTTCCATCGCAAAGGGCGATATGAACCGCGGCCGCAGCCTGGAACTCCGCGATCGCTTCCGCGCTCTCTCCCAGCCCACGCATCCGGTCGACCTCCTGCTGGAACAACAGCCTCAGTGTCTCCCGCTCCGCCCCCGGCTTGGCCATACAACGCGCTTCGCGCAACATCCACTCCATACGCTTGGTCGGGTTGACACGCCGTCGAGTGCGGCGGGCAAACTTGGGCGCGGAGTTTTTGCTTAGGGCGACAGGCATCGGAGAGAGGTTTTATGGGAGCGCGAACTAATGGCCAAACAATATATCCGCGGATTTGCCCGCCACAAGCGCCGGATGGCTCTAGAGCGATAGGGCCGTTCGGCCCGGGTCCAGGGGACTTGAAAATCGTCCGGCAGAAACTACCTTGCCCCCTGGCGGCACGATCGCCGCATTACAAAGGAGGTAGCCATGGATGACTCGCCACGCCGGGCGGCCAGGATGCGCAGCCCGTATGAAGCCGCAAACACCAGTCCTACCGGGCGGTTCGGTTTGCTCCCAAGCTTGCTGGAAGAGTTCTTCCAACCAAGCAACGGTGCCGCCCACGGCAATGGCTTTCCGCTGGACATCGAAGAAACCGAAAACGCCTACCAGCTGACGGCGGATTTACCGGGCTTGGACAAGGAAAATATCAGTATCGATCTGCAGGAGAACACCTTGGTGATATCCGCCGAGCGCAAGGACGAGCGAGCGGCCGACGGACAATTGCTTTGGCAGGAACGCGTGGGGGGCAAGCTGGCGCGAACCATACAATTGCCGCAAGCGGTCGACGCTGATGCGGTCAAAGCGACCTACGTGAACGGCGTCCTTCAGCTCACGATGCAGAAGCTGGCGGCGACCAAGACCAGGAAGATAACTGTGGGTTGAGGTGCTAGGCCCGGGGTTTGGTAGTGCCCCGGGCTTTGCTTTCCAGATCAGGCGGTAGCCGGCAGCGCCCTGCACAGGTCCTAGATGAGGGTCCCTGAGGAAGACATCCTTGGAGCTGGTGTTCCGATACCGCTCGATGCCTTCAGAAGTAGACAGCGCGTAGACAGAACGACCATCATTTTTCGTCGCCATAGACCTAACTCCCTAGTAAGTGGGCGAGGTCTACCTGCCTGGGTTAAACTCTTAATCCGTTGGTCGTAGGTTCGATCCCTATACGGCCTACCAAATCCAGGCAAAGGGTTAGCTTGATCGCTAGCCCTTTTGCTTTTTGAAGTGGCGCCCAAAGAGGCCTGATTCGTCAACTTCCGCGTGATGCCGACAGCCGTTAGAATCATGGCTGGGTAACCGCGTTGGACGGTGCCCGGCGAGCAGTCCACCGCGCGGATATCGAGGGGACCGAGCAATGACAGGGCTGAAGCGGTTAGGCGGGGTCACTTTTCATCACGCCGGGGCCTTCTGGTTCGGTGTGGTGGCGGTGACGGCCGGTGTCATCGCGCACATCCCGATGTACCTGATGGGCGAGGACAGCGGGTACCGGCTGGTCGGGATGCCGATGGACATGCCGATGATCATCGGCATGTGCGCGATAGTCGTCGGCCTGGTCGCGAGCTTGTACGGGCTCTATCCGAGGCAGGCAGAAGATACGGCGCGCGCTGTATCTCGGATCCGCGTCAGTGCCCTTGACGACGCGCCGCTCAACCTCACCCACGTCGGACTGCTGCTTGCGATGGCCCTGGCGGTGATCATCGACATCATGAAGCCCACCGCGCTTGCGTTCGTCATGCCGGGCATGTCGATGGAATACGGATTGAAGTCTCCGCTCAATCCCGGCGGCAGCATTCCGGTGGCTTATGTCGCGCTCTCGGGAATCACGGGCACCGTTATCGGGTCGTTCATGTGGGGCTGGTTGGGCGATCGGATCGGACGGCGTGCGTCGATCCTGTACGCAGGCATCGCTTTCATTGCCACGTCGATCTGCGGCGCGATGCCCGATTTCCGGTGGAATCTGGTGATGTGCTTCATCATGGGAATAGCCGTCGGCGGCATGCTGCCGATCTGCTACGCGCTGCTCGCCGAAGCGATCCCCGCGCGTCACCGGGGCTGGCTGATGATACTGATCGGCGCCGACATCGCCGGCGGCTATATCATCACGAGCTGGCTTGCGGCGTCACTGGTGCCGACATACAGCTGGCGGATTCTGTGGCTCATCGGCATGCCGACGGGCGTGATATTCATCGCGCTCAACCGCTGGATTCCCGAGTCGCCCCGGTTTCTGCTCGCCGTAGGGCGCGAGGATGAGGCGCGGGCCGTGATGGCGCGTTACGGTGCCCGCGTCGTCGAAAGCAACCAGTCCGAAACTCAGGTCGAAGAGAAGGTCCGTAGCCGCTGGAGCGAGTTGATCAGCCCCGGATTCCTGCGGCCGACGCTTGTCGTCGGCTGTCTCGCGCTGGGCTCGGGCCTCGTTTTATTCGGTTTCAATCTGTGGATCCCGACCAATTTGCGCAAGCTCGGGTTCACCGAAGCCGATTCGATTCTGCGCAACGCGGCGCTGATCGGCTTTCCGCTGACATTTGTCGTCGCATGGATGTACGGTTTCTGGAGCAGCCGCAAGACGATCATCGTGCTTTCGTCGCTCACTGCAGCGTCGCTCCTCGGCTTTGTCGTTGCCGGAGACGCGGTGGTGCAGCATCGGTGGTTACTCTATGTCCTGCTCGTCGTGCCGATTTGGGGGATCAGCTCAGTCGTCGCGGTGCTGTCCGTCTACAGCTCGGAGGTCTATCCGACGCGCATCCGGTCGCGGGGAACGGGCTTTGCCGCCGGCGCGAGCAAGGCGGGCGGCGTGGCGATCATCTCGCTGGTAGTTTTCGGAATCGCTGCGCCATCGATCGCCACGGTCGCCCTCATTGGAGCCATCCCGATGGCGCTCGCCGTGGTGCTCGCGATGCGCTACGGCGTAGAGACGCGCAAGCGCAACCTCGAAGAGATCACTGCGGAAGAGCTTGCGCGCGCGGGCTGATCGCGTTTTCGCCAGGCGCGGCGGGATCGGCCTCGGGCAGCAGGCAATAGTGCAGCAGATGGTTCCAGGGGATATTCCACAGATGGTTGCGCCACTGGTCGCGCAGGAAGCTCGCGTACTGCGCGACGAGCGCATCGACGCGCTCGTCGTGCGTCGACTGCGGCCCGAGGGCGTCCAACGGTGGTCCGAACTCGAGGACAAAAGACCCGCGCGATGTAAATCGGTAGGACACCGGAACGACATGCGCACCGGTCTTGAGCGCGAGCTCCGCGAACCCGGCAGCGAGCTGGCGCTGCCGCCCGAAAAACTCCACCGGACGCGAATTGTCGAGGTTCTGGCGCGCATCGGGCGGGTTGAAGACGATGCCGCCGCGGCTGAGCAGTTGCTTGCCTGCGTGCATTTGCCGCGCAAGCTCGAATTGTTTGGCGACCGGCGTCCGCAGGCCCTGCTGATCGAGTTTGTCGTGCGTGATTCCGACTTCGAGGCCGGCGTGGCCACGATGGCGAAGATACGGCTGAAGCAAGCGGGCGAACTGGGTGTGGACCGGCACGAGGATCAGCCCCGCCCCGTCTTGACGGCATCGATCGAAATGCTCCCATCCGGTCGCGCGGGTCAGCCGCGCCACCAGCTCGGGCGGCCCTTTCGCGAGATCGTCGAAGTACCAGGCTCGCCAGATCCGCCCCAGCAAGGAGAGGCCGACGAACTCGCGCCTTTTGTCGGGGGGCAGGTCGAAGGCCGCCGCGAAGTGACGAAGGAAATCGCCGTCCTCGGGCCAAACGTCGGTCTGGACCGGCGCCTGGCTGCAAAGAAACTTGAGCCATCGCGCGTTCATTCGGTGCGCGACCTCGCCGCCGCCGCGTCGCGCGGTCTCCTCGACGAACCGCTTCCCGCGATCGAGCCGCCGCCGGTCGATCTCCGAGCCGAGATGGCTCCTCAGGTAATGCTCGATCGCCGTTAAATGATGCACCACGGGTGGTTCACATCCCGATCGGCGTTTACTTGAGCGGAATATCGAGCGGGCGTACGCGTTCGGTTGCCGCCCGATGCGCTGCGGGGCTGTCGGCCATCGAGTCGAAGTTGCCCGAGCGGTCGGTCAGCAGGGACGCGGCGTACATCAGCGCCTGTGCCTGCGTGCTGCTGAAGCCCATCGCCTCGCGCGCTTTCGCGTGCCCGGCATCGCTCTCCTGGTAGTAGGGGAGCGCGAGCGATCGGCTGAGCTCGAGCCTCGCCTGGACCTGCGACGAAAAAATCGCTCGGTGCTCGTCGCGCCTGGCGGGCTGGCGAAAACACCGGTCGATCGTATGCGCGGCCGCGTAGGCCGAGTACATGCCGAACACCACGCCCACCGAGAAGATCGGGTCGACGAAGCCCGCCGCGTCTCCGAGCATGAAGAATCCCGGCCCGGCAACGCGGTTGGACCGGTACGAGTAGTTGCGTACCAGCCGCACCGACCCTTCGCAGAACGTGGCCTCGGCCAGGAGCCGCTGCAGCAGCGGCAGCGCGCGGCATTGCCTCAGGAACCAGGCCTCCCAGGACTCGCCGCTGGCCTTGGTTTCGCTGGCCCAGGCCTTGGGGATGACGAGACCGATGCTCGTCGACTCCCGCAGGATGATGTGCCACAGCCATGCCCATCCGTCGCCCTGCGGCAGCGCGCTGACGTAGGTCGTCGGCGGCACTTCGCGCACCGACTGCGCTGGATAGATCTGGCCGTCCGCCGCCAGATAGCTCGAGTTGGTGAAATAGCCCCACACGCTCATGAAGCGGAAGCCCTCGTCGAACACGCGCAGTCCCAGTTGCCGGCCGATGACGCCGGTCTGTCCGCTCGCATCGACGACGTACCGGCAGCGAATGCGCGACGCGCTGGTCTCGCCCACCGGCCGATAGCTGACCGAGACTTCGTTCGCGTCGTCCTCCGCGCGTGAGAGATCGGCGCCCAGGACCGCGATCTCCTCGCCGACCCACGCGCCGGAAGCGCGCGCCCGCTCGAACAGAATCTGATCGAAGCGGTCGCGCTCGACGTGCATCGCAGGACGCGTGTACCCGAAGTCGCCGAAGGAAAGTCGGCGCATCTCGCCGTTCCAGTCGACGCTGCCACCGGCCTTTCGCAGGAAGCCCTCGGCCGCGATCGCGTCGCTTACCCCGGCGGCATCGCAGTATTTCCAGACGTCCGGCAACAGACTCTCCCCCACCTGATACCGGGGATGCTTCTGCCGCTCGAACAGCGCGACCGAATAGCCGCTGCCGGCCAGGTAGGTCGCGGCGAGACTGCCCGCCGGGCCGCCGCCGATCACGACCACGTCGCAGGATTCTGGAACCGTGCTCATGCGGGAAGTTTCTTCACGATCAGATTCCTGACCGCCCGCAGCGTCTGGAAGTTTTCGAGGAGGACTTCGTCGGGCTCTATGGTTACGCCGAACGTCTCTTCCACGAACGCGATCAGCTTGAAAATGGCCAACGAATCGACGAGGCCTTCGCCGATGATGTCGGTATCGGGCGCGACAGCGATCCCTCCTTTGCCGCCCGCCGCACCCTGGACGAAAAACTGCGCAAGGGTCGTGAAGATCTGCTCGTCGGTATATTTCATGTCGATTCTCGGAGCGTTTCGCGGGACTCTGTCACGGAAGGTGACCTGAAGCGTCGGGGTCCGTCGGAGAGTAACAGCCCGAGAGACTGCGCAGCAGCATGGCTGCGCAAAAAAGCGCTACCGCATAGGTCAAGCACGCGAAAGCTCCTCCCGAAGCTGCAGCCGGTCGATTTTGCCGGTGCTTCCGCGCGGAAGCGACCGGCGAACCGCGATCGACAGCGGAATCATATACGCGGGCAGACGTTCGGCGCAAAACGCATGAAGCTGGCCGGCGTCCAGCGCTTGTCCGGCCAGGGCGACGGCAGCCGCCCGTATCACGTGGCCGCTGTCTTCGTCGGGCAGAGCGATGGCGGCCGCCTCCGCGACGCCCGGATGCTGATGCAAGACACTTTCGATTTCGCCCAGCTCGATGCGGTAACCGCGACTCTTGATCATGCCGTCGCGACGTCCGAGAAGATGGAGCAGCCCGGCGGCATCCTCGCGCACGAGGTCTCCGGTCCGGTACCACAGCTCGTTACCTTCATCGCGAGCCACCAGCGCATGTGCGGTGGCCTCGGGCATCGCCTGGTAGCCGGTCATCAGGCTCGGACCGCTGACGTAGAGCTCCCCCGTTTCGCCCGCCGCGCACACCGACCCTGCGTCGTTGACGACGAGTAGCGTGCTGTTGGCGCAGGCCGTGCCGATCGGCACCGGCGCCGTCTGCCCGGGAGGCAGCGCGTCGACCGCGTACGCAGTGCAGACGTTGGTCTCGGTGGGCCCGTACCAGTTCCAGTAGCGCGCGCCGGGAATCTGCTCGCGCAGCCGGCGCAGATGGGCGACCGGAAAGACCTCGCCGGCGAAAATGATCTCACGCAGCTGCGACCAGTCGTGGCGCTCGAGTCCGCCCGACAGCGCGAGCCGCGCGAGCAGCGACGGCACCGAGTACCAGACGGTGATTCGCTGCGCAGCGATCCAGTCCGCAAGATTGCGGGGGAAGACGTTGAGACCGGGCGGCACCAGCGCGAGACGCGCGGCCGCGCGGCAGCTGGCGAAGACGTCGAAGACCGACAAATCGAAATGGAGCGGCGCGTGGCTGGATACGACGTCGCCCGGGCCGAGCTCCACGGTCCGGGCTGCCCAGTCGACAAACGAAAGCGCGGCGCGATGGCTGAGCACGACGCCCTTGGGCTGTCCGGTAGAGCCCGACGTGTACAGGATGTACGCCGCGCGTGAAGGATCGTGGTCTCTCGAACCGGCGCTCTCGCTTGCCGTCGGGACCGGCGAGGCGTTGGGCGTATCGAAAGCGAACCCGATCCCGCCGGGCCGCTGCGGCGTGCAAGCGATGCCGACGAAGCCAGCGGGCGACGCGAGCGCCGGGGCGAGCGCCGGCCATCGCTTGGGCGTGGAGAGAATGCCGCAAAGGTCGCCGTTCTCGACGATGCGCGCGATTCGCTTGACGGGCGATGCGGCGTCGAGCGGCACGTACGCGGCCCCGGCGCGGAGCACACCCCACAGGGCGACGATCGCGTGGAGAGACTTGTCGAGGTAGAGGCCGACGCGGGTTCCGGGCCCCGCACCCCGTGCGGCGAGCTCGCCGGCGAGACGGGACGACGCCTGCTCCAGCGCGCGATACGTGATCGACTGCGTGCCGTCGACGACCGCTGTCCGGTCCGGGTGTCGGGCCGCGCTTTCGATCAGCAGATGGTCGAGCATTGTCGGTTCGCCAAAACCCGTCCGCGGACGATCGTCCGCTAGCTTAACCCAACCGTTGTCGCCTTGTCGGATGGAGTCCGGCACCAGCTTGCATGCTTGCCCTACGAGCAAATCAGCCCTTATCTGATGGTCGCGCCGGCGGCTAGTCACCAGACTGTGGGGACTTCGACGGCCGCAACGGCGGCTCAACTCTCGGGAACTCACACCATGCGGTACCTGCTCATCGCGCTAGCGATCTTCCTTTGTTCGTCCTTCCCGGCGCGCGCGCAATTCAGCGTCGATTTCGCCGCCCCGGGGGTGAGCATCGGCGTCAACATGCCCGTGTACCCGCAGCTCGTTCCCATACCCGGCTACCCGGTCTATTACGATCCTCAGGCAAATTCGAATTACTTTTTCTACGACGGCCTTTACTGGGTCTACTGGGGCGATAACTGGTACGCGAGCGAGTGGTACAACGGACCGTGGCAACTGGTCGCGCCCGAGTACGTGCCCCAGTACCTGCTGCTGGTTCCGGTGCGCTACTACCGGTCGCCGCCGAGCTATTTCCGGAGCTGGGGTCGCGATGGGCCGCCGCGCTGGGGCGAACACTGGGGCGCGAGCTGGGAACAGCGCCGTGCCGGATGGGACCGCTGGGATCGGCGCTCCGTGCCTGCCGCCGCGCCGTTGCCGCTTTACCAACGGCAATATTCGGGCAGCCGCTATCCTCGCGCTTTCGATCAGCAGCAAGTGATTCGCTCGCAGAATTATCGGTATCAGCCACGCGATGCGGTGGTTCAGCAAAACTTCCGTCGGCAGGTCGTCCAGGGCCAACCGCGAGGACAGCAACCGGTCCAGCAACAGGGCCAACAGCAGATCCAGCCGCAGGGCAATGCCGCCCGGGCCCGCGTGCAACCGCAGCAGCCGGTGCAGCAGGGCGCGCTGCCGCAAGTTGAACAACAGAGGATGAACCGTCAGCGGCAGCTCCAGGTGCAGCAGCAACAACAGGTACAACAGCAACAGCAGCAAGGGCGTCAAAACGGACCGCAGGAAAGGGCGCGCGTCATCGCAGGCCCGCCGCAAGGCCAGGGTCCGCAGCCCAGGGAAGTCAGGGCGGCTCCGCAAGGTCCGGGACCGCAAGGCGGTGGCGGCGGGCAAGCACGAGGGGGCGAGAACAGACCAGGACCGCAAGCTCAAGGCGCGCCGCAGGGCAAGGGGGAAGAAAAGGGCGCACGCAAGGGACAGGTCAAGGAAGACGAAAAGAAGTAACAGCAACGCGGGAGCCGCGACGCGGTTCCCGGACGAGGAGCGAAGATGAGCACTACCGGATCGAGTCGGAGCCGCGCCCCGAGAGCCAAGGATGTCCGCGACCAGCTGTCGGAAGTCGAATCGATGCTCGGTCAAGCGGCACGGGAAACGGGGGAGAAGGCGAGCAGCTTGTTCTCGCAAGTGGAGGCCAGACTGCGCTCGGCCACCGACGCGGTGCAGAGCCTGCAGGAGGATGCGATCGGCCGCGCCCGAGCCGCCGGCCGGGCCGCCGACGATTACGTCAGTGACAATCCGTGGCAGATGGTCGGCGTCGCCGCTGCCCTCGGTTTTCTGGCGGGCGCGCTGCTGAGTCGGCGTTGACGGCAAGTCGGCACCGCCGAGCCGGTTCCGCCTGGTATCGCACGATTGCCGGCTGATCGGCGCATTCTAAGGAATTCCTCATGCTGAAATGGGCGCTGATCTTTTTTCTGATTTCGCTGGTCGCCGGCTTCTTCGGCTTTACCGGCGCCGCGGCGGACTTCAGGGGCATCGCAAAAATCCTGTTCTTCATCGCGATCGCCATATTTCTCATCGTTCTGATTTTCGGCGTATTCCTGGGCACGCTGGTGTTCTGACCCGCCGCCCTGTCGGCGTTTTGCCGTGGCGCGTCGCAGGCCTCTGGGTCCTACAGCGAATTCAGAGCGCGTCCTATTCTTGGAAAGCCAGGTCTCGGCTATTTTCTGATTTCACGAATCCGCGACCGCGTTTCCGGGAGGTTTCCGGATGGCGAAACGGCCCTTGTTACGAACACTCAGGAGCAACCACCAATGAATGCATGGACACAGCTGGTCTTGGCAACGACCTGCGCAATCGGCCTGGCCGCGTGCAACACGATGCAAGGTGCCGGCAAGGATATCGAGCGCGGCGGAGAAAAGATATCGGATGCCGCTGCGCGCGTTCGCGCCGATTGGCGCAACGCCCGCGATCGCAATGAGCGGGACTACGATGCGGCGCGCACCGGCTGTTCGAGCGGCGACGCCGCCCAGCGCCAGGCCTGCCGCGAGCAGGCGCGGGCAGCGTATAACGCCCGGATGAACGAGGCCCGCGTCACCTACAAGCGCCGTGAAATGCGCAGCGACTCGGCCGAGGATCGGGCCGAAGACGCCTACGAGGCGGCGCGAGACAAGTGCAACGATTTTCGCAATGAAGACGAGGATCGTTGCATAGCCAGCGCGCGGTCGACGTACCGCCGGTAAGTCAGAACGCGGCGGCGCTCGCGCCGCCGCGTTCCAGAAGGAAACGGAGCCTCGTATGTTCAAAGTACTGTCAGGGCTCGTCATCGCTTTCATCCTGGCCGCAGGCGCCGCGGCGCAGCCGGCCAATACCCCCGAGCAGGAGCAAAGGACGGTCGGACCGTATCTGTACCTGACTGATTCGAGCGGCAACAAGGTTCTGCTCAGCACTCAATTCTGGCGCAACGACCCGAAGTACGACGACCGCGCTTTTCACCGCTTCCTGGACGTGATGGCTGCCCTCGAAAAGCGGGGATTCCGCAAGAACGACAAGGCCGTGATCGACTGGGACAAGCCCGAGCCGGTCGTTCGCTGCTATATTTATCTCGAGGACCTGCAGACGGCGAAGAAGGCCAAGGGCGCCATCGTCAGCGATTCCCGCTTGTGGTGCGCTGACAACGGCGCTTCGGAGCACGAAGTCAGGCCGTCCGACACACCGAAGCACGTCGACGATGTCATGAAGTATTTCGACGAATATTTCGCCCGGGCGAACGCGAAGGTGCACAAGAAGACTGCGTCGGGATAGCGGCGCCGACTCGCCGCGGGGACGATCGCCCGGCGTCGACCCGTCGGCATCGGCGCGGTAACATCGACCGATGCCGTCACCGACCAGGACGCCGCGGGTCAGCGTCGATACCCGGCCAACGCGCAACGCGCCGTCGCGCGGCGGCCCACGACCGTACACCGTCGGCTTCTACCTGGTTCCCGGGTTTCCGATGATGGCTTTCGCGGCGGCGATCGAGCCGCTGCGCGCGGCCAATCGGCTGTCCGGCGAGAAACTCTTCGCCTGGCAGCTGTTTTCGCACGAGGGCGATCCGGTTCGGGCGAGCAATGGCATCGATGTCGCGGCCGGCGGGTCGATCCGAGACGACGCCGCGGTCGACCTGCTGCTGGTCTGCGCCGGCACGCCCGACGCCGGCGCACGCGACAAGCCGCTTTCGCAATGGCTGCGCAGTGCCGCGCGCAACGGCGCATCGGTCGGCGGCATCAGCCTCGGCGCCTACGCGCTGGCGCACGCCGGATTGCTCGACGGCCGGCGCTGCGCATTGCACTGGGAAAATCTGGCGGCCTTCGGCGAGGAGTTTCCGCGCGTGCGCACGACGACCGATATTTTCGTCATCGACGGCAGCCGGTATACGTGCTCGGGCGGGACCACCGGGCTGGACATGATGCTGCAGGTGATCACCGATCGCAACGGCCGGGCGCTGGCCAACGGCGTGTCCGAGCAATTCATCCATCCGAGGATCCGCGGGACGCAGGATCGGCAGCGCATGGCGATCCAGGCCCGGCTGGGGGTCGCCAACCAGAAGCTGATCGCGGCGATCGGCCTGATGGAAAGCACGGCCGACGAGCCGCGCGACGTGCAGCAAATCGCCGCCGACGTCGGCCTCTCGCCGCGCCAGCTCGAGCGCCTGTTCGCGAAATATCTGCACGCGAGCCCGAGCCGCCACTATCTGGAGCTGCGTCTCGACCGCGCGCGCGAATTGCTGCTGCAAACCGCCAAGCCGATTCTCGACGTCGCGGTCGCCTGCGGATTCGCGTCGGCCTCGCATTTCAGCCGCTGCTATCGCGCCGTCTACGGCCACAAGCCCAGCGACGAGCGCGCCGCGTCGCTGGTCCGACGCGACGACAAGACGACTCGCTAGAGCTTGCTCGCGTAGTCTTTCTGCACCTTCTTGATGCGCTCGTGCGAGCCCAGGAAGGCGTGCTTGGACATGTCGGCCGAGTATTTGCTGGCGGGAGGACGCTTGCCGACCGCCTCGGCGAGCGCGCGGATATGGTGGGGTCCGGCGCCGCAGCACACCCCCAGATAGCGGATGTCCATCGCCAGCGCCTCGCGGCCGAATTCGGCGATCTCGAAGCGGTTGCAAGTGAACGGATCGAGGGCCACCGGGAAAGGCCGCGCGCCTTCGTCGTAGTGCCAGTGCGCATCGCGCAGCGACTGGAACGAGGGCTCGCGCTCGCTGGTGCGATAGGGAACGGGCAGCGCCGCGATGTGCGTTTTGACCACGGCGCGGATTTCACGCAGCAGCGGCATCATCGTCGCCGGGCCGCGGATGCAGTTCAGGCCGACCACGTCGGCGCCGGCGTCGGCCAGGCGCTTGCACGCGTCGACGACGCCCCAGTTCTCGCGCGTCACGTCGGCTTGGTGCATCGCCAGCGTGATCACGGCCGTCTGTCCGGCGCGCTTGGCCACGTCGAGCGCGATCAACGCTTCCTGCGCATAGGAAAACGTCTCGCCGATGATGAAATCGACGCCGGCGTCAACCGCCCAGGCGACCTGCTCCTCGAACATCCCGCGCACCGCCTTGTGCGATGCGGCGTCGGCCGGATCGTAGATGTTGGTATTGCAGATGTCGCCGGCGAACAACGCGCCGCTTTCCGCCGCCACCGTCTTCGCGATGTCGAGCGCGCGCCGATTGATCGGCTCCAGGTCGTTTTCGCGGCCGATGATGCGCAGTTTTTCGCGATGCGCATAGTAGGTGAGCGCCTCCACCACATCGGATCCGGCATGCACGAAGTCGCGGTGCAGCTGCGCGACGACTTCGGGATGCTCGAGAACGACCTCCGGGACGAAAGCGCCGGCCTGCAGATACCCGCGCCGCTCGAGCTCGAACAGGTAGCCCTCGGCGCAAATGACCGGCCCCTGATCGAGGCGTTCCAGCAGCGAGTGCGAGGGCCGTTGCGTTGCGGTTGCGTTCATGGCGATATCCCTGGCGTGAAGGCCCAACTATCGCACCTTTGCTCGGGAGCCGACCAGCCGTGAGGCGACGCGGATTGTCGCCGGTGCGACGCCCTGAACGGTCCAGTCACCGGGACACGGGCGCCGTGTCTCGTCGGAGCGCGGCGCTCCAGTCCGCAATGGACCAACCCGGGTCGTATCTGTAACACTTGCCTCCCGGCGCGCCGACTATGCTGGCGGCGCGCGCCGCGCGGCACGGCGCAGCAAGCCGTTCGAAGGAGGGGCGTGGAGACCTTGGCGTTCATTCTGCACAACCTGCCAGCCATCGGCGAGCGCACGGTCGAGCACGTCTCGATCGTCAGCGTTGCCGTCGGTTTTGCAATCCTCACCGGGGTCCCGCTGGGCATTGCCATCACCCAGAGCCAGCGCACCGCCGACACGGTGCTCTACCTGGGCTCGATCGTGATGACTATCCCGTCGATCGCGCTGTTCGGTGTCCTGATTCCGCTGCTGTCGAAGATCGGCCAGGGCATCGGCTACCTGCCGGCGGTTATCGCGGCGATGCTCTATGCGCAGCTGCCGATCGTGCGCAACACCTACACGGCGATACGCAACGTCGATCCCGCGCTGCGCTCGGCCGCGATCGGCATGGGCATGTCGACCTCGCAGCGGCTGCTGCGCGTCGAAATTCCGATCGCGCTGCCGGTCATCATCGCCGGCGTGCGGATCGCCGTGGTCATCAACATCGGGGTGACGGCGATCGCGGCGTACATCGGCGCCGGCGGCCTCGGCACGTTCATATCACGCGGGATCTCGCAGACCGACGTGCGGCAATTGATCACCGGGGCGCTGGCGCTGGCTTTGCTCGCCATCGCGGCCGACTACGCGTTGCTCTGGCTGCAGCGGCGCCTGACGCCGAAGGGCGCCGCCGACCGCACCGGCTGATGCGGCGAATGGAAACGCGGACGTGATCCGGCTCGAAGCGCTGACCAAGATCTACCCGTCGTCGCACGGCGGCGTGGCCTCGGTCGATCGCGTCAGCTTCGAAGTCGGCGCGGGCGAGACCTGCGTTCTGCTGGGCCCGTCCGGCTGCGGCAAAACGACGACCTTGCGCATGATCAACCGGCTGGTCGCTCCGACGTCGGGCAAGGTGTTTATCGACGGACGCGACACCGGCAACGTGGATCCGGTCCAATTGCGCCGCACGATCGGCTATGTCATCCAGCAGATCGGCCTTTTTCCAAACATGACGGTGGCCGAGAACATCGGCGTGGTGCCTCGGCTGCTGAACTGGGATCGGCCCAGGATGCGCCGCCGCGCTGAGGAACTCTTGGCGATGCTGGCGCTCGAGCCCGCCGAATTCCTGGACCGGTATCCGAACGAGCTCTCCGGCGGCCAGGCACAGCGGGTCGGCGTCGCCCGCGCGCTCGCGGCCGATCCGCCGGTGCTGCTGATGGACGAGCCGTTCGGCGCCGTCGATCCGGTCAATCGCGAAGTCATCCAGGACGAATTCCTGCGCATGCAAAAATCGCTGCGCAAGACGGTATTGTTCGTCAGCCACGATATCGACGAGGCGGTGAAGATGGCCGACCGCATCGCGATATTTCGCGCCGGAAAGCTCGAGCAGTACGCCGCGCCCGACGAGCTGCTGGGCCGCCCTGCCAACGATTTCGTCGCGGGCTTTGTCGGCAGCGACCGCACGTTGAAGCGCCTGCGGCGCATCAACGTCAGCGAAGTGATGAGCGCCGCGGGCGCGGCGGGGTCCGCGGTCTCGCCCGAAGCGCCGGCGGTCGCTCCGGACGATGACCTGCGCCGCGTCGCCACGCTCTTTCTCGAGCACGGCGTCGAGGTCCTGCGTTGCGTCGACGCCGGCGGGCGCCTGGTCGGCGTGGTCACGCGCGCCGCCGTCGCCGCGCGGCTTGCCGCGACCGCCGTCGCCAACGGACGCGGAGCACCGCCGCGATGACCACCGCCACCGTGCCACAACGCTCGCTGCTGCCGTATGCGGTGCTCGCCGGCATTGCGCTGGCGATCGTCTGGGTGCTGGTGGCCACCGGGCTGTGGACCGACATCCTGCGCTATCGCAAAGACGTCATCTATCTGACCCGGCAGCACCTGGTGCTGGTTGCCGTGTCCGGCAGCGCCGCCATCGTCACCGGCGTCGGCCTCGGCATCTGGCTGTCGCGCCCGGCGATGGCGCGGTATGCGGAAGCGACGATCCAGGCAGTCAACATGGCGACCTCGATCCCCACGTTGGGCAAGCTGGCGCTGATGATGACCCTGCTTGGCATCGGACCCTTGCCCGCGATCGTCGGCCTTTGGATCGCGACCTTGCTGCCCATCGTGCGCAACACCTATGCCGGACTTCGCGCGGTGCCCGCGCACCTGGTCGACGCGGCACAGGGCATGGGCATGAGCCCGGGGGCGATCCTGCGCCGGGTCGAGCTGCCGAACGCGCTGTTCGTGATCTTCGCCGGCATACGCACGGCGATGGCGGTCAACGTCGGCACCGCGCCGATCGCTTTCCTGATCGGCGGCGGCGGCCTGGGCGAGCTGATCTTCACCGGCATCGACCTGCAGGAATACGGCATGATGCTGGCCGGCGCGATTCCGACCGCGCTGCTCGCGGTAGCCGTGGATTTCCTGTTCGGGCAAGCGCAGTATTGGCTGGTACCGCGCGGTGTCAATCCGCTGCGGAATTCTTGAGACAAATCGAGGAGGGGCAAGATGAACAAGACAATGGGCATGCTTTGCGGCGGAATTCTGGCGATGGCGCTTAGCCTGGCCGCGACGGCGCAGACGATCGTGGTCGGTGGCAAGGCGTTCACCGAGCAGCAGATCATGACGGCGATGACGGTCGAGTTGCTGAAGGCCAAGGGCTTCAGTCCGAAACGCGAGGCCGGCATGGGCAGCGCTGCGGTCCGCTCGGCGCTGGAGAACGGCCAGGTCGACGTGTACTGGGAATACACCGGCACCGGCCTGGGCGTATTCAACAAGATCACCGACAAGTTCGCGTCGGCCGAAGACACGTACAAGCGCATCAAGGAAGTCGACGCCGCCAAGGGCCTAGTCTGGCTGAACCCGTCGCAGGTCAACAACACCTACGGCTTCGCGATGAATCGCGATCAGGCGCAGAAGCTCAACCTCGTGACCATGAGCGATCTCGCCAAAGCGGTCAAAGGAGGCGCCAAGCTCACGTTCGCGTCGAACGCGGAATTCTATGCGCGGCCCGACGGGCTGCCCGGATGGCAGACCGCGTACGGCTTCGAGTTCGACCGCGACAACGTCAAGCGCATGGACACCGGTCTGGTCTATTCGGCGCTGAAGGATCGCCAGGTCGACGTCGGCGTGGTGTTCGCGACCGACGGCCGCATCCCGGCGTTCAACTTCGTGGTGCTCAAGGACGACAAGCATTACGCACCGTGGTACAACCTGACGCCGGTCGTGCGCAAGGAAATTCTCGACAAGTATCCGAAGATCGCCGACGCGTTGAACGCGCTCTCCGCCAAGCTCAACGACGAGACGATGGCCAAGCTCAACGCCAGCGTCGACGTCGACAAGAAGACGGTCGAGGACGTGGCCTCGGGATTTTTGAAGAGCAACGGCTTGATCTGATGTCCGAGCTCGCTACGCACCCGACGCGGCAGACGGCGCGGATCGCCGGCGCCGCGGCTTTTGCGCGCGAGCTCGAGTTCGACGCGCTGCCGGACGACGTGGTCCGGATGGCGTCGCGCTGTCTGATCGACCTGATCGGCGTAGCCGCGGCTGGTGCGCGCACGCCTGCGGCGGCGATCGTCAACGCCTACGCGTCGACACAGATGTGCGGCCGGGATCGCGAGGCACGGATCCTGTTCGACGGGCGCCGTGCCAGTCTCGCCGGCGCGGCCTTCGCCGGCGCGGCGACGATCGACTCGATCGATGCCCACGACGGGCACGTGCTGACCAAGGGACACGCCGGTGTCGCACTGTTGCCGGCGCTGCTCGCGTACGTCGACGGCGACATTGGCGAGCGCAAGCGCATCGACGGACGCGAGTTCATCGCCTGCCTGGTCCTGGGCTACGAGCTCGCGACGCGCGCCGGCATCGCGCTGCACGCGACGACATCCGACTACCATTGCTCCGGTGCGTGGAACGCGCTCGGCTGCGCCGCGGTCGGCGGACGGCTGATGGATTTCGACGAGCGGCGGATGCGCGAAGCGCTGGGGATTGCCGAATATCTGGGGCCGCGCGGCCAGATCCTGCGCGTCTGCGCGCAGCCCTCGATGCTCAAGGATGGCTCGGCTTCGGGCGCGCATGCCGGCGTGACCGCCGCGCTGCTGGCGCGCGAGGGCTTTACCGGCGCGCCGGCGCTCACCGTCGAGGCGGACGAAGTGAGGCCGCTGTGGAGCGACCTGGGCCAGCGCTGGCGCATCCGCGAGCAGTACTTCAAGGCGTATCCGGTGTGCCGCTGGGCGCAACCGGCGGTCGAAGCTGCGCTATCGCTGAAGCGCGCCCACCGCTTCGACGCCGACGACATCGTCGCGATCGGCATCGAGAGCTTCCGCGAAGCAATCGATCTGGGCTCGCAGTGCCGTGCGCCGGCGACGACCGACGAGGCGCAATACAGCCTGCCGTTTCCGGTGGCTGCGGCGCTGATTTTCGGCAGGGTCGGTGGCGCCGAGATCGGCGCCGCGGGCTTGAGCGATCCGCGGATTGCGCGACTGCTCGCGACTTTTTCGCTGAGCGAGAACGACGAATTCTCGAGCCGCTTTCCGGCCGAGCGCTGGGCACGCGTCCGCATCGGACTCTCGGACGGCCGTTCGCTCGTCTCCGAGCCGACGCAAGCGCGTGGCGGCGCCGAGCACCCGCTGTCGGACGAAGAAATCGCGGCCAAGTACCGTGAGCTCGCCGAGCCGTTGCTGGGGACACGCCGGAGCTCTCGCATCTTCGCGCTGGCGGACTCGTTGCCGACCGAAGCGACTGCGCTGGCGCCGCTGATCGAGGAGCTGCTATCCGCCGCGGGCTGAGCGCCGCGGGCGTCGCCTTCGCGTCAGACGGCGTCGCGTTCGGGCCGGTGGCTGGCGAGCGATGTCGCGATCATCGATGATTGAAACCCACCCCAGGACAAGCGCAATGCCTCGACTTCCCGATCGCGCGGATTACGTCATCATCGGCGCCGGCATCCACGGTCTGTCGACGTCGATGCACCTCGCGCAAAAGCTCAAGGCGCTCGGCAAGACCGTCGGCGCGGGCGGCGTGCGCATCGTCGTGCTCGACAAGACGGGCGTCGGCGCCGGCGCCTCGGGCATCGCCTGCGGCGTCGTGCGCAACAATTACTACCAGCCAGCGATGCGGGAATTGATGGCGCAATGCGTCGAGGTCTGGGAAAGCGACGCGGAAGCCTACAGCTATCACCCGGTCGGCTACATGCAGATCAGTCCCGAGGTCATGCGCGCGCAGGTCGGGACGATCTACGAGCAGCAGAAGGCGATCGGTTACGAGTCGACGTTCATCGAGGGCGAAGCCGATTCGCTTCGCTACATGCAGGATCTGCTGCACGACTGGCAGGCGAAGAACATCACGTCGGTGCTGCACGAAAAGCGCGGCGGCTACGCGAACAACCAGGCCTCGCTCGCCGGGCTCGAGCGCAAGACGCGGGCGCTGGGCGTCGACATCGTGACCGGCGTCGCGGTCACCGGATTTCGCGGCCACGGCGGCTCCGGCGCGGTCCGCGCGGTCGAGACCGACGCCGGCACGATCGCCTGCGACCAGGTCGTCGTCGCCGTGGGCCCTTGGATCAATTCGATCTGGAACATGCTCGCGCTGCCGAAGCAGATCGCCGTCAAGGGGCGCGACGGCGCGACGCTCGAAGGCGTGCGCATGTGGCACTACATGGCGTTGCAGGAAGGCACGCTGGGCGTCGATCCGGACTTTCAGAAGATGAACGACGGACGGATGCCGCCGGTGATCCACGTCGACACTGACGCGCCGCTTTATTCGGATCGCGATGGGAAGCTGATCACCGACCAGCTGTGGGGACTGTACTACAAGCCCGACTTCCACTTCGGCGGCGTGCAAGGCGGTGCGATGCCGGCCACGGTCGAGCGCGACGCCGACCTGGTGCGTGTCGATCCGTACGGCCCGAAGTCGCCGGAGTTCGTCGTCGACGACAACTTCGCCGACATGTGGACCTCGGCGCTCGCGCATTGCCAGAAGCGCTTCGAAGGCAAGCACGGTGTGTACCGGAACGAACCGTCGGGCGGAATCGGCTGCTTCACGCCGGACAGTTTTCCGGTATTCGACCGCTTTCGCGAGAACGTCTACGTGATCGCCGATTCCAATCACGGCTACAAGATGATCGGCGTGGGAAAGCTGGTCGCCGACGAGTTACTCGGCGCCAAGCCCGCCTTGCTCGAGCCCTTCCGGTTCTCGCGTTACGCTGCGGGCAAGCTGCATCCGGTGAGCCGAAGTCCGTTTCCTTGGAGCTGATGGCGGGTTGAGTCATCCCGGCGCCGTCGGGCAGCCGCGCCGCTTCGCGCCCTGGTCGCGGAGCGCGATCGATCAGCCGAGCCGGACCGCCGCGCGCACCGTGTAGCCGTAAGGCGCGGCCGCCATGCAGAGCGAGCGCCAGGCGTCGCGAGAGAAGCTCCTCGCCACCAGCATCGTGCAAGCCGGCGGTTCGGCGTGCCGGTAGAACAGCGCGGGAACCCGGCCGTAGAGGCTTTGCCGGCATTGACCGGCGCCGAACACGCGCGGATCGAAGTCGAGCGGGCAGCCGGCGGCCAGCACGTCTACGGCTCGCGGCCCGTCGACCACGTAGGCTGCGCGGCTCGCCGAAACGTCGAACAGCGCGCCGCCGGCGGCGTTCAGCGCATCGCGCGCGCCGGCGAAATCGCCGAGCGCAGCAGCGTCGGCGGCGACGAGTAGCCACGATTGCGGTCCGAGCCACATGGCGATGACGCCTTCGCTCCTGCTCGTCGTATTGGCGGCGCCGGGCAGCGCGATGCCCGCGATGCGCTGGACTTCGGCGCGCAACGATGATGACGCGACATCGCCCTGGACGTTCCACGCGGCGGCGATCGTCGCTTCAGCGAGAAAGATCGTCGAGCCGCCCGCGCCGTAATGTCCCGGTGCCGTCGAGCCGATCGATGTGGTCGATTCAGACACGCAGCCGCTCGCCTTCGGGATCGATGAAGCACGGCGACCCGACGCGCACCTGGACCCGCGCACCGGCCAGCGGAGAGACCGCCCACAAGGTTTCGCCGTGCCGAGCGCGGCCCCGCTCGAGCAGCGCGAGTCCGATCGACGCTTCGAGATTCGGGCTCCAGCACCATGAGCTGATGTGCCCGAGCTTCGGGACCGGCGCCACCTGTCCGGGATCGGCGATCAGCTTGCCGCCGCGCGGGATCGTCCCGTCGATCGCGGTCAGACCGACCAGCTGCCAGCGCTCGGGCGCGGTCAGCGCCGACCGCGCGAGCAGCGGCTTGCCTATGCACCACTTGGCGGGACTCACCAGCTTGCCCATGCCGAGATCGTCGGCGGTCGTGCGGCCGTCGGCCTCCGGTCCGACGACGACGTGTCCCTTTTCGATGCGCAAGGTGCTCATCGCCTCGGTGCCGTAAGGCATGATGCCGAGCGGCTCTCCGGCCGCCATGACCGCTTCCCACATCGCGCGGCCGTGCGCGACCGGCACATGGATCTCGTAAGCGAGCTCGCCCGAGTAGCTCATCCGGAACAGCCGTGCGGGAATGCGCGAGGCGCCGGCGATGAGATCGCACTCGCCGACCGCGAGAAACGGAAACGCTGCGTTGGAGACGTCGATCGATACGAGTTGGGCGAGCACCTGGCGCGACATCGGGCCCGCCAGCGCCACCCCCGCCCATTGCTCGGTGACCGAGGTCGCGAACACGTCGAGCTCCGGCCATTCGACCTGCAGCAGGTACTCGAGATGCTGCATCACGTTGACCGCATTGAGCGTCGTCGTCGTCATCAAATAGTGCGACTCGGCCAGGCGCGAGGTCGTACCGTCGTCGAACACCATGCCGTCGTCGCGCAGCATGACGCCGTAGCGGCAGCGCCCGACCGCCAGCGTGTCCCAGCGATTGATATAGACGCGATTGAGAAACTCGGCGACATCGCGTCCCTGCAGCTCGATCTTGCCCAAGGTCGATACGTCGACCACGCCGACCTTGGTCCGCACGTTCTTCGCTTCGCGGTTCGCCGCGTCGTCCTCCGATTCGCCGGGACGCGGATACGAATGCGGTCGCTTCCACAGGCCCGCGTTGAGCATGCGCGCGCCGTGCTCGACATGCCAGTCGTGCATCGCCGAGTACCGCGTCGGCTCGAGGTCCGCACCGACTTCGTGTCCGGCCAGCGCTCCCATCGTCACCGGCGTGTAGGGTGGACGGAACGTCGTCGTACCGACTTGAGGAATCGACACGCCGAGTTCGGCCGCCAGCAACGCCAGACCGAGGATGTTCCCGGTCTTGCCCTGGTCGGTGCCCATGCCCAGCGTCGTGTAGCGCTTCAGATGCTCGACCGAGCGATAGCCTTCGCGCGCCGCCAGCGCGATGTCGGCGACGGTCACGTCGTTCTGCCAATCGACAAAGCACTTGCCGTTCCCGCGCGATGGCACCGACCACAGCGCTTGCAACGGCCCGGTCGACACGGCGGCTGCCGCAGGCGCGGGCTGTGCGGTGCGCGCTCCGAAGCCCGCGCGCGCGGCGGCGGCGAGTCCCGCGGCATGGCCATCGGCGAGCACCGCGTTCAAGTCGGATTTGCCCTTGGCCGCGCCCGCGGCGACGATCGCCTGCGGCGAGGCGTCGGGCAAGAACGTCGCCAGCGCGTCGTCGTAACGCAGCTTGCCGCGCGATTGCGAATAGAGGTGCACGGCCGGATTCCAGCCCCCCGATACGCAAACGAGATCGCAATCGACGCGCGTTGCCGTGCCGCCTCCAAGCGGTGCCAGATCGATGCCGGTAACGCGCAGCCTGCCGTGCGCGCCGGCGATCGAGCCGCCGGCCAGTATCGGTATGAAGGCGGCACGCGCGCGTTGCGGAAGGTCGCCGAAGAGTGCGCTTTCCGGCCGCGTGTCGGCGATGGCTGCGATGGCGACGCCGGCCTCGTGCAAGCGCAGCGCCGCTTCATAGGCACTGTCGTTGTTGGTGAAAATCGCCGCGCGCGTCCCGGGCTTGACGCCGTAGCGCGTGACATAGGCCTGCGCCGCGCCGGCGAGCATCGTGCCGGGGAGATCGTTGCCCGCATAAGCGATACCGCGCTCCAGCGCGCCGCTAGCGAGCACGACCGTGCCG
>DATASF010000064.1:0-3317 GCA_036269335.1 Casimicrobiaceae bacterium
TCGGCGCGCAAGAAGCCTTCCTTATCGGCGTCAAGGATCGCGACGAGCGACACTTCCGGGATGTCGAGGCCTTCGCGCAGCAGATTGATGCCGACGAGCACGTCGAATTCGCCGAGGCGCAGGTCGCGGATGATCTCGACCCGCTCGACGGTGTCGATGTCCGAGTGCAGGTAGCGCACCTTGACCCCGTGCTCGTTCAGATAGTCGGTCAGGTCCTCGGCCATGCGCTTGGTCAAGGTCGTGACCAGGACGCGCTCGCCCTTTTCCACTCGCAGATTGATTTCCGACAACAGATCGTCGACCTGCGTTTGCGCCGGCCGCACTTCGAGCACCGGATCGACCAGGCCGGTCGGACGCACGACCTGCTCGACCACCTGGCCCGCGTGCGCACGCTCGTAGTCGGCTGGCGTGGCCGAAACAAACACCGTCTGCGGCAGCAGCTTTTCGAATTCGTCGAAGCGCAGAGGCCGGTTGTCCAGCGCGCTCGGCAGACGGAACCCGTAGTTGACCAGATTCTCCTTGCGCGCGCGGTCGCCCTTGTACATGCCGCCCACCTGGGGAATCGTGACGTGCGATTCATCGATGAATACCAGCGCATCGCGCGGCAGGTAGTCGATCAATGTCGGCGGCGGCTCGCCGGGCGCCCGCCCGGACAGATGGCGCGAATAGTTCTCGATGCCCTTGCAGAATCCGATTTCGAGCATCATCTCGACGTCGAAGCGCGTCCGCTGTTCGATGCGCTGCGCCTCGATCAGCTTCATCTCCCGCACGAACGTGTCCTTCTGCTGCGCCAGCTCGACCTTGATCTTCTCTACCGCCTCGAGCACCTTGTGCCGGCCGGTCACGTAGTGGCTCGATGGAAACACGGTGAAGCGTCCGAGCTTCTGGCGGATGTGCCCGGTGAGGGGATCGAACAGCTGAAGCGACTCGACCTCGTCGTCGAAAACCGACAGGCGAATCGCATTATCGGCGCTTTCCGCGGGGAAGATGTCGAGCACGTCGCCGTGGACGCGGAAGGTGCCGCGCCGAAACTCGGTGTCGTTGCGCTGGTATTGCATTTCGGTGAGGCGCTTGATCGCGTCGCGCTGGGTCAGCTGATCGCCCTGCCGCAGGTGCAGGATCATGCTGTGGTATTCGGACGGATCGCCGATACCGTAGATCGCCGAGACGGTAGCGACAACGATGCAGTCCGGCCGCTGCAGGATCGACTTGGTCGCCGACAGGCGCATCTGCTCGATGTGCTCGTTGATCGACGAGTCCTTCTCGATGTACAGGTCCCGCGAAGGCACGTAGGCCTCCGGCTGGTAATAGTCGTAATACGAGACGAAGTACTCGATCGCGTTGTTCGGCAGGAATTCGCGGAACTCGGAATAGAGCTGCGCCGCGAGCGTCTTGTTCGGCGCCAGCACCAGCGCCGGACGGCCGGTGCGCGCGATGACGTTGGCCATCGTGAAGGTCTTGCCCGATCCGGTCACGCCCAGCAGCGTCTGGAAGGCCAGGCCGTCGGAGAGGCCCTCGACCAGCTTGTCGATCGCCTCGGGCTGGTCGCCCGCGGGTGCAAATGGCTGGTGCAGCTCGTAGGGGCTGTTGGGGAATTTTAGGTTCATGGACTGTCGAGTTCGCTTGCCGCCGGACAATCGAACATTCTAGCCGATCGGCGCCGGCAGACGCAGCATCGTCGCCGTCAAGGGGCGCGGGCGCGGCGCGCGCATCCTCGGCCGAATCCGGTATATGGCGCCTCCGGCACCGATTTCAACGGTGCTAAAATGAGCTTTTCAGGCCACCTTTACGACGATGAACGCTCCGCACGCCCCTCCGTTGCTGGCCCCGATAGAAATGGCGCCGCGGGATCCGATCCTCGGCGTCACCGAGGCGTTCAATGCCGATCCGAATCCGCGCAAAGTGAATCTGGGCGTCGGCGTTTACTGTGACGACGACGGCAAGGTGCCGCTGCTCGAATGCGTGCGCCGCGCCGAGCGCGCGCTCACTGATAAGGGCGGCCCGCACGTCTATCTGCCGATCGACGGCATCGCAGCCTACGACCGCGCGGTGCGCAGCCTGGTGTTCGGCGCCGAATCCGAGGTCGTGCAGGCCGGCCGCGTGGTGACCGTTCAGGGGCTGGGCGGCACCGGCTCGCTCAAGATCGGCGCCGATTTTCTGCGCCGTTTCGCGCCCGGCGCGCAAGTATGGATCAGCGACCCTTCCTGGGAAAACCATCGCGCGCTGTTCGAAGGCGCCGGCTTTGCAGTCAACCCGTATCCTTATTACCAGGCCTCGACTCACGGACTGGACATCGACGGCATGATAGCCGCGTTGCAGCGGCTGCCGGCCGGCGCGATCGTCGTATTGCATGCCTGCTGCCACAACCCGACCGGCGTCGACCCCGACGACGAGCAATGGGGCCGGATCATCGAGGTCGTGCGCGCACGGGCGCTGCTGCCGTTCCTCGACATCGCCTACCAGGGGTTCGGCGCCGGCATCGACGCCGACGGTGCGATCGTGCGGCGCTTCGCCGCGACACCTGGTCCGCTGTTCGTCGCGAGCTCGTTCTCGAAATCGTTTTCGCTCTATGGCGAGCGGGTCGGCGCGCTGTCGATCGTTGCCGCCGATCGCGACGAAGCAGCGCGCGTGCTGTCGCAGCTCAAGCGCGTCGTGCGCGGCAACTATTCGAGCCCCCCGACATTTGGCGGTCAGGTGGTCGCCACTGTCCTTGATACGCCGGAGCTACGATCGCTCTGGGAGAAAGAGCTGGGAGAGATGCGCGAACGTATCCGCGCCAACCGTCACGCTCTGGTAGAGCGGCTCGCCGTGCGGGTGCCAAAAGCTGAGTTCGATTTCATGCTTCGCCAGCGCGGCATGTTCTCCTATTCCGGCCTGACGGCGGCGCAGGTCGCGCGGCTGCGCGACGAATTTGCGATTTATGCGATCGACACCGGGCGGATCTGCGTCGCGGCGATCAACTCGCGCAATATCGACTATGTCGCCGACGCCATCGCCAAGGTCTTGGCCCAGTCTCCCGTTGCGGCAGGATACGCAATCCCTTGAAGTAAAACGTTGATTTGCGCTACAATCGCCGTTTGCCAGCCGCGGGAATAGCTCAGTTGGTAGAGCGCAACCTTGCCAAGGTTGAGGTCGCGAGTTCGAGACTCGTTTCCCGCTCCATATTTCGCTAGCGAGAGCCGGCGCTCTCCAAAGTTTCTCCGCGACGCGCCGGCTGGCTATAGTGTCGCGTGTCCGTCCCGGGCGGGGTGGCAGAGTGGTCATGCAGCGGCCTGCAAAGCCGTCTACGCCGGTTCGATTCCGACCTCCGCCTCCAA
>DATASF010000065.1:0-7223 GCA_036269335.1 Casimicrobiaceae bacterium
ACCGGGAGCGCCTGTCGCAACGCGCATTCCCGCCGCGGGCCAATCCTCTGTTCGAACGCGCGCTCGAAGGCTTCGAAGGAACCGAGGAAGCGACGGAGGCCGACGGTCGTCCGGCGATCGTTACTTACAAGCGGGTCCCGACGTCGAACTGGATCGTCGCCGCCGTGTATCCGAAGGAAGAAGCGTTCCTGGCGATCAACGAGCTGACCTGGCATTTCGTGCAACTGCTGCTGCTGGCTTGTGTCGTCGTCGTCTTGTCGATCTGGATACTGACGCGCTACCTGATGCATCCGCTCGTCGTTCTGACCGACCACCTGAAGAGCTACTCCGCGCATACCGAGAGAATCGCGCCGCTGACCGGCCGCGCGGGCGGCGGCGAAATTCGTGCGCTGCGCCGCGCATTCAACCGCCTGACCGCTCGCCTGCGCGACCGCGAAGACGCCTTGATCGAGACGATGCAGAAGTACCAGCTGATCACCGAGAATTCGACCGATCTGATCACCAAGCACGCGCCGGATGGAACGATCACCTACGCTTCACCCGTCTCGATCAGCATCCTCGGCATGCCGCCCGGCGACCTGCTCGGCCACTCGCTTTGCGAATTCGTTCACCCCGACGACTTCAGCACCGTTCGCAACGCGGTCGCGGACGCGCTGCATACCAAGTCGCTCGCCACGATCATGTACCGGGCGCGCCACGCGGACCAGCGTTACGTATGGCTGGAAACGACGCTGCAGAGGATGAAGGACGCCACCGGCGAGGAAACGCAGCGGATTCTCTGCATTTCACGCGACATCACCGATCGCAAGCGGATGGAGGAGCGTCTGCATGAACTGGCGCGGACCGACCATTTGACCGCCCTGCCGAACCGGTTCCTGCTCGACGAGCGCTTCGCGGGCGGGCTGGCGCAGGCACGCCGCGAGGGCTCGTTGCTCGCGATGCTGATGATCGACATCGACCGGTTCAAGAACATCAACGACACCCTCGGGCACGGGACGGGGGACGCGCTGCTGAAGCTGGTCGGCGCGCGCCTCAAGACGTGCATCCGGGACTGCGACACGCTTGCGCGGTGGGGCGGCGACGAGTTCGTCCTGCTATTGCCCGGCGTGCAGGACGGAAGCAGCGCCGTTATCGTGGCCGAGCGATGCCTGACCGCGCTGAAGGATCCTTTCGTCGTCGAGAATCAGGATCTGCACATCACCGCGTCGATCGGGATCAGCATCTCGGTCGACTCGAGCACGGCCTCCGAGACGCTGCTGCAGAATGCCGACGTCGCGATGTACCGGGCCAAGGCACGCGGCGGCGATTGCCTGATGATGTACAGCCTGGACATGAGCGCCGGCGCGCACAGCCGGCTGTCGATGGAGAACGCGCTGTTCAACGCGATCGACAGGAAGGAACTGCTGCTGCATTACCAGCCGCTGATCTCCGCCAAGACGGGGCGGCTCGCAGGCGTCGAAGCCCTGCTGCGCTGGAACCACCCCGAATTCGGCATGGTGGCACCCGCGCAGTTCATCCCGATGGCGGAAGAGACGGGCCTGATCGCCTCGATCGGCGAATGGGTGTTGCGCACGGCGTGCACGCAGATGAACGCCTGGTACGGGCGGGGCCTGCCGCGGATCGCGCTGTCGGTCAATCTCTCCAGCAGGCAGTTTCGCCAGGAAAACGTGGCGACCACGATCAGGAAAGTGCTCGAGGACACGGGCTTCGCTCCGCAAAGCCTCGAGCTTGAGCTGACCGAATCGCTGCTGATGGAAGATCTCGCGAGCAGCAAGGCGACCCTCGCCGAGCTCAAGTCGCTCGGCGTGGCGATCGCGCTCGACGATTTCGGCACCGGCTACTCGTCGCTCAGCTATCTGAAGGGGTTCCAGCTGGATACGCTGAAAATAGACCGGACGTTCATCGCCGACCTGATGACCAGTGAGGCGAATGCATCGATCGTACGGGCCACGATCGGCCTCGCCAAGGGCCTGCACCTGAAGACGGTCGCGGAAGGCGTCGAAACGAGGGCGCAGGCCGATTTCCTGGTGAAAAACGGCTGCGACGTGCTTCAGGGCTTCCTGTTCGCGCGGCCGATGGAGCCCGCAGCGTTCATGTCGTTTGCCCAGGCCTCGCACACCTATCTATTGTCGCGGCCCGGCAACGACGACAACGAAAAAGCGATGTAGCGAGGGGGAAGTCGCGCCTGCCGCCGGCTGGGCGGTCAGCGTGCGGGCATCTCGAACGCGGCCGCGACGATCCGCCGCTGTTCCACGGCGTGCACGGCTGCACTGCCAGCGGCGGTCGATGCCGACGCGGCGCGGCCCGCATAATGCAGCGTCACGCCGGGCGGCAACGCGCTCTCGAGCTGGTCGCGAACCAGATGCCAGGCGCCGTGATTCCTGTGCTCTTCCTGCGCCCAGATCAGGTGCTTGAGCTGGGGGAACCGCCGGAGCTCGATCGCCAGCGCGTCCACGGGAAACGGGTGGAGTTGCTCGGCGCGCAGTATCGGCAGCTCCCGAAGCCCCATTCTTTCGCGTTCGTCCGCCAAATCGTAGTAGAGCTTGCCGCTGGTGACGATGACGCGGGAAACCGCATCGCGGTCAGTGTCGCGATCCTCGCCGAGCAGCGGATGAAATTCGTCTACGGCGAGCTTCCGTAGCGGGGAGTACGACGGCCGAATGCCGTAGAGCCACGGCTTGGGTGTCATCACGACCAGCGGCTGGCGGCGATCGGTCAGCGCCTGGCGGCGAAGCAGGTGGAACATCTGCGCGGCCGTCGATGGCATCGCGACGTGCATGCTGCCCGTCGCGCATAGCTGTAGGAACCGTCCCAGAAATGCGCACGAATGTTCGGGGCCCCAGCCATCGTGGCCGTGCGGCAACAGCAGCACCAGGCCGCTCTCGTAGCCCCATTTGGCTTCGCCGGATGCGATGTACTGATCGATGATCACCTGGGCGTTGTTGACGAAATCGCCGAACTGCGCTTCCCATACGACGAGGTCGCGCCCGCACTTCAGGCTGTAGCCGTATTCGAAGCCGACGACGGCTTCCTCCGACAAGGGCGATTCGAAAATGGAGAAAATGCCCTGACCTTCGGCGACGTGGCGCAGAGCGACGTGTAGGTCCTGCCAATCGGTGTCGGCGTCCTGGTCGTGCCAGACGTGCTGCCGGTGAACGAAGGTTCCGCGCCCGACGTCGAGGCCCGACAGCCGGACGTTGAATCCATTCGCCAGCAGCGAGCCGTAGGCAAGGTTCTCGGCCAGCCGCCAGTCGACCGGTCGGTCGGCGTCCCCGGCGACCAGCCGCCAGTCGTCGAGCATTCTCCGCAACTCGGCGTGCTGCACAAAACCCTGAGGAGCGGTTGCCAGGCGTTCGATCATCGCCTGCAGCTGTCCGAGCGGAATGGTGGTGCGGACCGGCTTGCTCAGCGGCGTCGGCAGCGAGGCGGCGGCCGGCGGCTGCGCGGCGGCAGTGTCCGGCGCGCGGGTCTTCATCGCCGCCGTCGCTTCGGCGCCGAGGCTCGCGGCCAGCTCCTCGCCGGGGATGCCGCGGCGCGACAGCTGCTCGGCGTAGAGACTGACCACGCTGCGATGGCGCCGGATCCGGCGCTGCATCGCCGGTTGGGTGATCGTCGGATCGTCGCGGAAGAAGTGCCCGTGCCGCCGATAGCCGACGTGGTCGACGACGATGTCCGCGCCGAACGTTGCGCGAAAGCCGGTCGCCAGGCGCGCGGCAAACACGACCGCATCGGGATCGTCGGCGTTGACGTGAACGATAGGCGCATCCACGGCGCGCGCGACGTCCGCGCACGACAGCGTCGACCTCGAGTCCCGCGGATGCGAGACGGTCGAGCCGATCTGGTTGTTGAGGATAAGGTGCAGCGTGCCGCCGACGCCGTAGCCGCGTGTTTGCGACAGATTGAGCGTCTCGGTCACGATGCCCTGCGCGGAAAACGAGGCGTCGCCGTGCATCAGGATCGGCATCACCCGTCGCGACGAGGCGTCGGTCTGACGGTCCTGCAGCGCGCGCGCCATGCCACAGACGACCGGCGAGACGCTCTCCAGGTGCGACGGGTTGTGCGCGAGGAGGATTGCGATCTCGCCGCTGCGTGTCTTGATCCGGCCGTTGAGCCCCGCGTGATCCTTCAGGTCGCGCGCAGCCAGCGCGAGGTCGGGGCTCGCCGAGAAAAGTGACAGGACCTTCTGCGCCGGCACGTCGAGCGCGTTCAGCATCATGTTCAAACGGCCGCGGTGTGGCATGCCGAGGACGATCGCCTGGACACCGTGCCCGGCGGCGCTTTCGATCGTCTCGCGCAGCAGCGTGACGATGCTCTCGCTTCCCTCCAGGCTGAACTGCTTGTACGCGCCGTAGTCCGCGCGATGAAGCTGCTCGAAGGCTTCCGCCGCGACGAGCTGCCCGAGGACCCGAACGCAGTCGTCGCCGGAAGGATCAGGCCAGCCGTTGCGCGTTTCCATGCGCGCGTGGAGCCAGCGCCGTTGCTCGTTGGCGCGGACGTGAGCGCAATCGATCGCGACCGCGCCGCAATACGCCTCGCGCAGACGGCCCAGCAATGCCGACAGCGTGAGGAGATGCGTGGCGCCGCCAAAATCCAGCGAGTAGCTGATCGACTCGTCGATCGGCAACCCGTAGGTGCGGGGGTCGAGCTCCGCGATCAGCGAGCGCTCGCGCGGCTCGCCGTCGAGCGGATCGATCGCGGCCCGGCGGTAGCCGTGTGCGCGATACGCTTCGACCAGCGCGCCGGCGGCCGCGGGCGGCGCCGCTCTCGCGGGCACGGCGAGGCCGCGCTGGGTATCCGGGAGGACAGCTGATTCGGACGGCAATGCCGGCGCGGGCTTGAGCATGGGCGCTAAGTGTACGCTACAAGCGACTGTGGCACACTTCGCTGTCGCGAATTCAGTCTATCGGCAGCCTTTGACTCCCTACGAAATCCTCGTCGGCCTTCGCTACACCCGCGCCCGTCGCGGCGCCGGCCGCAACGGCTTCGTATCGTTCATCGCCTTCGTCTCGATGGCGGGCATCTTCCTCGGCGTGGCCGCGCTGATCGTGGTGCTCTCGGTGATGAACGGATTCCAGAACGAACTGCGCACCCGCATCCTGTCGGTCGCTTCGCATATCGAGATTCGCGCGCTCGACGGCGCGATGCCCGACTGGCAGAACGTCGCCCGCATCGCGCGGCAGGACGCGCACGTGCAGGGTGCCGCGCCGTTCGTCTTCGGGCAGGCGATGCTTTCTGCGGGCGACGCCAATCGCGGCGCGCTGGTGCGCGGCGTCGACCCGGCGCGCGAAGACGAGGTCGCCGATATCGGGAAGCACATGCGGGCCGGATCGCTCGCCGATCTCAAGCCGGGCGGCTTCGGCATCGTGCTCGGCGTCGATCTCGCGCGAGCGATGCGCGTGCGCGTCGGCGACTCGGTGCTGCTGATCACGCCGCAGGGAACGGTGACGCCGGCGGGCACGCTGCCTCGGGTGAAAACCTTCCGCGTCGTCGGCGTGTTCGAGGTCGGGATGTACGAATTCGACAACGGGCTCGCGCTGATCGAGTTGTCCGACGCGCAGAAGCTGTACCGGCTCGACGACGCGGTCAGCGGCGTGCGGCTCAAGCTGGACGACATGTTCGCCGCACCGGCGGTCGCGCGCGAGCTGGCGCGCGTCATGCCGGTCGACGCCGAAGTGCGCGACTGGACGATGGACCATGCCAACTTCTTTCGCGCCGTCGCGATCGAAAAGCGGGTGATGTTCATCATCCTTACGCTGATCGTCGCGGTCGCCGCGTTCAACATCGTCTCGGCGCAGGTGATGGTGGTCACCGACAAGCAGGCCGACATCGCCATCCTGCGCACGCTGGGCGCGTCGCCGGCGAGCATCCTGGCGATATTCGTCATCCAGGGCGCGCTGGTCGGCTTCATCGGAACCCTGGCCGGCATGGTCGGCGGCATCGCGCTGGCGCTCAACATCGGCGTCGTCGTCCCATTCATCGAGCGCACGTTCAGCATCCAGTTTCTCGACAAGAGTGTTTACTACATCAACGAGGTGCCGTCGGACCTGCAGCGCGCCGATATCGTGCTGATCGCCGCGATCGCGTTGCTGCTGGCGCTGCTCGCGACGCTGTATCCGAGCTGGCGCGCGGCCAAGGTCAATCCCGCGGAGGCGCTGCGCTATGAGTGAGCTCGCCGGCGCGGCGCACGCCGTGCTCGAGTGCCGGGGATTGCGGAAGACCTACCGCAGCGGGCCGCTCGACGTGCCGGTTCTGCTCGGCATCGACCTGTCCGTCGCCGCGGGCGAGCGGCTGGCGATCGTCGGGGCGTCGGGGTCGGGCAAGAGCACGCTGTTGCATCTGCTCGGCGGGCTCGATGCGCCTACCGAGGGAGAAGTGCTCGTGCAGGGCGCGCCGTTCGCGCAGCTGTCCGAGGCCGAACGGGGCAGGGTGCGCAATCGCGCGCTCGGCTTCATTTACCAGTTTCATCATCTGCTGCCCGAATTTTCGGCGCTGGAAAACGTCGCAATGCCGCTGTACATCCGTCGCGACGCGAGGCCGGCGGCCCGCGCGACTGCCGCCGCGCTGCTCGAGCGCGTCGGCCTCGCCCATCGCGCGCAGCATCGTCCGGCCGAGCTCTCGGGCGGCGAACGCCAGCGCGTCGCGCTGGCGCGCGCCCTGGTGACGGCACCGGCGTGCGTTCTGGCCGACGAGCCAACCGGAAACCTCGACCGGCGCACCGCCGGCGGCGTGTTCGATTTGATGCTCGAGCTCAATCGCAGTGCGGGCACGAGTCTGGTGATCGTGACGCACGATCCCGATCTGGCGGCGCGCACCGACCGGATCCTGCATCTGGTCGACGGCGTACTGATGGCGTCGGCCGGCTGAGCGGCGCCGCCCGGGCCATTTCGCACCGCGGCTCGCGGCCGGACGATTTCCCTCTAGATAGCCAGCGGCGGCTCGTCCATCGCCGCGATCTGCTCGCGCAATTCCAGTACGCGATCCTGCCAGTAGCGCTGGGTATTGAACCAGGGGAATGCCGCCGGGAAAGCCGGATCGTGCCAGCGCCGCGCCAGCCACGCCGAATAGTGGATCAGCCGCAGCGTGCGCAGCGCTTCGATCAGGTGCAGCTCGCGGTCGTCGAAGTCGCAGAAATCCTCGTAGCCCGACAGCACGGCCCGCAGCTGGCGCCGCATATCGTCGCGGTCACCCGACAGCAGCATCCACAGGTCCTGAACCGCGGGGCC
>DATASF010000066.1:0-8871 GCA_036269335.1 Casimicrobiaceae bacterium
GCGTCGCGGGGCCAGCAATAACGATAGTCCCAGTTGCGCACGCCGCCGATCGCTTCCGGCAGCGAAGTCGTCACCGCTGCGGCGATGCCGCCGGTCGGCGCATAGGTCAGCGCTTTCAAGGTAATCAGGGAGCGCATGACTGCGTCGCGCCAGCGCCCGTCGTAACTGCATCGGTCGCTCCAGGCGCGCCAGCTCCGCGCAGCCGCATCGACCGCCGCGTCGGGATCGATCGGCAGCGGGCGCGGCAGATGCGAGGCAAAGTGCGTCAGGACGAAGGCAACGCGCTCACCCCGCGCGATGGTAAACGAAGCAACCGTCGTAAATCCCTTGCCGCGCACCGGCACATCCGAGCGCAGCTCCAGCGATTCGGGTCCGGCGGTCGCGAGCAGCGCCCCATCGACGCGCCGGACCCAGGGGATAATCGCGCCGTAGCCGCCCCGTATCACCAGCTCCATGCGCATGGTCACGCGGCCGCGCAGGCCTTCGACGATGCGGACGAGGTCAGTGCGCTCCTCCCAGGGGGGCATGCAGTCGACGATGCGCACCGTCCCACCGGCCGTGTGAAAGTCGGTTTCGAGCACCAGCGTCTGGTCGCGATACCGACGCTCGACCCGGCGCAAGGCGCCGCGGGGTGCGAGCAGCCATCGTCCGTGATCGGAGGTGCCGACCAGCGCCGCAAAGCAGGCTGGCGCATCGAAGCGCGGGGCGCACAGCCAGTCGATCGAGCCGTTGCGCCCGACCAGTGCGGCGGTGCGGTTGTTGCCGATCATCGCGTAGTCTTCGATCCGCATCGCCACCCTGGAGTCGATTCCCGTCTTGTTAGGATGCGCGTACGCCGGTAATCGTTCCGGCGGACTGTCGGCCGGACCGCGCACCGGCCGCGGCCGACGGCGCCTCGCGACTCCGTTGGCCACGCCGCTTGCGCGCGCTATAGTTCGGCGCCAGCCCTCACCCGCTGGCGGGCCGGACCCGGCTCGACATCGCGATCATCCACGAGGAGGCCTCATGCAAGCAACCGCCGCCATACCCGCCGTACCAGCGACAGGGGTGTCGACACGAATCTGGTACCGGCTGGCGCTGCTGTATTTTGTCGCCGGCACCGGACTGGGTGTCTATATGGGCGTGTCGCAGGACCACACGATGTTTCCGGTGCACGCGCATCTGAACCTTCTCGGCTGGGCGTCGCTCGCGCTCACCGGATTCATCTATGAGCGGTTCCCCGCCGCCAAGGCAACGCGTCTGTATCCGGTCCATTTCTGGCTGTACAACCTCACGCTTCCGATCGCGATGCTCGCGCTGGTCTTGCTCTTCAAGGGCAACGAGGCGTTCGGGCCGGTTGCGGGGATCGCGTCGATCGTGTTGTTCGCGTCGATCGTGATTTTCGCTGTCAACGTGTGGCGCAACAGCGACGCCTGACCCCGCCTGATGACTCGTCCCGTCGCCGATGGTCCTCCGACCCTCGAAGTCGGCGGCGCGGCCGCTACGATCCGTCTGTGCCGCCCCGCCGAGCATAACCGCATCGATCCGGACGACGTCGCGGTGATCCGCGGCTATCTGGACAGTGCCAAGCTCTATCCGTCGGCGCGGGCCTTGGTATTCACGGGCGCCGGCGAAACGACGTTCAGCTCCGGGTACACGGTCGATGCGATCGTCGGCCGCCTCGACCGCGATTTCGAGGAGCTGCTCGACGCGATCGAGCGGCTCCCGCTGCCGACGATATGCGCACTCAACGGGAGCGTCTACGGCGGCGCCACCGATCTCGCGCTGTGCTGCGATTTCCGCCTCGGCGTCCGCGGCTCGCGCATGTTCATGCCGGCCGCCAAATTCGGCCTGCACTACTATCCGGGCGGGCTCCGGCGCGCAGTGGCGGCGCTGGGAGCGACGCAGGCCAAGCGCATATTCCTCACCGCGCAGGCAATCGACGCCGAAGAGATGCTGCGCATCGGATTCCTGACCGAGCTCCTCGACCGCCGCGAGCTCGCCGCCCGGGTCGACGCCTATGTCGCTGCGCTGGCCGAATGCGAGCCAGGCGTCGTCCGATCGATGAAGCGCCAGATCGACGCGATCGCGGCCGGCGATCGGACCGAGTCCGAGTCGCGCGCGCCATACGAAGCCTCACTCGCCTCCGAAGAATTGCGCCGGCGGCTGGCGCCGGCCGGGCGCCAAAGGTAGATCTTCATCGCATTCCTACGCGCACCTCGGTGCGCGCCTACATCAGAATCGGCGATCCACCGATGGCGTTCGCGTGCCCGCCGCGCATAATGAATTCAGGCAGGGCAGATCCGAACCTACCGGTCGATTGCCTCAGGTTGACCGGACGAATCTGATCCCTGCCCTTTCCATTGGTCCTTGCCGCACGAAACCTGTCACCGTCCCGATCCGGGCACGAAGTTCCCTATTGATTGCCGTTGACGACCAGGTTGTCGGCGATGAATCGTGCATCGTCGCCCCGATAGATGACGCAATCGTTCGCGGCGGGTGCGCGAGCAAGCGTGCGCATCGGAAGGCCCGGGAACCGCTGGCTTACCCACGTGAGCTCCGCACCGCAGACTGCCGCACTGAACCAGGTGACGTTCTCGTTGATCGACGGCTCGGGGTCGCCGACGTGCCACACTACCTGCGTCGTTCCGTTCGACAGGACGATCATAGCCATACTCTCGCCCGCGTAGAGGCAACTTGACGAAAGGGCGAGGGCCAGCAGCATTCGTATCGCGTTCATTTTGTTTCCTTCCCAACGGTTGGGCGCACGCTGCGCCGTGTCCTCGGTCTTTCGAGGCGTCGCAAATAGCGTCGCCACTATTGCGTGCGCGCGCGCCCTCATCAATCGGCGCGCGGATGATTGCGTTGTAAGACGCGCAGGCGCAAAAGCCGGATCCGGCGAGGGAGAGTGTCGGAGGATGAAGCGGGACGCGTAGGAGAAAGCCGCAGCAGGCGGCGTACCCGCTGCGAAGGCTGGAGGAACAGCGACGGATGCCGCCGCCGAGGCAACTCAGGCTATTGAGTTACGGGCGAAGCCGACTGGTCGGCTTCGCGAGGGACACCGTACGCCAGCGTCGTGCTAGAAGCGGCTGCGGGAGTCGCTGAACGGACCAAGTGGATACTGCGGAGGATCTATCGCGGGATGCCAGGAGACCGGCGTGCCCAGAACGGCAACGTCGCCCGCGGCGTACGAGTCGAGCAGCTTTTTCGCCCGCATTTCCGCATAGCGCCGCGCGTCGGCTGGCCAGTCGAACAGCCGATCCGAAAAACTCGCTGCGTACCCGAGGCCATGCTGCACGAACGTCACCCCGCACAACCAGCGGATGCGTCCATCCCGTCGGCTTTCCCAGACTTCGAGGTGAACGTCGAAGCCGCGATATCTGAAGGCTTCATCCATGCTATGCGATCCGAATCCGGCGAGTCATTCTGCCATGCGTAATGTTAAACCTTCAAGTCAGCCGGATGCGGCCCGGAACTCGCCGAGTATCTCGTCCATTACCCACGCGGTGCGGGCCGCGCTCACGCCCGTGCTGGGACACTGTCCCCGCCCATTCAGCTCGGCTACGATCGTTTCGATCAGCGGCTGGTGCACATGCGGCGGATCGCTGATCGGAAACTCCTCCACCCTGCCCTCACGGATAAGCCGGATCGGCACCGGCTGCGAGGTGGAAAACAGCAACCGGCCACGCTCGCCGACGACCTCGTTCATCTCGTCGTCCTCGCCGGCGGCATAGCACCACATGCCGCAACCCTGGACCCCGGAATGGAACCGGTACGCAACGGTGACGGTGTCCTCCGCGCGATAGGCGCCCGACTGGTTGGACGCAACACCGCGGACTTCGACGATCGGACCGAACGCGAAATCCAGAAAATCGAACGTGTGGCAGACCGCTTCGAAAAAAAATCCGCCGCCGCTCTTCGCCGGGTCGATGCGCCACGGGAGCGCTTCGCCGTTGCCGATCTTCGGGGCGCGCGCGAACTGCCGCGAGACCACCATGCGGACCGGTCCGATCGCCCCATCCTCCACCAGCTCCCTGACCTTGAGGAAGCGTGGCAGCGCGCGGCGATAGTAGCCGACCCACAGCGGTACGCCGGCATCGCGGCAGGCCTCGATCATTTCCACGCACTCGGCGTGTCGCATCGCCATCGGCTTTTCGACATAAACCGGCTTGCCCGCGCGCGCACAGCGCAACGTGTACTCGCGATGACTGTCGGTCAGCGTCGCGATGTACACTGCATCGATGTCGGTGGCGTGGATGATCGCCTCGGCATCGTCGGTCCACCGGGCCACGCCGTGGCGCCGCGCGTAGTCGGCGGCGAGCGCCCCGTTGCGGCGCATGACGGCGGCCAGCGACGAACGATCCGCCTTGTAGAACCCCGGCCCGCTCTTGACCTCGGCGACATCGCCGCAGCCGATCATGCCCCAGCGTATCGTCTTCATCGTCGTCATACTCCCCTGGGAAACTGGACTATCCTGGCCGAAGCGCGCTCGAACGCGTCGCGGCGCGAAAGCAATTTCTGCTGCCTGCTCGAGATCAGCGCGTAGTGTCGCCTGGACTCGAGCAGCTCGTGCAATTCCCAGCAGCCGTCGGCGGTGACCCACAAACCGGGATCGACGCTGCGCAGGTCCAGCGGCGCCGTATAGCTGCGCAAGGTCTTGCGCCCGCCGGCGGTCGAATACTCGTGAAAATACGAGATCGAGAGCTCGCGCAGGCTGCGGTAGACGGGATCGCGGTAGCGAAGTGCGACGCCGTTGGACTTGGAGATCGCACCCCAGCACGTACCGCGGCGAAACAGCGCGACGACATGCGGGTAATCGCTTGCGTCGCAGTCCAGCCGCATGACCCGCGGCGGTTCGCCCTGGATCCACAGCGCGCAGGCAGCGAGCAGCGCGGCTTCGATGCAATGCGCGCGGCGCTGCGCGAGAACCTGCCGGACCGAGAACACCGTCTCGCCGCCGATCTCGTGGTTGATCGGGATCGCGTTGACGAAAGCCTGGATCTGCTGCGGCGTTCGCAAACGGCGCAGGATTGCGTATTCGAGCTTGTCCAGGCCGACATCCTCGCGGCGGGCGACGCGCCGGGCAATTCGGGAGCTCATCCGCGTCAGTATCTACTTCGCGGCGTTCTTCGACGAATGCGGGCGCTGAGGCCCGACGAGGTTTTTTTCGGCGATCGCGTCAACGCGGACCGTCAGGACGTTCAGTCGGCCCGCATTGACGGCCGGCCGCGTCGCTCGGCCGCCATCTTGTTGATCAGCTCCAAAGCCTGGCGGCCCTGCGTCGACTTGTCGAAGAAATACGAGGCGCCGAGCAGGAAGCTGCGCTCCCGGTCCTCGGTGGTGACGTGATTGGTGAACACCACCCCGACCGCCCCGCGTGCCACGCCGCCGGTTTGAATTGCGCCCAGCACCTCGAATCCCGACCCGGACGCCAGCACGAGATCGATCAGGATCAGATGTGGCTTCAGCTCCTGGAGATCGTGAATGGCTTGCCCCGCGTTGTCGGCAGCGCCCATCAACTCGCCGCCGACTGACTCGATGGCCGAGGTCAGAAGCCGCAGGACGATGTCCGAGTCCTCGACGACATAGACCTGCAGCGGTTTGGCAGCGTTGATCATGGCAGGCCCAAGGACGGCGTCAGGCGATCGCAGCCGCTGCCGCCCTCAGCGCGCGCGCGTCGATAATATACGGCCCGGGGCTCGGAGAGGGGTATCGGCCTGCGTCCGATGATCATGTAGGCGCACAGCCTACATGCCCCCGCAAATGCCCGTTGGATGTGCGAATCCGCACACCATCGGTGCGGTGGAATACGGAGTTGACTTCTTTTTTGTTCGGTCCTTACGCTACTGCCATGCTCCTATCGATCATCAGCAGAGAACCACGGCAACGACGCGGCTATCGCCGTTCGCCTGCGCTGTCGCTCCCTACCTCGCAGTTTCGCCGGCGTCCTGATGTGGCCGCGTGAACGCAGGCAGTTTCGCCTCGGCGGCGCGAAGCACCTGGACTGCGTCGTGCGCGAAGCGCGATGCAAAGCCGATCCTTCCACGTTCCGCGAGACGCTGGAATTGACGCTGCAGCAGGAAATCGCTCGAATGCGTGACTTGGGAGCGAGTCGTGATGCGATCGCCGCATTTCAAGCGGCTGCCGACGTTCACTTCGCGTTGTGCGGCACTGGCGAGCCGCCGAAGGACGCCGACGACGCCGAGCCATCGTCCGGTGATGCCAATGGAAAGAGCAGCTGAGCGACTGCGCGGCGCTCCGGAGAAGAAAACGGCCCCGCGAAGGGGCCGTCATTCTTTAGTTTGGTGGAGGCGGCGGGAATCGAACCCGCGTCCGAAAACGCTACACAGTCGGGACTACATGCTTAGCCACATCATTGTGCTCTCGCCCCGGCGCCACTGACGGGCAGGCAACGCCGGGACCAGTCACCTTGCTTTAGCGTGTCGCCCAAGTGACCCGGGCGTACGCGATCGCTCGAAATGTCCTCGCTGTGACAGTTACATCACCCGGGCTGAGCGCCGCCCGGTGCGAGGTCCGGCGGGATTAAGCCGCCAGAGCGTAGTTTTCGTCGTTCGCAGTTAAGTTTGCGATTGCAGAGGATTCACAAGGTTCTGCACCTTGGCATGCCCCGCGCTGCTTCACAGTCCCCGTCGAAACCAGGTCGCCCCCGGTAACCGGTCCTGCGGCGAGCTCGTTATCCGAACCTGCTCGCGCGCTGGCGCAGCCATGATACCACCGAGGGGCAAGCTCCCCCGGGCGGTCCGCTGCGTGCAACCGAAGATGGGGCCGGTAAGCGCAAACACAAGCGGATGCGCGGGCCGCGATGACGCGTTGCGGCAAGCCGTTGCCCCACGCGCGCACGCCTGCCGGGCAACCCGGAACGAACCGTCGATCGAGTACAATGCGCGGTTCGAAAAGCCACTTTGAACAGCTCATGGCGTTGGTTCCCATCATCCTTTCTGGCGGCGCCGGGACGCGCCTGTGGCCGCTGTCGCGGGAGACCGCGCCGAAGCCTTTCCTGATCCTGCCGGACGGCGAAACGCTGCTTGGCAAGACCGCCGCTCGGGCGGTAGCACTCCCCGATATCGCGGGACTCGTCGTCATCACCAACCGCGATTATTATTTTCAGACCAAGGATCAGTTTTCGGCCGCGATTGAAAAGTCGTGCGTCGCCTACTTGCTCGAGCCTTTCGGGCGCAACACCGGACCGGCGATCGCCCTCGGCGCGATGTACGCAGAATCGCGCTATGGCGCCGATGCGATCGTGCTGGCGCTGCCGTCCGATCACCTGATTCGCGACCAACGCGCGTTCAGCGCCGCGGTCGATCGCGCAAAGGGTCTTGCCAGGGACGGCTGGATCGTCACTTTCGGCATCGGGCCCACGCATCCCGAGACCGGATACGGCTACATCGAATGCGGCGAGGCGCTCGACGCGGAAGACGCATTTCGCGCCGCCCGGTTTGTCGAAAAACCGCCGCTGGCCGAGGCCATCGCATTCCTCACGGCCGGAAGCTACGTCTGGAACTCGGGCATGTTCTGCTTTACGCCGGCGACGATACTCGCGGCGCTGCGCGATCACGCGCCGACGATGTACGAGACGGTGCGCAGCGTCTGGCAGGGGCTGCGTGCCAACGCCGATGCGTCGATGCTCGAAATCGACGCCGCGCTGTTCGCGACCGTGCCGGACATCTCGATCGACTACGCGGTTATGGAAAAGGCCGATCGGGTCGCCGTCATCCGCGGCGGCTTCGACTGGAGCGACGTCGGCTCGTGGCAGGCGGTGTCGGCGCTGACCGAGCCGGACTCCGCCGGCAATCGCGGCCAGGGCGAGCGCGTCGCCATTGGCACAAGGGACACGTTCGTGCACGCCGGCGACCGTGTCGTCGCTACCGTGGGCGTGGACAACCTGGTCATCGTCGATACGCCCGACGCGCTGCTGGTCGCGCACCGCGATCATCTGCAGCGGGTGCGCGAGGTCGTCGGCGAGCTGAAGGCTCGCGGCCACGACACCTACAAGATGCACAAGACGGTGGCCAGACCCTGGGGCGCGTTCACGGTGCTGCAGGAAGGCCCGGGCTTCAAGATCAAGCGCATCGAAGTCAGGCCCGGCGGCGCACTGTCGCTACAACTGCACCACCGGCGCGGCGAGCATTGGGTCGTCGTCAGCGGCGAAGCTCGCGTCACCAACGGCGACCGCGTTTATCCGCTTCGAGTCAACGAATCGACTTTCATTCCCATCGAAACAAGGCATCGCCTCGAGAATCCCGGCGACGAGACGCTGGTCATGATCGAAGTGCAATGCGGGGACTACCTGGGCGAAGACGACATCGTGCGCTTCGACGACCAGTACGGCCGCGTCGCGCATTGAGCTGGGCGCGATGACGACCGGCGGGACAGACGAACCCTGGTCGATTCCCGACGCGGGCGTCCTGTGCGAGGGGCGGTGCGTTCGCCTCGGCTGGCCCGACGAATCCGAGTTCGATCCGATCACCGCGCTGCGCAACCGGCCGGAGATATCGCGCCAGTTTTTCGATTCGCGTCCGCTGGATCTCGTTCGCAACCGGCAATGGCTGCGAGAAGACGTCAACCGGCCGTACGAAGCCGTACTCGCCATCCGGATGAAAAGCGATGACGCGCTGGTCGGCAGCATCGGCTGGAGCAAGGGAAACGCCGCAGCACGCGAGCTCGAGCTCGGACGCGTGATGGTGGATGCCGGCAAAGTGATCGCGTATCGCTCGGTGCTTCCGCCCGACTACGCCGGCGTCGCCGTCGATGCGGGCGTGGCGCTGACCGACTTCCTGTTCACGGCCTTGCCGCTCCGGGTGATACACATGACCGTCATCACCGGCAACCGCTTGTCGATACGTGCCGCGACGACCGGCGGCGGCAGAG
>DATASF010000067.1:0-13458 GCA_036269335.1 Casimicrobiaceae bacterium
CGTCAGCTCCGTCCCGATCTTCCGTTCATTTTCGTATCGGGCACGATCGGCGAGGAAACCGCGATCGAGAGCCTGCGCAGCGGCGCCAACGATTACGTGCTCAAGACCAACCTGTCGCGGTTGCCGACGGCGGTGCGGCGCGCATTGCAGGACGCCGACGAGCGCTCGCAGCGACTGCAGACCGAGGAGGCGCTGCGCCTTCGCGACCGGGCGGTGGAGGCGAGCGTCAATCCGGTGATGATCGTCAGCGCGACCGATCCCAACATGCCGCTGGTGTACGTCAATCGCGCCTTCGAGCAGGTCACCGGCTACAGCCGTGCCGAAGTCATCGGCGGCAACTGCCGCCTTCTGCAAGGCGAGGATCGCGACCAGCCCGAGCTCGACAAGGTTCGTCGCGCGATCGCCGAGCAGTGCGATGGTCATGCGGTGCTGCGCAATTACCGCAAGGACGGCAGCCTTTTCTGGAACAAGCTCTATGTCACGCCGGTGCGGGATCCGCGGTCGAACCTGGTCACCCACTTCGTCGGCGTGCAGCACGACATCACCGAGATCAAGGGCTACCAGGAGGAGCTCGAGCACCAGGCCAACCACGACGCGCTGACCGGACTCGCCAATCGCAACCTGCTCAGGGATCGCTTGAACCAGGCTCTGGCTCTGGCGCATCGTTACAAGCGCCCGTTCAGCCTGACGGTCATCGATCTCGACAATTTCAAGCTGATCAACGACAGCCTGGGACATGACACCGGCGACCGGCTGCTGAAGATAGCCGCGGAGCGGCTTTCCGGCTGCGTGCAGGAAGGCGACACCGTGGCGCGGCTCGGTGGCGACGAATTCGTGCTGCTGGTTGCCGAGCAGGAGCGCGAGGAGGGCGTCTATCGCGCGATGCAGCGCGTGATGGCCGCGCTGGCGCAGCCGTTCGTGATCGACGAGCGCGAATTCAAGATTACCTGCTCGGCCGGGATCGCAAGCTTTCCACGCGATGGCGAGGACGCCGACACGCTGCTGCGCAACGCCGACACCGCGATGTACCGGGCCAAGGATCTGGGCCGCAACAACTTCCAGCTTTATTCGTCGGAGATGAACGCCGACCTGGGCGAGCGCCTCACGCTGGAGACCGACCTGTGGAAGGCGGTCGAACGCAAGGAGCTGGTTCTTCACTACCAGCCCAAGGTCGAGCTCGAGTCGGGCCGCATTATCGGCATGGAGGCCCTGATCCGGTGGCGCCACCCGACCAGGGGAATGATTCCGCCGGGGAAGTTCATCCCGGTGGCCGAGGCAAGCAGCCTGATCACGGAAATCGGAAGCTGGGTGATCAACGAGGCGTGCGCCAACAACAAGGCCTGGCAGGACGCCAATTTGCGCTCGGTGCCGATCGCGGTGAACATCTCCGCGCGGCAACTCCACGACAAGGACCTGGTCGAGACGATACGGACGGCGCTTCAGACCACGCGTCTGCGGCCCGAGCATCTCGAGATCGAGTTGACCGAGAGCGCGGTCATGATGCATCCGGAGGACGCCATCAACACGATGGCGAGGCTGCGCGGCATGGACGTCCGGATCGCGCTGGACGACTTCGGCACCGGCTATTCGAGCCTGAGCTACCTGAAGCGCCTGCCGGTGACCGGGCTCAAAATCGACCAATCCTTTGTCCGGGATCTCGCCTTCGATCCGGACGATGCGGCGATCGTTCGCGCCATCGTCGCGGTCGCCCACGAACTGATGCTCGAGGTGACGGCAGAAGGCGTGGAAACCGCCGAGCAGGCCGAATTCCTCAAGACGCACGGTTGCACCGAAGCGCAAGGCTATTATTTCGCCCGTCCCGTGCCTGCGGACGAAATGCGCGCGCTTCTCGAACGCGGTACCTTGCCGGTCGTCTGAGCACCAGGCAACAAACGCGGCATGGCGCAAGAGCTGACGGAGCAGCGCCCGATATTCCTGTCGACGCTGCCTGCGCAGCGATATCAGCGGCGAATCGCGCTGATGGTGGTGATCGCGGCCACCGTGCTTTTCGCGGTGACAGCGCCGTTCGCCAAGATCCAGCTGGCGCCGGTCTGGGCGTTCATCCCGGTCTACGAGTCTGCGCTGGCGATCATCGATCTGATCACGGCGGCCCTGCTGTTCGGCCAGTTCGGCTTCCTCAGATCGCGAGCGCTCCTGGTCCTTGCCAGCAGCTATCTTTTCGCGACTTTCATCACCATCGCGCATGCGCTGACTTTCCCCGGCCTGTTCTCGCCCGGCGGATTGTTTGGCGCCGGCCCGCAGAGTACCGCGTGGCTTTACATGTTCTGGCACGGGATATTTCCGCTCGGCTTGATCGTCTATGCGTTGCTCCACGGGCGGGAGCACCGACCGGTCGACGCGTCGAGTGTCGGCGTTTACATAGCCGCCGGGATTGCCGTCCCTTTCATTGCGGTCTGCGCGCTCACGTATCTTGCGACGGCCGGTCAGCAATCGCTGCCTGCGATCATGCAGGGCAACAGGTACACGCCGGCGATGCAAAGTGTCGTCTGGAGCGTCTGGGCGCTGAGCATCGGGGCGCTGGTTGCTCTGTGGAGGCGACGTCCGCAGACCGTTCTCGATCTGTGGCTGCTGGTGGTGATGTGCGCGTGGATGTTCGACGTCGCCCTGTCGGCAGTTCTCAACGCCGGTCGCTTCGATCTCGGATTTTACGCGGGCCGAATCTACGGTTTTTTGGCGTCGAGCCTGGTCCTGCTCGTGCTGTTTCTGGAGAACGCAGCTCTCTACGCACGGCTTGTCGAAGCTTACGACAGGCATGCCAAGCGCTTGAGAATTCTGCACGAGATCGATCATGCGGTCGCGGCGGGGGAGTCTCCCGAGGTCATCGCGGCCGCGGCGATACAGCCTTTACGCGAAGTCCTCGACGTCGCGCGCGCGGTGGTGAATCTGATCGATCTCGAAGCGGGCCAGGCGGAGTGGCTGGCGGCGGCGGGGCGCCGCCGCATCCATGTCGGATCGGGCGTTCGGTTTTCGATGGAGATGATGGGTGACGCCGAGGGGCTGAAGCGGGGCGAGCCCCAAATAGTCGATACGCACGCGCTGCCACCGGGCCCCGAAGTCGACGCCTTGCTTGCCTCGGGCGTCCATCTGTACATGGTGATGCCGATGATCGCGGGCGGTGAGCTGATCGGCGCGATCAGTTTCGGCGGCGAGCGCGGGCCGTTCCCCGCCGATCAGATGGGCATCGCCCGCGAAGTCGCGACGCAGCTTGCGATCGCCGTGGCCCAGGCCCGGCTCTACGACAAGGTCAGGCGCCATGCCGAAGAGCTGGAGCTGCGCGTCGCGGAACGGACGGCCGAGCTGCAGGCAGCCAACAAGGAGCTCGACGCGTTCTCCTATTCGGTGTCGCACGACCTGCGTGCGCCGCTGCGCGCCGTGGATGGCTATGCGCGAATGCTGGAGGAGGACCATGCCGGCGAGCTCGACGCGGAGGGCAACCGCCTGCTCGGCGTCGTGCGCGCCAGCAGCCAGCAGATGGGGCGGCTGATCGACGATCTTCTGGCTTTCTCGCGACTGGGCCGCGAGCAGCTTCGCACCAGGCCGCTACAGCTGAACGATCTGGTCAGCGAGATCATCGACGAGGCGCGGCCGGGGGACGATGGCCGCAAAATCGATTTCGTCGTCGGCGACCTCGGGACCGCCGACGCGGATCCCGCACTTCTGAAACAGGCGTTGGCGAATCTGCTGAGCAATGCGATCAAATTCACGCGCGGCAAGGATCCGGCGGTGATCGAGATCGGGACCGGGCACAGGGGCGAGGCCGGCGACGCCCGCATGTACTTCGTCAAGGACAACGGCGCAGGCTTCGACATGAAATACTACGACAAGCTCTTCGGCGTGTTCCAGCGCTTGCACAGCCACGCCGAGTATCCGGGCACCGGCGTCGGGCTGGCGATCGTCCAGCGGGTCATCCATCGCCACGGCGGCCGCATCTGGGCCGATTCGACGCCCGGGCTTGGTTCCGCATTCTGGTTCACATTGCAGAGCGATCGGGTCGAAGCCCCCGACCCGCTTGGTGACGAGCCCCGTTCGAAGGACAAAAGCGCCCGGCCGCATGACGAAACCCATGCCGCGAGCGGACGGCAGACCTGAACAGCGTCTGACGTCCTGAACACGGCGGCCGAGGCCACGCTCGTCTTATGGTCCGGTTCCGCACAATGGGGGGCCGAAGCGCGTATACTCACAAGCCCCAGGGATATTCAACCGGCTCAACACTAAGCGGCCCTGCCAGCATGCCCGCCGCGGTTATGCGGCCCGGGAGCCAGATGGCCACCGATTTCGGCGCTTTGTTCGCCGATCGTTCACCGGGTGCTGCGATCGTTATCGCTGCCGCCGGCACCCTATCGCATTGCAATAGGGGCGCGCAGGGACTCTGTTCCCCGGTCTCGCCGACCGAAAAATTGCCGGCACCTGCATTGAGCGCGAAGCGGCTGCCTTCGAGCCGATGACTGGATATGGCGACCATCCTCATCGTCGACGATCGCGCGGCGAATCGTGAATTTTTGGTCGCGCTGCTCGGCTATCACCGGCATCGCCTGATTGAGGCCGGCGATGGCGCCGTGGCATTGGCGCTGGCACGGGTCGAGCGGCCGGACCTGGTGATTTCAGACATCCTGATGCCGACGATGGACGGCTACGAATTCGTCCGCCGCCTGCGCACGGACCCCGCGCTGGCCGCGACGCCGGTCATCTTCTACACCGCGCATTACCACGGCCCCGAGGCGCGGAAGCTGGCTCGGGATTGCGGCGTCGCTTACACGTTGAGCAAGCCGGCCCGGCAGGAGGATCTGCTGGAGATCGTCGCGCAGGCGCTACATACCGGCGAGCCGGAGAAAGTCGCGCCGCCGCCCGACTTCGATCGCGAGCACTTGCAAATCCTTACCGACAAGCTCTCCGAGCAGGTCGAACGTCTCCGGCGGATCAACACGAGGTTCGCGGCGCTCAACGATGTCAATCTCCAGCTCGCTTCGGAGCGCGACCCGCGCCGGCTGCTTGAGAGCGTCTGTCATGCGGCACGCGAGCTCACCGGAGCGAAGTACGCGTTGCTGATGGTTGCGGGCAAGACTGGAGCGGGCAACACGGAATTGGCAACCAGCGGTCTGGAGGCAGAGTCGGTTACCCGCATGGGCCGTCCTTCCTGGCGCGAAGGTGCGGTTCGCACCGCGCTCGAGGCCGGCAAGGCGATGCGGCTCAGAAATCCTGGGGGCGATGCGAGCGCCGTCGGGTTGTCGCTGCAAGATCTGCCTGTGTTCTCGCTGCTCGCCGCGCCGATAACATCGCTCGAGCACAATTACGGCTGGATCGCACTGGCCGACAAGCTGGGCGCCAAGGAATTCACCGAAGACGACGAGGTGCTCGTTGCCGCTCTGGGAGCGCAGCTGGGGCGCTTTTATGAAAACGGCAGTCTCTACGCGGCGATGCAGCAACACGCCGACCGGCTGCGCGAAAGCGAGCGGCGGTTCAGCGACATGCTCGGCAACGTCAAGCTCGCTTCGGTCATGCTCGACCGCGATGCCAGGATCACGTACTGCAACGACTTCCTGCTCGAATTGACTGGGTGGCGGCGGGAGGACGTGCTCGGGCAGGACTGGCTCGAGACCTTCATTCCGCCGGGACGCGACGACGTAAGGCGCGTTTTCGACGCGCTGATCGCCGACGACGCCAGTGCGTCGCATCACGAGAACGAGATCCTGACGCGCAGCGGAAAGCAGCGGCTGATGCGCTGGAACAATACGGTGCTGCGCGCGCCGTCGGGAGAGGCGATCGGCACGGCCAGCATCGGCGAAGACATCACCGAGCGCGCGCTGGCCGAAGAGAAGATCCAGCGCCTGAACCGCATGCACGCGGTTCTGAGCGGCATCAACACGACGATCGTCCGGGCCCAGGATCGTCAGGAGCTGTTCCTCGAGGCCTGCCGGATCGCGGTCGAGGCCGGGCAATTCAAGCTGGCCTGGATCGGAACGATCGATCGCGAGGCGGGAAAGCTTACGCCGGTCGCGTCGCACGGCATCGGCGCCGACTATTTGCAATTGATGCCGCTCGGCCTCGACGCGCTGGATGCATCCTCCTATGGCCTGGCGGGACGCGCGATCAAGGAACGCAGGGCGATGGTCTCGAACGACATGGCCGGCGATCCTCGCATTCTGGTGTCGGCCGACGCGGCGCGGCGCGGCCTTCGCTCGGTCGCTGCCTTCCCGCTGTCCGCCGCGGAGGAAGTCGTCGGCGTGCTCGCCTTGTACTCGGGCGAAGTCGGTTTTTTCGACGCGGACGAAATGAAGCTGTTGCTGGAGCTGGCTGGCGACATATCGTTCGCGCTCGACCACCGGTCCAAGGGAGAAAGGCTCGACTATCTCGCCTATTACGATACGCTCACCGGGCTGGCGAACCCCACGCTGTTCCGCGAGCGCGTAACGCAGCTGTTGACGATCGCCGCCGCTGAGCCGCACAAGCTCGCCGTGGCGCTGCTCGACATCGATCACTTCAGGACGATCAACGATTCTCTCGGCCGGCAGGGCGGCGACGAGCTCCTCAAGCAGTTGGCCGGGCGATTGGGGCGCGAGTCGGGAAACCTGAGCACCGTTGCGCGCTTCGGACCGGCTCGCTTTGCGATCGTTTTTCACGACATCGGGCACGAGTCGAACGTCGCGCACAAGCTCGAGGAGCTGAACCGGCGATGTCTGGGCGACGTCTTTCTGGTCGACGGCCATGAAATCAGGATTTCAGGCAAGTCCGGCATCGCCGTCTACCCGAGCGACGGCAGCGACACCGAGACACTGCTGCAGAACGCCGAGTTTGCATTGCGCAAGGCCAAGGCGAGCGGCGAGATCCGCGTGTTTTATACGCAGGAGATGACGCAGATCATCGCCGAGCGGATAACGATGGAGAACCGGCTGCGCCTGGCGCTGGAGAGGGGCGAATTCGTCCTGCACTACCAGCCGAAGGTCGATTTGAAGACACGGGAAATTCTGGGGGTCGAAGCGCTGTTGCGCTGGCAAAGCCCCGACCTCGGGCTGGTCCCGCCGCTGAAGTTCATCTCGATCCTCGAGCAAACCGGAATGATCGTCGACGTGGGCGCGTGGGTTTTGCGACGGGCCGTGCTCGATCACAAGGACTGGCTGCGCGACAACCTCGCGGCCCCTCGCGTGGCGGTCAACGTCTCGGCGATCCAGCTGCGCCATCGGGACTTCGTCGACCTGGTCCGCAAGACGCTGGCGGAAGGCGCGAGGGAGCCGGGCCTCGACGTCGAGATCACCGAAAGCGTGATCATGGACGATGTCGCGAGCGCGATCGAGAAGCTGAAGACGATACGGGACCTCGGGGTCAGCATCGCGATCGACGACTTCGGGACCGGGTATTCCTCGCTGGGCTATCTTGCGCGCCTGCCGGTGCACGCGCTGAAGATCGATCGCTCGTTCATCATGACGATGGTCGACAACCCCGACACGATGACGCTCGTTTCGGCGGTGATATCGCTCGCGCATTCGCTGCGGCTGAAGGTCATCGCGGAGGGCGTCGAGACCGAGGACCAGGCCAAGGTGCTGCGACTTCTGCGCTGCGATGAAATGCAGGGTTACCTGATCAGCCGGCCGGTTCCGGTGCAGGAGTTGAGGGCGCTTCTGGCTCCGGCGTTGGCCGAGTAGCGCGAGAGACGGAAGGATTTGTTCGGAGGCAACATGACAACGGACGCGATCCAGGAACGAAGCGACCGCGATCGACTGGTCGTCAATGTCGAGGGGACGCGCGATATCGGCCCGGCGGAAGCCGAGGGCCTGTTGCGCGAGTGCCTTGTGCTGACGCACAAGCGCTTCGACGCGGCGATCTGGCGCGCGATCGAGCGGTTGCAGGCGCTGGGCCCGGGCAATGACGACGCGCTCGGGTCGTCGGTGGCGACGAGCGAGCTGGCGCACGAGATCGCCCGCGCGGTGACGAGCAAGCGATCACTGGTCGTGCCGAATTTCAAGGCCCGGTTCGACGCGGCGTTCCAGCGCCGTCGTGAGGGCAAGCCGAGCCTGCGCGGGCATCGGAAGAAGAAATCCTTCGAGCTCGCCATTGTCGATCACGGCGACCATAGCGCGCAGGTAGCGCTGAGTGGCGCGGTTCAGGAGCTGCGCGAAGCGACGCTGGACGAGGCGTTCTCTCTGGATTTTCGCGTGCGCATGATGCTGCGCGAGGCGCCGGCCGGCACCCCGTTCGACAACCCCTGGGGCGTCGATTACATCTGCGACGCCTTCGGCGGAACGTGCCGCGAGCTGTGGACGCAAGACGATTTGTGGCGGCCGATCATGGAGTGCATGGTTCGCGCGACGACACCCCAGGTGGTCGGTTTGCACCGCGAGCTCAACCTTCTGCTGCAGGATCGCGATGTGCTCCCGACGCTGCGCGTGCGCACTCGCGCGCGCCGCGGCCGCGAGCCGCAGGACCTCGGCGGCCGTGCGCTGTTCGACACGCTGGTACAGATGCTCGATGGCGAAGCGCCGGCCGCGCGCCCGGGGCTGGCGGCCCAGGCGATGAACGTGCGCTGGGCGCCCGAGGGAACAGGTGCGGCTGGCGGGACTTCAGGCATGCCGCCGGGAAAGGGGTCGCCGTCGACCCAGGATGGCGAAGCGTGGACCGCGCTGGTCGCCGAGCTCACCCGGCTGCAGCGCGACGTCCCCGCGGTTCCCGAAACCGCGGAGCTCGACGGCACCGTGCTGGCGGAACGCAGCCGCAACCAGCTGTCGGGGCTGAAAGCGGTGAATGCCGCCCAGGGCAATCGGGCGATAGAGCCTGCGGTGCTGGACATCGTGAGCGGCGTGCTCGACTACGTCTTCGATGACCCGTATATACCCGATGAGATCAAGTCGGTTTTCGGTCGCCTGCAGATCCCGACGCTGAAGGCGGCGCTGATCGATCGCCGCGTGCTCTACGATTCGGAGCACCCGACACGGCGCTTCCTGGACACGCTGGCGGCAGCGTCGGTCGATCTCAAGCCCGGCGACGAGCACGATCGCATGCTGATCGAGCTCGCCAACGGCCTGGCAACCAGGATTCGCGACGAGTTTGTCGACGACCTCGGGATTTTCGAAACAGCCAAGCGCGAGCTAGATGCGTTCCTCGATGCCGAGCGCGCCAGCTGCAATCAGCAGCTCGCCCGGGCGGTGCCGCTGCTGATCGCGCAGGATGAAGCCGCCGCGGCACGGGACGAGGCCGTTGCCGCGATCGAAGCGCGCCTCGCCGGACGAACGGTCACCTCGGAAATCCGTGCCTTCCTGGACAATGACTGCGTCGAGCGCTTGACGGCGATCGACCTCGAGCAGGGGTCGGAAAGCTCGGCCTGGGAACGGCAACTCGACTTGATCGACGAACTGCTGGCGAGCATCGGCCCGAAGACGACGGTCACGGCGCGCAAAGCCCTGGTCCAGACGCTGCCCGAGCTCCTGCTCAGGATCAACCAGAGCTGGGCCTCGGACGACGAAGCCCAGCTCAGGCGGCAGTCCCTGCTGTCCTGCCTGCTCGATCTCCATATCGCCTCGATGAAAGCGTCCACCAGTGCGGCGGCAGGGCCCGCTGCCGCTGCTGCGCCCGCAAGCGCGATCGCGCCGGCGGCCATCAGCGGGGGAACCGTCGCCGCGCAGGAGCCCGACGATTTCGACGACCGGGTCCAGGCGCTGGTCCGAGGCGATTGGTGCGCGTTCACCGGCGGCAATATTTCGGCGCCGGTACTGGCGAGGCTCGCCTGGCGCGCACCGCAGCGCAAGCGACTGTTGTTCAGCCACCGGGACGGATCGACGGCGTTCGTCCACACGCCGGAAAGCCTTGCCGAAGCTTTCCGCACCGGTTGCGCGACCTTGGCGATCGAAGCGGTGCCGCTGTTCGACCGCGCGATGGCGCGGCTGATCGACCATCGCTCGCAGACACCGGCGCGCGCGGCCAAAGTGGCGGCCTGAAGCACCGCACCCGCGTCCCACGGGTTCCTGATCGGAGCGGCGCAGGATAGCTCGCGCTCTGTTACATTCTGTCGCCATGAACGCGCGGCCCCAACAGCGCCGTCATTCGGCGCGCGATCTGGAGACGATCCTGGGCGTCACCAGCGCTCTGGCGGCGCCGTTCGATCTGATGACGATGCTGGCCGAAGTCGTCAGTGCCGCCAAGCAGGTGCTCAACGCGGATCGCGGCTCGGTGTGGCTGTATGACGCGGCGGCCGACGAGCTGGTTCTGGAAGTGGCGACCGGCATCCGGCCGGTCCGCGTGCCGTCCGGCGCGGGCCTGGTGGGAGCCTGCGCGCGCAACCGGCAGATCATCAACGTGCCCGACTGCTATGCCGATCCGCGGTTCGACCCGGGGGTCGACAAGAGCTCCGGCTATCGCACGCGCTGCATGCTCACCTTGCCGCTTGTGGACCACAAGGATGTGCTGGTAGGCGTGATGCAGGTGCTGAATAAAGGCGGCGGCGGGGTTTTCGACGACCACGACGAGGCGCTCGCCACGGCGCTCGCCGCGCAATGCGCGGTGGCGCTGCAGCGGGTGCGCATGACCGAAGCGGTGATCGAAGGCGAAAAAATGCGTCAGGAGCTGGAGATGGCGCGCGTCGTCCAGATGAGCACCTTGCCCGCCAGCATGCCGGCGCTGCCCGGCTACGACGTGTACGGCACGTTCAAGCCGGCCGAGCTCACCGGCGGGGACACCTTCGATCTCGCCGCAATCGATCAGGGCTTACTGGTCGTGCTCGGCGACGCCACCGGCCACGGTATCGCCCCGGCGCTTTCGGTGACGCAGATGCAGGCGATGCTGCGCATGGCTTTTCGCTTGGGTGCGAACCTCGAAACCGCGTTCAAGGAGGTCAACAACCAGTTGGCCGACACGCTGGCCAGCGACCGCTTCATCACGGCCTTCGTCGGCATTCTGGACGCCGACGCGCACATCATGCGATTCCATAGCGGCGGGCAGGGGCCGATACTTCATTTCCAGGCCGCGCTCGGAACGTGCGCGCGTTACAGGCCGACCAGCTTTCCGCTCGGGGCGATGCGCCTGTCTTCCCTTCGGCCGGTGGTGACGCTCGAGATGCAGCCGGGGGACATCCTGCTGCTGCTCTCCGACGGCATCTACGAGTATCACGACGCCGGTGGCGAGCAGTTCGGCGAGACCCGGGTCGAGGACATCGTCCGGTCCCACCGTGGCGCGTCTATGGCGCAACTGTCCGCGATCCTGTTGGATGCGATCGATGCCTTCGCCGACGGCGCCCCGCAGGACGACGACATCACCGTGGTGCTGGTCAAGCGCGACGCGGCGCCGGCAGGCATCCATCGGTCGTTCGAGCGCAGCTTCGACGCGATCGAGGAGATTTTCGCGTTCACCGCCGACGCATTCGCCCGCCAGGAGATCGACGCCGAATTTCTGCCGGTCGTCGATCTGGCAGTGGAAGAGTTGTTCACGAACATGGTCAAATACAGCACCATGAGCAGCGCCGCGGTGCGCATCGACCTCGCGAGGATCGATGGCGGGGTGGAAGTGACGCTGACCGATTATGATGTCGAGCCGTTCGACGTCACCCGGGCGCCGGACGCAGACACCGACTTGCCGATCGAGCAGCGCAAGCCGGGCGGGCTCGGTCTGCATCTGATCCGGCGACTGGTGGACAGCATCGAATACGAGTATTCAGGGGAGTCCCGGCAAAGCCGGACCACGTTCCGCAAGACCCGGGCCGGGCGGCCGGTCTCCGGGGACGCGGCGAAAAAAGGGGAAGAGCATGCTCGCGATTGATTTCGGTCCGAATGACGTCGTCGTCATTTCGGGAAGGCTGGACGCAGCCCAGTCGGCGGCCGCCCAGGCCTTTCTGGACCGCGTCCAGGGCAAGGTGACCCTGGACTGCAGCGGGCTGGAGTACATCTCCAGCGCCGGGTTGGGCGTCCTTCTGAAGACTCAGAAGCGGTTGCTGGCGACCGACGGGAAGCTTCGGCTGTCCGGGGTCAGCCGCCACCTGCGGGACATATTCGAGTACTCGGGCTTCGACCAGATCTTCGAGATCGAACCCGCGCGCTGATCCGGTCCCAACTTTCCCGGCCCTGGCGTGTAATTGTGAGCAATGACCCAGACCTGGCGTTGGTCGAGCGCTACCGGAACGGCGATACGGCGGCATTCACCGAACTGGTGGTCCGCTACCAGCGACCGATCTACAACGCCTCGTTCTGGATCCTGCGCAAGGCCGAGGACGCGAACGACATCACGCAAATCGTGTTCCTCAAGGTTGCGGAGCGGCTGGACGAATATGATCCTCAGTACAAGTTCTTCAGCTGGATCTATCGGATTGCGGTCAACGAGTCGCTCAATCTGCTGCGCCGGAACGGGCGCGAGGAAGCGCTCGACGAAGAGATCGACCTCCCGGCGCTGGACACAGCAAGCCCGGAGCGGATCGTCAGCGAAGCGCAGGTTTCGCGGCGGATCCAGAGCGCGTTGATGAGCATGCCGACAAATGACCGGATGGTGCTGACTTTGCGGCACTTTTCTGAATGCAGCTACCAGGAGATCGCTGAGATCCTCGGCCTTGACGAAAAGACGGTGAAGTCCCGTCTGTTCGAAGCAAGGCACCGCCTTCGTGAAATGTTGAAAGACCTCCGATAACCGCCATGAATATCTCCGAACTCGACCAACTGATCCAATTGGTGCTCGACGGCGAAGCAACGCCGGCCGAGGCCAGCGAGCTCGACCGCCAGCTGGCGGCCGACCCGGCGGCCCGCGAGCGTTTCGAGGATCTGAAGTGGCTGTTCGACGGATTCCGTCGGATTCCCCAGGCCTTCCCGCCGGAAGGCTTGGTCGCCGCCGTGACGGCCGCCGTACCGCGCCGCCCGGTCGGACGGCAGCGCCTGCGCCAACTTTTGTCGCGGTCGCGTGTAATTAGGCAAGTTTCTATGGGACCCCGGGGCACAAGCCCGGGGGCTTCAGCAAGGGTCCAACAGGCATCCCAACCGGGACCACAACTAAGGGGCTACAAGATGAACGAGCAGAAAAGCGGCTTTATCGGCAAGCGTACGGTCTGGATCGGCGCCGGCATCACCGCCGTAGCCGTTGTTCTTGTCCTGCAGTATGTGGACTTCCCGCCAAGCGGCAAGGACGTGAGTGGCACCATCGTTCCGGCGCAGCGGTATCGGGCGGACCAGCCGACGGCCGGCGATGTCAAGCTCGGAACTCAGTCCGGCGGCCAAACGCAGACGATCCCAGGAAACGACCCCAGCGCTGGCAGCTCGGGTAGTTCCGGTAGCTCAGGTAGTTCCGGTAGCTCAGGTAGTTCGGGTAGCTCGGGCAGTTCGGGTAGCTCGGGCAGTTCGGGCAGTTCGGGTAGCTCGGGCAGTTCGGGTAGCTCGGGCAGTTCCGGTAGCTCGGGCAGTTCGGGTAGCTCGGGCAGTTCCGGTAGTTCGGGTAGCTCGGGCAGTTCGGGTAGCTCGGGCAGTTCCGGTAGTTCCGGTA
>DATASF010000068.1:0-19367 GCA_036269335.1 Casimicrobiaceae bacterium
AGCCGGCGCCGGTGAAAGGCGCGACCGCTGCCAAGAGTGTCGGCACCAAGGACATGACCGGCAAGGCAGCCGCCTACGAGAAAGCGCAGCAAAACAAGCGGGCGGCGATGGCCAAGAAGATCGAGGCCAAGGGAGGCGAGCCCAAGAAGAATGCCAACATCAAGGTGGCCGCGGCCGATGACGGCTCGGTGCGCCCCGGCAGCATGATGACCGAGGAAGAGCGCGTCGCGCACAGAAAGAAGCTGCAGAGCTTCAAGACGCTGGCCGAATGCGAGACCTACGAAAAGCAGCACCAGGCCGAGATGGAAACGCGCGCCAAGGCGCAGCACAAGACGCTGCGCGAAGCCACCGGCGCCGCGTGCAATCGCTACAAGCCCGCAGCCGCCGCCGCAGCGCCGGCCGCCGCCAAGGCCGCGCCCAAGTAGTCGGTCGCGCATCCAACGCCGCTGCTCAGCGCGTCCTCGTCGACGCGCCGACGGCGGCGCGCCGCTCGGCATGCGACAGCTACCAGAAACGCCAGAGCAGCGTCGCGGTCGCCAAAGCCACCAGCACCGCGATCAGCGCCAGCCAGCGATTCCGTACCCGCTGCGCGCCGACGAATTCACGGATAGCCGCGTCCGACGCGGCCGGCGGACTGCTGAGGCGCTGGTAGATCAGCCGCGGCAGCAGCGGCAGTGCGGTCGCCAGGAACGGCGCCTCGTCGCGCAGGCGCCGCTCGACCGCGCGCCAGCCGATCTGCTCGTGCATCCAGCGCTCGAGAAACGGCTTGGCGGTGACCCAGAGATCGAGATCGGGATCGAGCTCCCGCCCCAGGCCCTCGACATTGAGCAGCGTCTTCTGCAGCAGCACGAGCTGCGGCTGGATCTCGACATTGAACCGGCGCGACGCCCTGAACAGCTGGACCAGAATCCGGCCCAGTGAGATTTCCTTCAGCGGGCGGTCGAAGATCGGCTCGCAGACGACGCGGATCTCCGCTTCCAGCTCGTCGACCCGCGTGTCCGGCGGCACCCATCCGGATTCGATATGGGCAGTGGCGACGCGGCGGTAGTCGCGGCGAAAGAACGCCAGGAAATTCTGCGCGAGATAGCTCTTGTCCTGGTCGGACAGCGTGCCCATGATGCCGAAATCCAGCGCGATGTACTTGCCCCGGTTCGTCGCATCGACGGCGACGAAAATGTTTCCCGGATGCATGTCGGCGTGGAAGAAGCCATCGCGAAAGACCTGCGTGAAAAAGATCTCGACGCCGGCCCGCGCCAGCCGCTTGATGTCGATGCCTTGCTCGACGAGGCGCGCCCTGTGGCTGATCGGCGTTCCTTCCATGCGCTGCATGACCATCACTTCGCTGTTGCACCAGTCCCAGTAGACCTCGGGCACCAGGAGCAGCGGCGAACGTTCAAAATTTCGGCGAAGCTGCGAGCAGTTGGCGGCTTCGCGCGAAAGATCGAGCTCGTCGTGGATCGTGCGGTCGAACTCGGCGACGACGGCGCGCGGCTTGAGACGCTTGCCGTCGGACCAGAGCTTTTCCATCAGCATCGCGCCCATCTGCATCAGGGCGAGGTCCTTGTCTATCGTTTCGGCGATGGCGGGTCTCAGGATCTTGACCGCGGCCGGCGTGCCGTCTGGAAGGACCGCGAAATGGACTTGCGCCACCGACGCGCTGGCGACCGGGTCGCGATCGAACGCCTTGAATACCCGGTCGACCGGCTTGGCGTACACGCGCTCCAGCGTCGCCATCACCTGGTCGGAAGAAAACGGCGGGACCTGGTCCTGGAGCTTGGCCAGCTCGTCGGCGATGTCGGTCGGCAGCAGATCGCGCCGCGTCGACAGCATCTGTCCGAACTTGACGAAGATCGGGCCGAGATCCTGCAGCGCCATGCGCAGCCGCACGGCGCGCGGCGCCGATACGTCGCGCCAGAACGTGACGGCGCGCGCGGTGGGCCGCAGCCAGTGAAAGCGTTCGTGCCCGAGCAGGAACTCGTCGAGCCCGTACTTGAGCGCGACGCGCAGTATCTTGACGAGCCGGAGCGAGCGCATGGCGCCGATTGTAAGGGAAAGGTGCCGTGCACGCGTCCGGAGGAAGGCGCGGACCTCCGTCGCGCCGGTTGATGAGGATCTGCCTCCGGCGTAGATTCGCGGTTGGCCGTCCTCGATCACGGCCTCCGGAAGGGCATCGTCTGGAACCGCATCTGACCGACATTACCCACGTCATCCAGCTTGCGGTGGCGCCGGTATTTCTGCTGACGGCGATCGGGACCTTGATCAGCGCGCTCAATATACGGCTGGGCCGTGGCATCGACCGCCGGCGCCTGATCCTTGGACGCTTCCGCGGCAGCGCGGGGCTGCCCACCGACGACGACCGTGCGGAGCTCGGCTTGCTGGCGCGGCGGATCCGCCTGATCTATTTCGCGCTGCTGGCGGCCGGGCTCGGCGGATTGCTGATCTGCCTGGTCGTCGCCGGCGCGTTCGTCGGCGCGCTGATGGCCGTCGATCTATCGAAGATGGTCGCGGTTTTTTTTATTCTCGCGATGCTCGCGATCGTCGCGTGCCTCGGCATGTTCCTGCGCGAAGTTTTCCTCGCGGTGACCGGAGGGACGCACCGTATCCCGTGAGACCGGTGGGCTGCGCGATCTTCAGCGCCGCTTGGCCGGAGCCGTCAGGCGGTCGATTCGCTCGCCCAGCGCGTCGACCCGCGCGGCCAGCGCTGCGACCTCGGCGGCAAATTCGCCGCCGGCGCGCGCGCCGGTGACCAGCCCGGCCTCGTCGCTGGCATAGCTGGCAAAGCTCGAGCTGGCCCGCTCCGCCGCGTAACCGGGCAAGGCGAGCAACCGGCGTCCGGCTTCGGCAAGCTGCGCGCCGACGATCGGTCCGAATACTCGCGCAAGCGCGCGCTCGACGAACCACGGCAGCGTTTGCGCGAGCTCGGCTATGGTCGCCGCGAGACTCGCATCGCCTGACGCGACGACCAGCTCGGTCCAGCGCTCGGGGTGGGCCATCAGCGCCGGCACGCGTAACGTGGGAACCGTCAGCGTGAGGTCGGGCGCCTCCTCGGTGTCGGAAAAGCTGCCGTCGGCGTTGATCGCCAGGGTCAGCGCCGCGGGTCCGGCGACGACGCGAAACTTGCGGCCGGCATGCGCGGCGAGCCGCTCTCGCGCCCAGTCCTCGCGCGCGAGCGCGCGATTGGCGAACGACGCGGCATGCATGGCGAGGTCCTCTAGAAAACGCAGCCGCGATGCAGTGCGACCACGCCGGCGCTCAGGTTGAACCACTCGACTCGCTCGAACCCCGCGCTTTGCATCATCGCGCCGAGCTCCTGCTGGTCAGGGTGCACGCGGATAGACTCGGCGAGATAGCGATAGCTCTCCGCGTCGTTCGCGACCGCCTGACCGAGGCGCGGCAGCACGTTGAAGCTGTACCAGTCGTAAGCGGGCTTGAGCGGCGCCCAGACGCGGCTGAACTCGAGGACCAGCGCGACGCCGCCCGGACGCAGCACGCGGCGCATCTCGGCGAGTGCGATCTCCTTGCGCGTGACGTTGCGCAGGCCGAAGGCGATGCTGACGCAGTCGAAGCTCGCCGCCGGAAAGGGAAGCGCCTCGGCGTTGCATTGCACGGCGGGCATCAGCCGGCCTTCGTTCAGCATGCGATCGCGCCCCGCGGCCAGCATCGCCACGTTGATGTCGGTCAGCACGACGCTGCCGGTCGCACCGACGCGCGCGGCGAACAGCCGCGCGAGATCGGCGGTCCCTCCGGCGACATCGAGCACGCGCGCGCCGGCGCGAACGCCCGAAGCCGCGATCGCAAACCGCTTCCAGGCACGATGCATTCCCCACGACATCAGGTCGTTCATCAGGTCGTACCGGGTCGCGACCGAATCGAACACGCCCTGGACGCGCCGGGTCTTTTCCTCGGGCGTCACCTGCTCGTAGCCGAAGTGCGTCCGCTCGCTCAAGGCTTCAGTGCCCATGACCGCAGGAGTGCGCGGCTGCCGGCGGCGGCACCGGGTTCGCGTCCGGCTCGCGGCTCGCGCCCGCTGCGCGCAGGCGCTCGAGATACTGCTGCCACATCGGCTCCTGTCGCTCGCCCAGCTCGTGCAGGTAGTCCCACGAATAGATTCCGGTGTCGTGGCCGTCGGAGAACTTCGGCCGGATCGCGTAGTGCCCGACCGCCTCGACATCGGTGATCGTCACTTCGCGCTTGCCGACCTGCAGCGTCTCCTGGCCGGGGCCGTGCCCACGGACGTCGGCCGACGGCGAATAGACGCGCAGGAACTCGTACGGCAGGCGATAGCTGCTGCCGTCGGCGAACGTCAATTCCAGCAGCCGCGACGACTGGTGGAGCTTGATCTCGGTGGGGACAGCAGCGCGTGGATCGAGGCCGGCCATGCCGCTATTGTAGGCCGTGTCGGGAACGCGCGCGCAGGGCGATCGCCTTGCGGAACCACTCGCGGCGGGCCCGCCGTACGGCCGAGCGGGTGTTTGCCCTTTATTGCACTATGTCCAGATTGCCGATGCCCGCCATGACGTTGCGGTTCTTGGCGTCCTTGCCGTGCAGCTTGATTTCCAGCCGGAGGTCGTTCAGGGAATCGGCGTTGCGCAGCGCGTCTTCATAGGTGATCAGCCCGCCTTCGTAGAGGTCGAACAGCGCCTGGTCGAACGTCTGCATGCCCAGCTCGCGCGACTTCTTCATGATCTCCTTGATGCCAGACACGTCGCCCTTGAACACCAGGTCGGAGATCAGCGGGGAATTCAGCATGACTTCGACCGCCGGCACCCGGCCGCGGCCGTCGCGGCGCGGTATCAGCCGCTGCGCGACGAAGGCGCGAATGTTGAGCGACAGGTCCATAAGCAGCTGGGCGCGACGCTCCTCGGGAAAGAAGTTGATGATCCGGTCAAGCGCCTGGTTGGTGCTGTTGGCGTGAAGCGTGGCGAGGCAGAGGTGCCCGGTTTCGGCAAAGGCGATCGCGTAGTCCATCGTTTCGCGGTCGCGCACTTCGCCGATCAGGATGACGTCTGGCGCCTGGCGCAGCGAATTCTTCAGCGCGATCTGCCAGCCGTCGGTGTCGACCCCGACTTCGCGCTGCGTGATGATGCAGTTCCTGTGCTCGTGCACGAACTCGATCGGATCCTCGATCGTGATGATGTGCCCGTAGCTGTTCTCGTTGCGGTAACCGAGCAGCGCCGCCATCGACGTCGACTTGCCCGCGCCGGTGGCCCCGATGAACAGCATGATGCCGCGCTTGCTCATCGTCACGTCCTTGAGCACCGGCGGAAGGTTCAGTTCGTCGAACGTCGGAATCGTCGTGTTGATCGTGCGCATCGCCATCCCGACGCGGCCCATCTGCACGAACGCATTGCAGCGAAAGCGGCCGATGCCGGGAGGGCTGATCGCGAAATTGCATTCCTTGGTCGACTCGAACTCCGCGGCCTGCTTGTCGTTCATCACGCTGCGTACGATTTCGATCGTATGCTGCGGCGTCAGCGCGGTCTTGGAGACCGGTGCGATCTTGCCGTCGACCTTGATCGCCGGCGGAAAACCGGCGGTGATGAACAGGTCCGAGCCTTTCTGCTTGACCATCAGGTCGAGCAGCTCGTGGATGAACTTGGTCGCGGTTTCTCGTTCCATCGATGATTCCTTTGCGTTGCGCCGACCGCGGACTCGCCGCTCAGCCGCCGAACAGATCCTTGTTGACCGCCCGCGCGCGCGCTTCCGACAGCGCGATCTGGTTGCGGCGGACCATCTCCGTCAGGCATTGGTCCAGCGTCTGCATGCCGGCCGACTGGCTGGTCTGGATGGACGAATACATCTGCGCGACCTTGTTTTCGCGGATCAGGTTCCGGATCGCCGGTGTGCCTATCATGATTTCGTGTGCTGCGATGCGGCCCTGCTGGTCCTTGGTCTTGAGCAGGGTCTGCGATATCACCGAGACCAGCGACTCCGACAGCATCGAGCGCACCATGTCCTTTTCCGCCGCCGGGAACACGTCGATGATGCGGTCGATCGTCTTCGCCGCCGAGCTGGTGTGCAGCGTAGCGAAGACCAGGTGGCCGGTTTCGGCGGCGGTCAGCGCCAGCCGTATCGTCTCCAGGTCACGCATCTCACCGACCAGGATGTAGTCGGGGTCCTCGCGCAGCGCGGCGCGCAGCGCGTTGGCGAACGATAGCGTATGCGGCCCGACCTCGCGCTGGTTGATCAGGCATTTCTTCGACTCGTGCAGGAATTCGATCGGGTCCTCGATCGCGAGAATGTGCCCGTATTCGCTTTCGTTGACGTGATTGATCATCGCGGCGAGCGTGGTCGACTTGCCGGAGCCGGTCGGACCGGTGACCAGGATCAGCCCGCGCGGCCGCGTCGTCAGGTCGGCGAAGACCTTGGGCGCGTTCAGCTCCTCGAGCGACAGCACCTTGGACGGAATCGTCCGGAACGCGACCGCGGCGCCGCGCTCCTGATTGAACGCATTGACGCGAAACCGGGCGAGATTGGGGATGCCGAACGAAAAGTCGCATTCGAGCATCTCTTCGTAGGTCTTGCGCTGCGCGTCGCTCATGATGTCGTACACCATGGCGTGCACGTCCTCATGCTCCATCGGCGGCAGATTGATCCGCCGGATGTCGCCGTGGACGCGGATCATCGGCGGCAGCCCCGCCGACAGGTGCAGGTCCGACGCCTTGTTCTTGACCGCGAAAGCGAGAAGTTCGGCAATGTCCATTTATAATCCCTGCTGCCGCGCCCGGGCGCGGCGTGCGCCCGGTGTGCGCGTTGCCTTTCGGCCACCATGGGTGCGCCGTCAGTCGTCGGGGCCCGGACTGGCTATGCCGGCGTCATTGATTATGAGCCCATACGAGAAGGCGTGGCAAGCCATGCAGCTACGCATCGCGCGGGCAGCCAACGCCGCGGGCCGCGATCAGTGGGCAATCCGGCTGCTCGCGGTGAGCAAGAGCATGCCGGCGGAGGCGATCCGGGCTATCCACGCGCTCGGGCAGCGCGCCTTCGGCGAGAACTACGTGCAGGAGGCGGCGGCAAAGATGACCGCGCTCGCCGACCTGCCGGACCTCGAATGGCATTTGATCGGACCGCTGCAGCGGAACAAGGCGCGCGCCGCCTCGGCGCACTTCGCTTGGGTGCAAACCATCGACGGGGTGGCCATTGCCGAACGATTGTCGGCTACACGTGAGGCACGACAGGGCTCGCTCGAGGTTTGCGTGCAGGTCAACATCAGCGCGGAGACGACCAAAAGCGGGATCGCGCCCGACGGAGCGCTTGCGCTCGCTCGCACCGTCGGCGCGCTGCCGCGGCTCGCGCTGCGCGGCTTCATGGGCATCGCCGCACCGACCGACGACGTGGCGCGCCAGCGCGAGCAATTCCGGGTGTTGCGCCAACTCCTCGCCGCAGCGCGGGCCGAAGGGCTTATGCTCGACACCTTGTCGATGGGCATGTCGGCCGATCTCGAGGCGGCGATCGCCGAAGGCGCCACGCTGATCCGCGTCGGCAGCGCGCTGTTCGGGCCACGCGCATGAAACGAGTTCATCGCAATCCGGCGCTCGCATCTGACGGGCGGACGCGACCAGGCGAGGTTGCAGAGGCGAGCAAGTGAATATCACGTTCATCGGCGGCGGCAACATGGCACGGGCGCTGATCGGCGGCCTGATCGCGCGCGGCCAGGCGTCGAACGCGCTGTCGGTCGTCGAGATCAGTCCCGACACGCGCGCGACCGTCGCGGCGCGCTTCGGCGTCGCGACCTTCGCCACTATCGAAGCCGCGGCGATCATCCACGCCGACCTGGTCGTGATCGCGGTCAAGCCGCAGCACGTGCGGGCCGTCGCGCGCGAGCTGGCGACCTTGCTCAAGCGGCAGGTGGTCGTGACGATTGCCGCCGGCATACGTCTGGCCGATCTGTCGCGCTGGCTGCTCGGCTATCGGCGGCTGGTGCGCGCGATGCCCAACACGCCGGCACTGATCGGCGCCGGCATCGCCGGGCTGTACGCGCTGTCGGGCGTCGACGCCGAGGGCCGCGCCCGCGCTGCTTCCATCCTCGAGGCGGCCGGCGCGACCCTCTGGTGCGAGCGCGAGGACGAGCTCGACGCCGTCACCGCCGTGTCGGGCAGCGGCCCGGCCTATGTCTTTTATTTTCTCGAAGCACTCGAGCAATCGGCGCGCGACCTCGGGTTTGCGCCGGCCGACGCGCGCCGTCTCGCTTACGCGACGTTCAGCGGCTCGATGCGTCTGGCGGAGCAGAGCGAATCCGAGCCGGCCTTGTTGCGCGCGCAGGTAACGTCCAAAGGCGGTACGACCGAGCGCGCGATCGGCGCGCTGGACGAGGCGGACGTGATGGCCGCGATCGTCGCCGCGGTGAAGGCCGCCGCCGCGCGCGCCCGCGAAATGGGCGAGCGATTCGGATCCGAGCCCTGATCATGCTCATCGACGCTCTGCGCTTCCTGATCAATATCGTCTTCGCGCTGATCGTGTATTCGGCGCTGCTGCGCTTCATCATGCAGTGCCTGCGCGCGCCCTTTCGCAATCCGCTCGGGCAGGCGGTCGCCGCGCTGACCGACTGGGCGGTCAAGCCGCTGCGAAAGGTGTTGCCCGGTTTCCGCGGCCTCGACTGGGCGTCGCTGATATTCGCCTGGTTCGCGCAATGGCTGTGGCTGCTCGCGCTCGCCGCGCTCGGCCTCGCCGCGATTTCCGGGCCGCTGGCCGCGGGACTTGCCGCGCTGGCAGTGATCGAGTTGCTCAAGGCGGCGCTGTGGATACTGATCATCGCGGTCTTCATGCAGGCGTTGCTGTCGTGGGTCGCACCCGACGGCCCGCTGGCCGGTGTGCTGAACGCGCTGACGTTTCGTTTCCTGGCGCCGATACGGCGTGCGATTCCACCGCTGGGCGGCGTGCTCGATCTTTCGCCGCTGATCGTGATCGTGCTCGCGCAGCTGGTGCTGATGCTGCCGGTCGCCTGGCTCGAGCAGGCCGTCGCGCAGATCGTTCGCTAGCGCTGCACCTTCACTTTTTTCCCGCCAGCGCATTGGCGAGCCGGACGAAGTCGGCGACCGCCAGCGTCTCGCCCCGGGCGCCCGGCGCGATGCCGGCGTCCTCGAGTGCCGCCTCGCCGGCGAACCGCTTCAGCGCGTTGCGCAAGGTCTTGCGCCGCTGGCCGAACGCCGCGCCGACCAGTTGCGCGAACAGCGCCGCATCGGACAGCGCCGGCCGTGCCGCACCGAGCGGCGTCAGACGCGCCACCGCCGACTCGATCTTGGGCGGAGGGCGGAACGCGCCGGCTGGCACGACAAACAGGCGCTCGACGCTGAAGCGCACCTGCAGCATCACCGACAGGCGTCCATAGTCGGGTGTGTCCGGCGCGGCCGCCATGCGCTGCACGACTTCCCTTTGCAGCATCACCGTGACGTCGCGCAGATTGGCATCGAATTGCGCGAGATGGAACAGCAGCGGCGACGATATGTTGTACGGCAGGTTGCCGATGACGCGCAGCTCGCCGCCCAGCGCCGCGAAGTCGAAGGTCAGCGCGTCGGCGACGTGCAGCGCGAGCCGCTCAGGAGGAAATTCGGCGGCGAGCGCGGCGGCGAGATCGCGATCGATCTCGATGACGGTCAGTCGGTCGACCTTCGCCAGCAGCGGGCGGGTCAGCGCGCCGAGACCCGGGCCGATTTCGACGAGACGCTCGCCGCGCTTCGGCGCGATCGCAGCGACGATGCGATCGATGTAATGCGGATCGGCCAGAAAATGCTGGCCGAATCGTTTGCGCGGCCGGTGCGAGGCTATCGTCAGTGTCCTGCCGCACGCGCTTGCGACACGAGGTCTATCGCCAGGTCGACCGCGGCGAACAGCGAGCCCGGATCGGCGGCGCGGGCCAGCGCGCCCTCGGCGGCGAGGTCGAGCGCGGTGCCGTGGTCGACCGACGTGCGCACGATGGGCAGACCCAGCGTCACGTTGACGCCGTGGCCGAAACTCGCGTGCTTGAGCACCGGCAGTCCCTGATCGTGGTACATGGCGACGATACAATCGTAGTCGCGTGCCTTGGCCGGAACGAACACCGTGTCGGCGGGCAGCGGGCCCGCGATGTCGAGCCCTTCGGCGCGCAGCGCCGTCAGGACCGGAGCGATGACGTCGATTTCCTCGCGGCCCAGGTAGCCGCCTTCGCCCGCATGCGGATTGAGGCCGCATACGCCCAGGCGCGGCTTGGCGATGCCGAATTTGCTCACCAGGTCGGCGACGGTGATGCGCAGCGTCTGCGTCAGCCCTTCACGCGTGATCGCCGCGGGGACGGCGGCGAGCGGCAGATGCGTGGTCGCGAGCGCGACGCGCAGCGAACCCCACGGGGCGGCGCCGACCAGCAGCATGACGACGCCCGGTGCGCCAGTGCGCTGCGCGAGGAATTCGGTGTGACCCGTGAAATGGATGCCTGCGTCGTTGATCACGCTTTTCTGCACCGGCGCGGTGACCATCGCCGCGAATTCGCCCGACAGGCAGCCGGCAAGCGCGGCGTCGAGCGAGGCGATCACCGTCCTGGCGTTGGCGGCGTCGAGCCGGCCTGCCTGGACCGGGACCGCCACGGGGAAATGCGCGACCTCGAGCGCGCCGGGCGTCACGGCGCGGCCGCGCAGGTACGGGACCAGGCGCACGCCGGCACCGAGCCTGCGCGCCCGCTCGCGCAGGAGCTCGCAATCGCCGGCCAGCACCAGCCGCGCGGGCCAGGTCCGTTCGGCGAGGCGCACGGCCAGATCGGGACCGATGCCGGCGGGCTCGCCGATGGTGACGACGATCGTCGCCGCAGTCATCCCCGCGCTTCGACGCGAACGCCGGTCGAGTCGCCGAAAACTTCGACCTGCACACCGGATGTCGCACTGACGATCGCGCCGTCGGCAGCCAGCGCGATGCCGGCTTGCGCGAATCCGTCGAGCGCGTGCGCGGGCTTGCCGAACACCCACAGTGCGTTGAGCGGATTCTCGCTATCGACTTCGCCGGTGTGCTGCACCGCTGGTCCGAGCGGCAGCGCGTGTCCTTCGCGTCCGAACACCGGAACGCGGTCGAGCGTCGCGCGATAGCGGATCACCTGCCGTCCGGCCACGCGCTGGCGCGTCGCGAGGTCGTACCATGCGCCCGGGGGCAGCGCGACGTCGACTTCGCCGCCCGCTGCGATGACGGGCGCGACCAGCAAGGCATCGCCGCACATGAATTGCATGTCGTAGGCACGGGTCAGCGCGTTGCCGGGGAACGCGAGCGGCATCGCGCGCATCACCGGCAAGCCGGTCCTGGCCGCCTGCGCGACGACCGTGCCGAGGTAGGGCAACAGGCGGTAGCGAAACTCCAGCCACTGCAGCGCGATTTTTTCCTGATCGGCGTCGAGCGGCCACGGGTCGCGTCCGCCGCCGGCACGAAGCTTCAGATGCGAAGCGAAAACGCCGGCCTGCAGCCAGCGCAGATAAAGCTCGGCCGATGCCGGCTCCCCGCCATAGCCGCCGCCGACCTCGCAGGCGCGATAAGGCACGCCGCTCATGCCGCTCGACAAAGAGGCACGGATGCTCGCCGCCAGGCCTTCCCAGTCGCTTTGCGTCTCGCCGCCCGATTGCACCGGATAGCGCTGGCTGCCAGTCCAGCCTGCCCCGCTCCAGATCAGCGGCGGCGCCTGTTCCGCAGGCGCGAACTTCTCGGCGGCGTCGAAAACGCACCGGCCGTAGAGCAGCGGATAGACGTTGGCAACACGCTGGCCCGTGTCGCCGTTGAATGCAATCGCATCGGCCGGGACGTCGTCGCCGCCGCCGGCCTCGATCACGTCGACGCCGGCCTTGAACAACGCCTCGTGGGCGTTGCGCCACCACGCGTACGCGGCCGGGTTGGTGAGGTCGACGATGCCCGTCGGCGGCGCCAGCTGCGCTCCGGCGGGCGCGTCATCGGGCGCCGTGCCACCCGCGCGCTCGTACGGCCGGCCGTCGGCGTCGGTCATCAGATATTTCCTGGCGGCGAGGTCGTGGAACAGCGGCGAGTGAATCGAAATCGCCGGCTCCTCACAGACGCCGACCTTGAACCCATGCTGCCTGATCCTGGCCAGCGCGCCGGCGGGATCCGGATAGCGTCTCGGGTCCCATCGGAAGTCGAACGACGTCCAGCGATCCCATGGCGCGGCGCCATCGAGCGTCAGAACGTCGCATGGCACGCGCCGCGCGCGCAGATCCGAAGCCGCTGCGACGGCGTCGTCGGCGCTCGAGTCGTCGTCGCGCGCGATCCACACGCCGAGACTCCATCGCGGCACTTCGGGCGCTCGCCCGGTGAGCGCGGTATAGCGCTCGATCACCTGCGCGGGATCGCGGGCGGCGATCAGGAACAAGTCGAGCGCTTCGTCGTCGACGACGAGACCGTACGAGCGCTGCGACCAGCCGGGATAGCCGACGCCGTGCAGCACGCGCGACGGCGTGTGAACATAAATGCCCCAGGCGCCGCCGCCCGGGCCGGGGCTCCAGCAGAACGGCGCGCTCGTGCCCGACGCGAAAGGCGAGGCGCCCGCCGCTTCGACCTGCGAATCCACCAGCTGGCCGCGCTTGTTCAGCGTCGCCGCCTGCGCACCCAGCCCGTAGACCGGTTCACCCGAAGCGAGCGCGTACGCCGCCACCCACGATTGCCCCTGCCGCGCGCGCCCGATCGCCGGCAAGCGCGTTTTGCCGCCGCGTGTCCTGTCCGTGATCGAAGCGAGCACTGTCTTGCCTGCGTGCATCAGGCGCAAGGTCAACGGCGTTCCAGCGAGCTCGAGCGATCCGTCTCCTGCGGTGAACGTCCACAGGCCGCGCGACGGCTGCGCGACATCGCAGCGCTGCGCGCGCGCGGCGATCAGTCCGTAGTCGGGTCGCGTGTTCGGACCGACGCGAAGACGGAATATGCCTGGACCGAAGCTGCCGATCTCGAGCATGTCGCCGGTCGACGTGGCGAACGATGCGCCCGACGCCGACGCGCCGAGGCTGCTCGATGCATCGATCGGAAGATAGTCGCTGCTGTCGAGGCGCATGAGGTTCCGGTCAGGGGTCGGGAAATCGGGTCGAGGCCGTTCCGCTTCGGCGGACGGCGGTCAGCCGGCGAATTTCGGCTCCGCCAGACCGGGGGTGTCGACTCGCATCGCAAACAGGCCGCCCGACTGCGGCAGCCGCGCAAGCTCGTCCGGCTCGCGATTCTGGCGCGCCGTCGTCACGTAGAGCGTGCGCAGGTCGGGACCGCCGAATGCGCACATCGTCGGGCACATCGCCGGCACCGGGTATTCGGCGAGCCGCTCGCCTTGCGGCGACAGCCGCACGATCTTGCCTCCGCGATAGAACGCGATCCAATAGCAGCCGTCGCGGTCGACCGCCGCGCCGTCGGGTCGCTCGGTCTCGCCGTCGAAGCGGGCGAATACGCGCTTGCCGCTGACGGTGCCCGCGGCTTCGTCGAACGCATACGCGTTGATCGTGCGCGTCGGCGTGTCGGCATGGTAGAGCGTCTGCGCGTCCGGACTCCAGGCGAGCCCGTTCGATATCGTGATGCCGTCGAGCACACGGGTCAGCGAAAAGTAGCCGTCGAGACAGTACAGCGCGCCGCTGGCGGCGTCGCGCCGCTCGTTCATCGTCCCGGCCCAGAAGCGTCCCGCCCGATCGGCGCGGCCGTCGTTGAACCGGTGGTGCGCCGGATCGTACGGGGCCTCGGCCATCCGGTCGCCGAGCCTGCCTGAGCGATCGACCAGCCAGATGCCGTCGCGCAGCGCCGCGACGAAGCCGCCGTGTTCGCGCAGCGCGAAGCAGCCGATCGACGCAGGCATCGGCCACGCGACATTGGTGCGCGACTCGGGGTCGAAGCGATTGAGCGACGGCGCGTTGATGTCGACCCAGTAAAGCACCTGGTCGTCGGTCGACCACACCGGGCATTCGCCGAGGCTGGCCCTGGCATCGAGCACGCACTCGAACGGCGATTCCATCACCCGATCCCGGTGGCTCAAAGCGTGCATCCTAGCAAGAAAACAACAGCGCCGGGCACGCGCGTCAGCGCGGGGCCGGCTTGCCGGCTGCGGCCCCGGCGTCGCGAAACCGCGACAGATATTCCTGTGCGCGCCCGACCATGAATCCCATATCGGAGCCTATCGCGATCCACGAGTACCCGTAGTCGATGAAGCGCGCCACCATCTCCGGAGTCGGCCCGATGATGCCCGATGGCTTGCCGGCGCGCCGGCAGGCCTTGGCGGCCGCCGCCAGGTGCTCCTGCACCGCGGCATTCGTGATTTCGCCCAGATGGCCCATCGAAGCCGAAAGATCGCTCGGCCCGATGAAGATCGAGTCGATGCCGGGAACGGAGGCGATCTCGTCCAGCTTGGCAAGCGCGGGCAGCGTCTCGATCTGCACGATCACGCAGATCTCCTCGCCCGCGCGCTTCAGGTAATTGGGCACGGTGCCGTACCGGCTGCCGCGATGCGTTCCCGCCACGCCGCGCACGCCGTCCTGCGGATAACGCGTGTAAGCGACCGCGCGCCGCGCCTCGTCGGCGTTCTGCACGAACGGCAGCAGCAGCGATTGCGCGCCGGCATCGAGCGCGCGCTTGATCATCACCATGTCGTTCCACGGCGGGCGCACGATCGCCTGCGCGGGCGTCCCGGCGATCGCGCGCAGGATGTCGATCATCTGCGGCGTGTCGATCGGCGTGTGCTCCATGTCGACGACGAGGAAATCGAAGCCCGCGCAGCCGAGCGCCTCCGCGGTCGACGGCGCGCCGCTTCCCAGCCACGCGCCGAGCGGCGTTCGGCCGGATGCGATCGCCCGCTTGAACTGATTGATCGGAAGGTCCACCGGATGACTCCTCGTTCGGGTTTGCGAGGGTCCATTATCGCGCGGCTGCGCTATAATCGGCGCGAATGCTCTCGAGGGCTTGCGGCCGGGGCGCGATCGCCGGACGCAGGCCCTTCGCGTTTGTTCGGTCCCCATGCGCACTCATTTCTCCCGTTCGGCGTTCATCGAAGGCGCGCGCGACATGCTGCCGATGACCGTCGGGCTGATCCCGTTCGGCATCGTCTGCGGCGTCGGTGCGATCAGCGCGGGCGCCTCGCCGGTCGCGGCGCTGGCAATGTCGATGATCGTGTTCAGCGGTGCCGCGCAGATCATCGCCGCACAGCTGCTCGCCGCCGGCGCCCCGCTGGCGGTGATCGTGCTTTCGTGCTTTGTGATCAGCCTGCGCTTCCTGATGTACAGCGCGGCGCTCGCGCCTTATCTCAAGCCGGTCGACCATCGCTGGCGCAACCTGGTCGCATTCCTGCTGACCGACCAGGCGTTCGCCTCGTCGATACGGCGTTTTCGCGAATCGCCGGACCTGCGGGCCAACGTCTCGTATTTTGTCGGCGGCGGCGCGGTGCTCTGGGTGGCATGGCAGATCGCGACGATCGCCGGCATCCTGGCAGGTGCCGTCATTCCTGCGTCGTGGCAGCTCGAATTCGTCGTGCCCTTGTGCTTTCTTGCCCTGCTCGCGCCGCTGCTGCACGACCGCACGACGCTGATTGTGTTCGCGACCGCGGCCGTCGCGGCGATCGCGCTGGACGCGATGCCGATGCGCCTGTCGATGATTTGCGCCGGCCTGGTCGGCATCGTCGCCGGGGTCGTCGCCGACCGGATTTTCGGACCCGGCGCAGCGACGGAGGCCGAGCCTGGAAACTAGCCAGCTCCTGATCTGGTCGATGATCGTCGTCGTCGGCGCGATCAACTTCGCTGCGCGCCTGTCGTTCATCGCTCTGTTCGCGCGCCGCGAGATGCCGCCGCTGCTGGCGCGCGCGCTGCGCCACGTTCCGGCGGCGATGCTGACCGCGATCGTCGTGCCGGCGATCGTGTTCGCGGGGTCGGGCGTGCTGAGCCTCGATGTCGGCAACGCCAAGCTCGTCGCTGCGCTGGTCGCCGGCATCGTCGCCTGGCGCTGGCGCAACACGCTGTTGACCATCGCCGTCGGCATGGCCGCGCTCTGGCTGCTGCAATGGTTTGTGAGCTAATATCGAAACCGGAGACGACGATGCAGCCGATTGCGCCCGACGGGGAAGTGACGATGCGGTTCGAGGGCACAGACACCTATGTCGCGACGCCCGACCTGATGCTCGCGGTCAACGCCGCGGTGACGCTGGCGCGGCCGCTGTTGATCAAGGGAGAGCCCGGAACCGGAAAGACGATGCTTGCCGAGGAAGTTGCGCGCTCGCTCGGCCGGCCGCTGATGCAGTGGCACGTCAAGTCGACGACCAAGGCCCAGCAGGGTCTGTACGAGTACGATGCGGTGTCGCGGCTGCGCGACTCGCAGCTCGGCGACGAGCGCGTCGCCGACATCGGGCATTACATCAAGCGCGGTGTGCTCTGGCAGGCGTTCGATTCGGAAACGCCGGCGGTCGTGCTGATCGACGAGGTCGACAAGGCCGACATCGAATTTCCGAACGACCTCCTGCGCGAGCTCGACCGGATGGAGTTCTACGTCTACGAGACGCAGGACACCATACGCGCCCGCCACCGGCCGACCGTCATCATCACCAGCAACAACGAAAAGGAACTGCCCGACGCATTCCTGCGGCGGTGTTTCTTTCATTACATCCGCTTCCCCGACAAAGCGACGATGGCGCGGATCGTCGACGTGCACTTTCCCGGGTTGAAGAAGGACTTGCTGCGCGAGGCGCTGGAGGTCTTCTTCGATCTGCGCGACATCCCGGGACTGAAGAAAAAGCCGTCGACGTCCGAATTGCTCGACTGGCTGAAACTGCTGCTCGCCGAGGATATTCCGCCCGAGGCGCTGCGCAGCAGCGACAAGAAGATCATCGTGCCGCCGCTGTACGGCGCCCTGCTCAAGAACGAGCAGGATGTGCACCTGTTCGAGCGCGTCGCCTTCATGGCGCGGACGGGCCGCTGAAGCCGCGTCATGGCCTTCATCGAGCCGGTGACGCTCAAGGGTGAGCACGCGACGCTCGAGCCGCTCGACGCGAAGCACGAGGCGGCACTGCGCGAAGCCGCTGCCGACGGCGAGCTCTGGCGGCTCTGGTACACCAGCGTCGCGCCGCCGGACAAGATCGGCGATTACATCGCGCGCGCGCTCGACATGCGCGAGCGCCTCGGGGCGATGCCTTTCGCCGTGCGCCAGAACGCGACCGGAGACATCATCGGCTGCACGCGCTATTTCAACGTTGACGCCGCCAACCGGCGGCTCGAGATCGGGCACACCTGGTATTCGAAGCGAGCGCAGCGGACGGCGATCAATACCGAATGCAAGCTCTTGTTGCTGACGCATGCGTTCGATGTGTTGCGCTGCATCGCGGTGGAATTTCGCACGCACTGGTTCAATCATGCCTCGCGCGCTGCGATCGAGCGGCTCGGCGCCAAGCAGGATGGCGTGCTGCGCAACCACCAGCTGATGCCGGACGGCTCGAAGCGCGACACCGTCGTATTCAGCATCATCGACGGCGAATGGCCGGCGGTGCGACAGCACCTGAAGTTCCTGCTCGACCGGCGACGCTAGCGCCGTGCTGGTCGACTTCTTCCTGCATCTGAAGTCGGCAAAGCTGCCGGTCAGCACGCGCGAGTTCCTCACGCTGCTCGAAGCGCTGAAGCACGACGTCGTATCGACCAGCATCGACGACTTCTATTTTCTGGCCCGGACCTGCCTGGTCAAGGACGAGGCGCTGTACGACCGTTTCAATCTCGCGTTCGGCGCCTATTTCAAGGGCGTCGACGGCATGCTCGACATTCATGCGGACGTTCCGGAATCCTGGCTGCGCAAGATGATCGAAGGCAATCTGACCGACGAGGAGAAAGCGATGGTCGCCGCGCTCGGCGGCTGGGACCTGCTGATGCAGACGCTGCGCCGGCGGCTGGATGAGCAGCGTGGCCGGCACCAGGGCGGATCGAAATGGATCGGCACCGCCGGGACCAGCCCGTTCGGCGCCTACGGCTACAACCCCGAGGGCATACGCGTCGGCCAGCAGGGCGGGCGCAGCCGGAGCGCGATCAAGGTCTGGGACGAGCGGACATTCCGCAACCTCGACGACTCGGTCGACATCAACACCCGCAACATCAAGATCGCGTTACGCCGCCTGCGGCGCTTCGCGCGGCAGGGCGTACCCGACGAGTTCGACCTCGATACGACGATCGAGCGCACGGCGCGCAATGCCGGGTGGCTCGATGTCCAGCTGCGGCCCGAGCGGCGCAACCGCGTCAAGGTGCTGCTGTTCCTCGACGTCGGCGGCTCGATGGATCCGCACGTCCAGGTCTGCGAAGAGCTCTTTTCGGCGGCCAAATCCGAGTTCAGGCACCTCGAGTATTTCTATTTCCACAACTGCGTTTACGATCATGTCTGGCGCGACAACCACCGGCGCCGCAACGAGCGCATCGCGACCCTCGACCTGATGCACAAGTACGGCCGCGACTGGAAGCTGATCTTCGTCGGCGATGCGGCGATGAGTCCTTACGAACTGATCCAGCCGGGAGGCAGCGTCGAGTACGCGAACGAGGAGTCCGGCGCGGCGTGGCTCGCGCGGCTGATCGCGACATACCGCCATGCGATCTGGCTCAACCCGGAGCCCGAGCGCACCTGGCAATACACACGCTCGACGCAGATGGTGCGGGAGCTCCTCGGCCCGCGCATGTTTCCCCTGACGCTCGACGGTCTGCAGCGCGGCATCGCGGCGTTGCGCAAATAGCGTTTCGCTTCATACGGGGCGGCGAGTGGTCGGTCCCGAGGCCGCTGCGAGCCAGGCATGCCAGGCGAGCCCCAGAGCCACCAGCATCCAGACGACAACCGGGCCGCTCGGCAGGTCGAGCGCCGTCGAGAGCACCAGACCCGCGGCGTAACCCGCGGCCCCCAGCGCCCAGGACGCGGCGAGTCTTCCCCGCTGCATTTTTCGCGTCGCCAGCGGCGGAACGATCAAGGTAGCGAAGACCAGATACAGCCCGACCAGCTGCACCGACACGGTGACGGCGAGGGCGAACAAAACGTAGAAGCCGGTGCGCCCCAGCCGCTCGCGCCAGCCGAACCACAGCACCAGAATCGCCGCATACACCAGCGCGGCCAAGACCAGCCGCGACGGCTGCGCCCAGAGGATCTGGCCGACCAGAAGATCGCGCAAATGCTCGCTGCCGTGCGGATTGCTGGCGAGCAGCAGCACGCTGCCGGTCGCGCCGAGGATGAACACGACACCGATCACCGCTTCCTGCACCTCGGGCCACACCCGCTCGGTCCGGGTCAGCAGCAACGCGCCGCCCAGCGCCGCGGCCAGCGCGGCGACCTGCACCGCGATGCCTTCGGCCTCGAAGCCGAAACGGTCGGCGAGCACGACGCCGCAGCCGGCGATCTGCGCGATCGCCAGATCGATGAACACGATGCCGCGGGCGAGCACCTGCATGCCC